>JBBWZO010000050.1:0-14696 GCA_039649125.1 Massilia sp. | reverse complement strand
TTCGGCTTGCTTGAGGATGGCGATGATCTGGCTGTCGGTAAAGCGGGACGTCTTCATGTAGAGCTTTCTGTTCTTAAGTAGAAAATTCTACTTCTAAACACGCTCTTTTTGCGGGGGGATTACCCCCCAGGTTCTCGAGATAAACCAATTCACGCTCAAATGGCGGACTGACGGAGAAGCTTCCGAACCCCTGGGGTAATGCAAGCTTTTCCATGTGATTGAACGCATGCTTCCCCATGGAAAGAAGAAAAAGCTGATCCAGGCGCCTCGACTCCTCCTGTAATTTACCTTCGAGATTCTCGATCTCGATTTTCAGTCCGAACAGCTCCGCAGCTTTCAAATGGAAAGTCTTCACAAAAAATGGGATGAGCCACGGGGATGCCGCGATGAACAACAGGGTCACGAACAACTCATCGACAATCGCTTTGCAATAGACACGCCCCAACAGAATAGCTGCCACCGCCAGGCTGAACAGTATTTTCATGGGGAATTCCTCCTGAGGGGGAAACCAGAAAAGGAAGGAAGCGCGCCGAACAGAACCTGCACAGCAGCGGTAGGGTTTTGTCAGGCGCTCCAAAAGCGTTCGAAGAGCTACGCTGCCAATCCGCTTCCCGTGCAGAAAAGAGTGTACGGTCCTGTTTATACAAGAGAGAGCGCCTGCTAAAACGCCCGTGGCGACGCCGCATCGTTTCGCCGTACAAGCGTACTTTCTTCGACAAGTACGCTACTCCTCGGGTCGAGAGCGACACGGCGGCGGCAAGACCCTGGACACCTTTACCCTGTAGCGCTCAGCGAAAATCGGGGAAATCGATTGAGATGTATGATCGTCCCATCGCCTGCCAGGCTCAAGCTGATTCGATCGATCGCTGAAGGAGAACCGCCATGCGCGCTTTGATGTTGACGGCAGCAAGCGTCGTTTGCTTGCTCGGATGCTCTACCCCACAAGAAAAGGCAATGAAGCAACAAGCCGAGATGGACCGCATGATCGCCGTGTACGGGCCGGCGTGCGCGCAGCTCGGCTATGCAGCGAACTCGGATCCCTGGCGTAATTGCATTCTTCAGTCCGCGGAAAAGGAGAACGGCTACCGCGGAGGCGTATCGACGTCCATTTTTGGCGGCTTTGGCAGCTGGGGGCGTGGTTCCGGCGTCGGTATCGGCATTGGCGTGGGACGCTAGGATTTCAAGAATCCAGGCCGATGAGGAATGTAGCCGAGTCGGTCCCGGCCGATTCCTGGCTCGGCGGTGGCTTTTCACCGCCTGCTGCAACAGCCGCGCCAGCGAACACTAGCGCTTCAGGATTTGCCGCGCAATCCCGCGCAGGATATTTACCTCTTCGGTTTCCAGTTGTGTGCGCGAGAACAACCGCTTCAGGCGCGGCATCAGCTTCTTCGGATTATCCGCATTCAGGAAACCGATCGCTACCAGCGCCTCTTCCAGGTGGGCATACATGCTTTCGATCTGGGCCAGGCTGGCGGCATCGCCCTGGAAGCCGACGGGTGTGGCCGGCAGGCTGTCGCCAATGGCGCCCATCCGGCACTCGTAGGCCAGCACCTGCGCCGCCTGCGACAGATTCAGCGACGAATACGCCGGGTTCGCCGGAATATTGATGAGGACGTTGCACTTCTCGACGATCTCGTTCGGCAGCCCGACACGCTCGTTGCCGAAGATGAGGGCCGGATGCAATTCGCCGTTGCTGGTGACATGTGCGGCGAGGTGGGCCGAGAATGCGCGCGGCGTCCACACCGGCGGCGAGAATTCGCGCAGGCGCGCCGACACGGCGGCGGCGAAGTTGCAGCCTTCCAGGGCTTCGGCCATGGTGCCGACGATGCGCGCACCGGCCAGCACGTCGCTCGCGCCGCTGGCGAAGGCCACCGCTTCCGGATCGTTCAGGGGGTCGGCACAGCGCGGGGCGACGAGTACCAGCTCGTGGAAACCCATCGTTTTCATGGCGCGCGCGACCGAGCCGACATTGCCGGCACGGCTGGTTTCGACGAGCACGAAACGTAGGCCATGCGGCAGGCGGGTGAAGAGAGATGTGTCGGTTTCGTTCGGGTTCATTTAAAATAGCGCCATCGCGCGGCGGCGAACAGTAGAATTCAGGCAGGAAAGGCCGGAATTCTAACGGGTTCGGCGCCGCTTTGCTCTTTAGAGTGCAAAACAAAAGCTTCAGGACAAGGCGCGGCGTCGAAGACAGTACGCCTGTACGGCGAGACGCCGCAATGCAGTCATGGAGGTTTTGTTAGGCACTCTTAATTCACTCTCGATTTCGACGGTCCACGGCGCCAACTGCGCGGTGGGCGTCTGCATTTTTTCAGGAAAAAGCAAACATGCATCCAATGCTCAATACGGCCATCAAGGCCGCTCGCCGCGCCGCCACCGTCATCAACCGCGCGTCTTTCGACCTCGACCGTATTACCGTTTCTGAAAAAGAACACAACGATTTCGTCACCGACATCGACCAGGCCGCCGAGCAGGCGATCGTCGAAACCCTGCTGAAGGCCTATCCCGACCACGCCATCCTGGGCGAAGAGTCCGGTCCGTCGCGCAACCTGAACGACGACAGCGAATACGTCTGGATCATCGATCCGATCGACGGCACCACCAACTTCCTGCACGGCTACCCGAACTTCTGCATCTCGATCGCGCTGCAGCAGCGCGGCGTGATCACCCAAGCCCTCATCTACGACCCGGTCCGCAACGACTTGTTCACCGCCACCAAGGGCGCCGGTGCCTACCTGAACGACAAGCGCATCCGCGTGAAGAACCACGACCGCATCGGCAAGGCCCTGATCGCCGCCGGCCATGGTCCGGATCCGCGCGCGCTGGCCGAATACCTGCGCATGTACGAAGTCGTCGCTTCGCGCTGCCACGGCGTGCGCAGCAGCGGCTCGGCCGCGCTGGAACTGGCCAACGTGGCCGCCGGCCGCGTCGACGCCTACTTCGAGAAAGGCCTGAAGATCTGGGATATCGCCGCCGGTTCCCTGCTGGTGACCGAAGCGGGCGGCATCGTCGGCGAGTTCAACGGCGAGTCGGAATACCTGAACAAGGGCGACATCATCGCCGCCGGCCCGAAGGTGTTCGCACAGATGATCCCGCTGATGGTTCCTTTCGCGTAAAATAGCAGGCTTGGCTGCCGCCGCCGCGCTGTGCAGCGGCCGGCATCGCAGTACAGTATTTCTACCGCGCAACAAAATAGTCATAATATGACCTCGCCGCTTTTCGGCGCACCGCACGACGGTGTTCCGGACCCGGCGTTGGTCACTCCCTCCGATCCTGGCGCCGCTTGCGCCGCGGCGGAATCAACCTCACCAGAAGAGTCTATGTCATTTGCTACCCTCGGCTTGTCCGACGCCATTGTTCGTGCAGTCACTGAACAGGGCTATACCACGCCGACCCCCATCCAGGCCCAGGCGATTCCTGCCGTGCTCGGCGGCGGCGACCTGCTGGCCGGCGCCCAGACCGGCACCGGCAAGACCGCCGGCTTCACCCTGCCGCTGCTGCAGCGCCTGTCGACCGACGCGGTCGGCGCGGCCCTGAAAAACAAGAGTTCGCCACGAGCCGTGCGCGCCCTGGTCCTGACCCCGACCCGCGAACTGGCGGCCCAGGTCGAGGAAAGCGTGCGCCTGTACGGCAAGTACACCAACCTGAATTCGGCCGTCATCTTCGGCGGCGTCGGCATCAACCCGCAGATCAAGCTGCTCAAGCATGGCGTCGACATCCTGGTCGCCACGCCGGGCCGCCTGCTCGACCACGCCGGCCAGGGCACGGTCGACCTGTCGAAGATCGAGATCCTGGTGCTGGACGAAGCCGACCGCATGCTGGACATGGGCTTCATCCATGACATCCGCAAGGTACTCGCCCTGCTGCCGCCGAAGCGCCAGAACCTGCTGTTCTCGGCCACCTTCTCGGACGACATCAAGGCCCTCGCCGACCGCCTGCTGAACAACCCGGCCTCGATCGAAGTCGCGCGCCGCAATTCGACGGTGGAAGTGATCGCCCAGAAGATCCACCCAGTCGACCGCGACAAGAAGCACCCGATGCTGGCGCACCTGATCAAGGAAAACAGCTGGCACCAGGTGCTGGTGTTCACCCGCACCAAGCACGGCGCGAACAAGCTGGTCGAGCAGCTCGGCAAGGACGGCATCGGCGCGATGGCGATCCACGGCAACAAGAGCCAGTCGGCACGCACCAAGGCGCTGTCCGAGTTCAAGGACGGCAGCCTGCAGGTGCTGGTCGCCACCGACATCGCGGCGCGCGGCATCGACATCGACCAGCTGCCGCACGTGGTCAACTACGACCTGCCGAACGTGCCGGAAGACTATGTGCACCGCATCGGCCGTACCGGCCGCGCCGGCGCCACCGGCGAAGCCGTGTCGCTGGTCTGCGTCGATGAGCACGACATGCTGAAGGACATCGAGAAGCTGATCAAGCAGACGCTGCCGCGTCACGTGATCCCGGGCTTCGAGCCGGACCCGACCGCGCGTGCCCAGCCGATCCAGCTGCGCAGCGGCGCGCCCGGCCACCCGAACCGTGGCGGCCGTCCGGGCGGCGGCCGTGGCCAGGGCCAGCCCCGTTCGGCCGGTGCCGGTGCCGGTAATGGCGGCGGCCGCCCAGGCGGCAACGGCGGTGGCCGTCCGGCGTCGGCCGGCGGCGGCAACCGTGGCGGCAATGGCGGCAGCAGTGCCAGCCGCGGCCCGCGTCCGGGCTCGGCACCACGCCAGGGCGGGCGCGACCGCTAAGCGCGGCGTACGCTGATTGATAAGGGGCAGTCCGGTTCGCCGGGCTGCCTTTTTTTATTTAACGTAGAGTGGGCACTCCGTGCCCACGCGAACGCATGCGGCGCGTTGATGCATGGACGCGGCCGAAACGTTCGCGAACCCATGACGGCGTTCGCGGCTCGCCCGAGGTGGCGGTGCTGGCATGCGGTCTGCGCGGCTTTTCGCAGGGCATCGCAACGCCATGTGCGGCGTGGGCACGGAGTGCACACCCTACGAAAGCACCGCCGCACGATTACCCGGCCCTGCACCGTCCCCACGCAAATGCTATGATACCGGGCTGACAACATTCAAGTCCCGCCATGCCCAAATTCGCCGCCAACCTGAGCACGCTTTTCACCGAGCTCAGCTTCCTCGACCGCTTCGCAGCGGCACGAACGGCCGGCTTCGACGCGGTCGAGTTCCAGTTCCCGTACGCCTGCGAGCCGGAATGGATCACCGGGCGGCTGGCGCGCTATCAATTGCAGCTCATCATGCACAACCTGCCGCCGGGCGACCTGGCGGCGGGCGACCGCGGCATGGCCTGCGACCCGCGCCGCGTCCAGGAATTCCAGGACAGCGTCGAGCTCGGGCTGGATTACGCCGATGAACTGGGCGTCCGGATGCTGCATTGCATGGCCGGCAAGATCCCGCGCAACGTAGCGCACGAGCGCGCGCACGACACCTATGTCGCCAACCTGAAGTTCGCCGCCGGCAAGCTCAAGGAGCGCGGCCTGGACCTGCTCATCGAGCCGATCAACGACCGCGACGTGCCGGGCTATTTTTTGACCGGCTCGCGCCAGGCTGCCGCCATCATCGCCGAATGCGGGGCCGACAATCTTTTCCTGCAGTACGACATCTACCACATGCAGCGCATGGAAGGCGACCTGGGCAATACCATCCGGGAGCTGCTGCCGCTGATCCGGCACGTGCAGCTGGCGGATGTGCCGGGCCGGCACGAACCGGGTACGGGCGAAATCAATTTCCCCTACCTGTTCCGTCTCTTCGACGAGCTCGGCTATGAAGGCTGGATCGGCTGCGAGTACACGCCGCGCGCGGCGACGGTCGACAGCCTCGGATGGCGCACGGACATGGCCGACAAGCCTGGTGAAGCCCAGGGGTAGACAAGGTTTCGCCGCTGGGCCACAATCGTTTCTCTTTTTACAAGGAGAATCGCATGATCCAAGGCCTGCGTACCGTCATCTACCCGGTGACCCAACTGCTGGAAGCGACCGACTGGTACCGCCGCGTGCTCGAGCGCGCGCCCTACTTCGAGCAGCCCTTCTATGTCGGCTTCGAAGTCGGCGGCTTCGAGCTGGGCCTGGTGCCCGACGGTGTACCGGGCACGGCAGGCGCCACCGCCTACTGGGGCGCGCCGGATGCGCAGGCGGAGCTCGCGCGCCTGACCGCCCTCGGCGCCACGGTCGAGTCGCCGGTGGCCGATGTCGGCGAAGGCATCAAGGTCGCCACCGTGCGCGACCCGTACGGCAACCTGTTCGGGATCATCGAAAATCCGCATTTCGATGCCGGCAAGGTGGCGTGAGTTTATATGTCTCCCAGGACCGCGTTGCAGCCCGCCTGACTTGCCCAACAAATCAGCGTGGGATCTGCAGCACGCGGCCGAGAGCTTTCTCAAATAGTTCCAGCCTTGCAAAAATAATTTCCACACAACTTCATTGTCATAAGTAAAACTCTCGACTTTCCCTGGTGCGGGATGATCGCCCGGATGGCTTGCGGGAAGCTGGCGTGACCGCGCTGCCACGTTTCATTGCCCTGCTGTGCGGCGCCGATCACGGCATGCGCCGCATGCTCCAGTACTGGCTCGCAACCTGCGTCCTGTATGTCATCTGCATCGGTTTGCTGACGGTGCAGGTGATCCATTGCTTCATCGCGCTTTTCATCCATTAAGATCCACTAAGCCATTGATCCATTGCAACGCCGCCGCGCACGGCGTTTGCCAGAATGGGGACTTTCCGCCCGGCATCTTCGCCGGTTCGAGAGGACCCGATGAAACCATTTCGCCTGACCCTCGCCTGCTGTCTCCTCGGGCTGAACCTGCTGCTCGGCGGCTGCGCCAGCACGGGCGGCCCCGTCAGCCTGACCGAGGTGCGCGAGTTCGCCGATGCCTCGGCGAAACTCGGCGGCTACGGCGAACTGTCGCGCCGCTACCGCGACACCTATGAACGCGAGCAGCCTTATCTGCCTGCCGGCGCCGACAAGATCGCGCGCGAAAACGATGCCAAGCGCCGCGCCGTGTACGAGGATTTCGTCAGCGTGCAAAAGGCCGTGGTGCTCTACATGCAGACCCTGAGCCTGCTGGCCGGCGACACGCGTTACGACCTGAGCGCGCAGATCGACGACCTCGGCAACGGACTCAAGGCCAATGCCGACTCCGGCCTGCAGCAGCGCCACATCACGGCCTATACGGGACTCACGCGGCTGCTGACGCGCGTCATCGCCTCCGGCTACCAGAACCGCAGCGTCGAGACGATGGTGCACGACGGCGACGCCGACGTGCAGGTGCTGCTGGAGGCCATGATTTCGCTCACCCGCCTCTACTACAAGACCAACGAAAACGAGAAGAAGACCATCCTCGGCATCTTCGACGTCGAGCTGCCTTTCGCCAAGGGACGGGACGAGCGCATGCTGGTCACGCTGGCCAAGGTGCACTACATGAACAAGGCGAGCGAGTACAAGCTCATCGACCGCCGCTACGACCTCGCCCTGCAGGGGCTGACCAAGGTGGCGCTCGGGCACCAGAAACTGCGCGAGAACCTGCACAAGCTGTCGGAGGCCGACGTGAAGCGCATGCTCGGCAACTATGGACGCGACCTGCGGATGATCCGCGAAGGTCTCGCAAGCGATTGATGAAGGAGGAGCCGGCATGGCGAACGAAACGAATATGGATGAACCCGTGTCGGGCCGCATGGCCGAAGCGGGCGACACGGGCGCGGCGTTCGCAGGCACGGCGCAAGCGGCGGACGCAAGCGGGGGCGCCGCAGTGAAGGCGCCGGCGGGCGGCGCTCACGAGGTGGCCACGCCGGCCGCCCCGGCCGGCAGCGGCCTGGCCAGCGTGCCGCAGATCGTCGAACTGGCGGACCAGTTGTCGGCCTGCGCCGACCAGCTGCACGAGCGCATCATGCGCGACATCCGCGCCTACGATGGCGGGCCGGTGCCGGACAAGGTGCAGGCCACGGCGCGCGCCCTGCTGGAAGACGAACTGATCCTGCGCCAGCGGGCCAACGGTCTGTATGCCGATGCGGGCACCTACATCGTCAAGTCGCTCGGCAAGTCGCAACAGGGCATCGTGGCGTTGACGACCGAGGCAGCCGAGAAAATCCGCAAGATCGCCCTCATCGGCGACGTGACCGGGCTGGTGGCCGGCCTGCTGCACCTGGCGGGCGCGGCCGCCACCGGCCAGGCCGCGCCGATCCTCCTGGCCCTCGACAAGATCCGCACGCAAATCAAGGCCGTCGAGAGCCATCGCACACCGCCGCCGGGCAAGCCGGCCTAGGCCGCTGTCAGCTTCCCGGGACGTGACGTGTGCGCCCGTGGTTTTTGGGCGCGCATCGCGTTACACTGGCCCCACACCAGTTCATGTGGGGGTGTGCAATGAACGGCTTACCGAAGTTCCCGCAAGCGGCGCACCGCCAGCGCGCCCGGCTATGCCGCTGACATGCCAGTCGTCACTGCCATGACTACCACCACTGCACTCGACGCCGGCCAGCTGGCGCAGTTGCGCGCCACGCTCGAGGCGCGCCTTGCCGCCCTGAGCGGCGTGGCCGAGCCGCAAGCGGCCGGCGCGGACCGCGACCTGCCCGTCCCTGAAGTCGAAACCTCTCCCGCCGACAAGGCAACCGTGCGCCTGCTCAACGATCTCGCGCTCGAGGCCGCCGGCCACAACGCAGCCCAGATGCAGGTGCTGCGCCACGCACTGGCCAAGTTCGACGACGGCAGCTACGGCCTGTGCGAAGAATGCGGCAACGACATCGGCTTTTCGCGGCTGCAGGCACGCCCCGAGGCGCGCCTGTGCATCACCTGCCAGACGCGCCTGGAGAAACGCTAGCGCATGTGCTGGCCGCCGTTGATGGCGATATCGGCCCCGGTCACGAAGCCGGCCGCATCCGAGGCGAGGTAGGCCACCAGCGCCGCGACCTCGGCCGGTTCACCCAGCCGGCCGAGCGGAATCTGCGGCAATATCTTGGTTTTCATGACTTCCTCGGGTACTGCCTCGACCATTCTGGTGCGCAGGTAGCCGGGCGACACGGTATTCACCGTGATCCCGTGGCGCGCCGTTTCCAGTGCGAGCGCCTTGGTGAAGCCGTGCATGCCGGCCTTGGCGGCGGCGTAGTTGGTCTGGCCAAAGGCCCCGGCATTGGCGTTAACGGAGGAAATATTGATGATCCGCCCCCAGCGCTGCGCGAGCATCGGTTCGATTGCCCGCCGGCTCAGGTGGAACACGCTGTCGAGGTTGGTGCGCAGCACGACATGCCAGTCCTCGAGCGTCATCTTGCGCAAGCTGCGGTCGCGGGTGATGCCGGCGTTGTTGACCAGCACGTCGAGCCGGCCGTGATCCACCAGCAGACCTTCCATAGCTGCCCCGCAGGCCGCATCGTCGGTGACATCGAGACGGTAGGCATGGAAGCGGTAGCCGTCGTTGTGCTGGGCCGAGAGCCAGGCTTCGTGCGTGGTGTTGCCGGGTGAGTAAGTCAATGCGACGGTAAAACCTGCGTCATGCAGGCGCCGGCACAGCGCCGTGCCGAGTCCACCCATGCCTCCAGTAACCAGTGCCACCTTCTTCTCATCCATGCTTCCCCCTGTCGAGCGGCCACGCGGCCCAAAGCGACAAGTCTAGAAGTCAAAAACTGGACGCTGTTGACCTGGATCAAAGGGTTGAATAGAGAACAGGCAAGCCTATGGCAGATGCGTGTTCTGCCGCCGGTCAGGCGATCACGTCGGGCGGGCTGGCGGGGTCGAAGTCGGCCCAGTCGCCGTCCACAATGTTGCCGCGGGCGCGCTCGATCTGGAATGCCCCCAGGCGGCGCAACACGTCGACCGCCTTGCCTTCCAGCCCGGCATCGTCGAAAGCGACGGCCACCAGCATGCCGGCCTTGCGCACTTCCATCGGGGCATGGCCGCCCGCTTCTGCTTCGCCGGCCTCCTTCATCCTGGAAAAGCTGAACAGCGAGCCGACGTGGGCGCCGAGCAGGCCGCCGACGATCGGGCCTGCCGGGCCGGTCACCGGCGCCGTGACGGCACCGACGACGGCCCCGACCGCGCCGCCCGTGGCGCTGCCCTTGGCCAGTCCGACCGGTGCCTCCTTGGCGCCCGGTGACTGGATGTTGTCGCCGCCAATCGGCGTCATGTCGTGCTGGCCGGCCTGGCTGAGATAAAAGGCGCTGATGCGCTCCGGCTCGAAGCCGGCTTCGCCCAGGACGCGGCGGGCGACGTCGACTTCCTCCTGCGTTTGAAAATGCCCTGCAATGATGGTGGACATGGCTTTCTCCTGCATCGTTGGATGGCGACAAGCATGCGCTTGCTGGACAGTAGGCTCTGTACGCAAACGCACGCAGTTCATTGCCACGAGCGCCCGGCACAGCCCTCATGACTGCGTTGCACCGTCTCGCCGTACGAGTGTACTGTCTTCGACGGCGCGCCTTGTCCTGAGGGCTGTGCCGGGCGCTCTTTTTACTGCCATTGGCCGTAGATGGTCCCGCCATAGACGGGCTCGTCGGGCGCGGCCTGCCAGGCGCGCGGGTCGACCCGGTAGTACTTCAGGAATTCCTCGTACAGCGCCGCATGCCGCTGGCTGAGCCGGTGCGGCTGCTCGAAGAAGGCTTCGGTGGCCACCGCGAAGAATTCGGCGGGGTTGGTCGCGCCGTAATGGTCGAGCACCCCTTCCCGCCCCATCCAGGCGTCCTCGCACAGGGAGGCGAAGTCGCGCGAGAGCACCTCCGACCAGCTGCGGTAGCGTTCTGGGCTGCCGAGATACGGTGCGCCGTTGGTGGCGCCCGACTCGCTGTCGAGCTGATGGGCGAATTCGTGCAGGACGACGTTGTGCGCCGGGGCCTCGTCCGCGTCGCCGCGGCGCACGTGGTCCCACGACAGGATCACCCGGCCGTCGCCCCAGGATTCGCCCAACAGGTCCTGGCGCTCCTCGGTCACCACGCCAGCCGCGTCGACCTGGCGCCGCGGCACCAGGAAGGCGCCGGGATAGACCAGTACCGCGTTCAGGGTCGGATACACGGCATCGCCGCGCGTGCCCAGCAGCAGCAGGCAGGCCTGGCCGGCGATCGTCAGCCGCATCTCGTCGGTGATCTCCAGGCCGGCGCAGCCGACGAATTTTTTCTCGTGCAGGAAGCGCCGCACCAGCCGCTCCAGGCGCTCGCGCATGCCGGGATCCATGCCCCGGTATTGCTCGACATTGCGTTCGAGTATCGCCCTCTCGTGCGCATCCAGGGGACGCGCCAGTGCCCGCCGCAGCCGCCAGCGCGGCACCGCCCAGGCCAGCGCGCCCAGCGCCGCCAGCAGGGAGAGTGTCAGCAAGGCTTCCATGGCCCCTCCCCTGTCGAGATGGCGGCGATCAAGCGGCCGCCGTGGCCAGGCAGGCCTCGAGCTCGTCGGCGCCGCCGATCAGGCGCCCGCCGATGAAGACCTGCGGCCAGGTGATGCGTCCGCTGACCGTGCGCAGCACGCTGGTATTGATCTTCTGGTCCTGCGAAATATCGTGGCTTGAAGAACAGGTCGGCGTATAGGCGCCCGGCAGCGAAAACACGACGACGGTCTTGTCCTTGAACAGTTCGTCAGTCGTCAGGTCGCGCCAGCCGTTATCGGCGCGCGTCTTGAACGACACCTTCGGTACGGGTTTTCCTGCGAGCGAATCGGCAGTTGGCAGCACGGGGACTCCTTTGCGGTGGCGGATGGCGGATGCGGGCACAACGCCGCACTCGCCCGCAATTGGGGCCTGTTGCCGGGTTTTCAATGTTGCCGTGGACGAGGACTGGAGCGCTGTCTGCGCGGCCGGTTCCAAGCCGTCTGCAGGCAGCAATGTAAACGACAAACGCCGCGGGTGCGCGGCGTTTGCGTGACGACAGCGATCGTCGGGTGCGGAACATGCAGCGGGTCTCCACCGCTGCACGCCCCGATAGCAGGATCAGGCGCGCTCTTTGGCGACCTGGCCCGGTGCTGGGCCGAACAGGGCGGCGACCAGCGGATCGCGGGTGACCGGGCTGCGGTTCACGCGGATCGCGTAGTGGGTGTCATCGGCCAGGATGTGGAAGTGGCGGCCGCTGCCTGCCATGCTCTGCTCGCGCAGGCCCGGACGCTCCTTGCGCGGGGCGACGCCTTCACGCTTCGGCTGGCAGATCGCTGCGAGGAAGGCCTTGACGCGCTCCTGGTCGGGGCAGATCTGGTACACGGCCTTGCCCAGGTAGGTGGCGGTGCCTTCGATGTAGCGGGCCAGTTCGATGACGCCGGCTTCGCGCAGGTCGCGGATGTACTTGCGGGCGCCGGATGGCGAAAACTTCAGGAACCATGCGATCTCGTCGGCGAGCATCTCATGGGTCGACAATTCGTTGATCAGCTTTTGCATGTTCTCGATCCGACGCTGCGTGGCAGAGGTCGACCGCACGCGCTCGATCGGCGCGAGGGAAATCGGCGCACGTTCGGTTGGCTGTGGCGGGACGCGTTCGATCAGCGCTGAATTGCTGGAAGTGTGCACTGCGCCTACGTCGCCTTGCACCGCGTTGTGATGAGTCGTTGCATGCATGTTGGTGTACTCCAATTGAAAGAGAGACTGGTGGTCCGGGTCGCTGTGTGTCGTCTGACACCCTGACAACACCTCGGGTTCCGCTTAACTGACCGCATGATCGCTTGCATCAGTGATGCCGGTCTGTGCGCCAGCCCACATTGGCATAATTCCCCTAAGCATTTCCTAAAATCTTTTGTTCTTAAAAAAACAACATAACAAGCAGGCTCAATGCTTTTTGTATCGGAAATACAACAACTGATCCATTGTTGAAAATAACCCTATGCAATCCCCATTGCTCATCGCTCTATATAGAAGAAAGACGTTGCCGTGATGGCCTTGTTGCGAATTTGCCACTCATCAGTATCGCTAGGTGCGCTAGCGCACCGACCCTCCGGAACTCGCCCTCGTATTCTTCACTCCAACATCACTGTTAAGGCAACGATGTCACCCTACCTTTTCAACTTATGGGAGTTTCCTGTGAACAATACGAAGAAGATCGCCCTGGCCGTGGCCATGCTGTGCGCCGCCGGTTCCACGCTGGCCCAAGAACTCAACCCGTCCTGGTACATCCAGCCGAGCGTCGTCGGCTTCAAGCCGGACCGGGACTTCGGCGTGGACAAGAAGGACTGGGGCGGTGGCCTGAAGTTCGGTAAAGCCGTCCACCAGTACTGGGACATCCAGATCGGTGGCACGCACGCCCGTACCGAAGACGGCCCGGCCCGCTATCGCCAGACCCTGCTCGGCGTCGACGGTCTGCTGATGCTGTCGCGTGACAGGATTCGCCCATTCGTACTGGTCGGCCTCGGCGTCGAACGCGACAAGGTGAATAATCCACTGCGCAACGTGAGCGAGAACTCGCCATACTGGACCGCCGGCGTCGGCGTCCAGGCAACCCTGACCCCGCAGTGGTCGCTGCAGGCCGACATCCGTTCGGTGCGCAGCAACCTGCGCCACGACGAACTGTATGGCTTCAACAAGCCAAACAACAAATACGTCACCGTCGGCCTGAACTACGCGTTCAACCCGCCGCCAGCCCCACCGGCACCAGCGGTGGCACCGGCGCCGGTCGCCGAAGCCCCGGCTCCGGCACCCGCTCCGGCACCGGTCACGCCGCCGCCGGCACGCTTCGAGAAGGTCACCCTGTCGGCCACCGAACTGTTCGCATTCGACAGCGCCAACCTGAGCATGCCGCAGCCTAAGCTAGACGACATCGCCGCCGCCCTGCAAGCCGACCCGAGCATCACCGACGTCGACATCAGCGGCTACGCCGACCGCCTGGGTTCGGCGAAGTACAACCTGAAGCTGTCGCAGCGCCGCGCCGACGCCGTGCGTGGATACCTGGTCGGCAAGGGTGTCGACGGTAGCCGCCTGAAGGCCTACGGCAAGGGCACCGCCAACCCGGTCGTGACCTGCACCGAGAAAAACCGTGCCGCCCTGATCAAGTGCCTGGAACCGAACCGCCGCGTCGAAGTCGAACAGATCACGATCGAAAAGCGCGTTCAGTAATCGGCATCTCAGCCGCCACTCCGTCCACGCGGCGGAGCGGCGCAACGCCGCATGGTAACGCGGCCTGAGGGGTACTTGGCCCAGTCAAACTTGTTTCGCGAATTTCCTCGCGACAAGCTTGGCTGGGGTCCGGTGCCCCTTTTTCTTTTCCGGAGAATCGGTATGGATACGGTCAGCAAAGACAAAAAACAGTGGATCCCGTCCCCGCGCCAAGTGTTCCACATCATGAAGTGCGCGGTGACGGAATGGCTGGCACATCGTGCCGCCAGCAAGGGCGCGGCCCTGGCCTTCTATACGCTGTTCTCGCTGGCGCCGATCCTGGTGCTCGTGATTGCCGTGGCCGGCTTTTTCTATGGCGCGGAAGCCGCACAGGGACAGTTGCTCAATGAACTGCGCGGCCTGGTCGGCAAGGAAGGAGCGGAGACGATCCAGTCGATCCTGGCCGGCGCGCAGAACAAGGAAACCGGCAGGATGGCCACCATCATCGCGACCGTGCTGCTGCTGGTCGGCGCAACGAGCGTGTTTGCCGAACTGAAGGACAGCCTCGACGAAATCTGGGGTGTGCCGCCGCCGCAGGATGCCAGCTGGTGGGACACGCTGCGTACCCGGGTGCTCTCGTTCGGCCTGATCCTGGTGCTGGGCTTCCTGCTGCTGGTGTCGCTGGTCGTCAGCGCGGCGATGAACGT
>JBBWZO010000032.1:0-3015 GCA_039649125.1 Massilia sp. | reverse complement strand
GCCCATGGTCGCGCCGTATTCCGGTGCCATGTTGCCGATGGTGGCGCGGTCGGTGGTCGAGAGCGAACGGGTGCCTTCGCCGAAGAACTCGACGAACTTGCCGACGACTTTCTCTTTACGCAGCAGTTCGGTGATGGTCAGCACTAGGTCGGTCGCGGTGCAGCCTTCGCGCAGCGAACCGGTGAGGTTCACGCCGATGACGTCCGGGGTCAGGAAATAAACCGGCTGGCCCAGCATGCCGGCTTCGGCTTCGATGCCGCCCACGCCCCAGCCGACGACGCCGACGCCGTTGATCATGGTGGTGTGCGAGTCGGTGCCGACCAGGGTGTCAGGGTAGAAGGTGTCGCCCTGGCGCATCACGCCGCGCGCCAGGTATTCCAGGTTGACCTGGTGGACGATACCGAAGCCCGGCGGCACGACGCCGAAGGTATCGAACGCTTGCATGCCCCATTTCATGAACTGGTAGCGCTCGTTGTTGCGCTGGAATTCCAGTTTCATGTTCAGGTCGAGCGCGCCCGGCTCGCGGAAGTGGTCGATCGTGACCGAGTGGTCGACTACCAGGTCGACCGGCACCAGCGGCTCGATCTTCTTCGGATCGGCGCCGGTCTTGGCGGCGACGTTGCGCATCGCGGCCAGGTCGGCCAGCAGCGGCACGCCGGTGAAGTCCTGCAGCACGACGCGGGCAACGACGAAAGGAATCTCGTCGGTGCGCTCGGCGGTCGCGCCCCAGCTTGCCAGCTGGCGAATGTGCTCTTCGGTGACCTTCTTGCCGTCGCAGTTACGCAGCACGGATTCGAGGACGATACGGATCGACACCGGCAGGCGCGACAGGTTCACGCCCAGGCTTTCGCCCAGTGCCGGCAGCGAATAGAACTGGCCGGACTGGCCCGCGCTCAGCGGGAAGTCCTTCAGCGTGTTCAGGGTGTTGCGAGACATAAGCTCTCCTTCAGTGGGGTCTCTTGTTATTGCTTCGAGCGTGTGAAAAAATCCTTCATTGCTGCGTTGTATCGTCTCGCCGTACTAGCGTACTGTCTTCGACGATGCGCCTTGCCCTGAAGGCTTTTTTCACACGCTCTACGGGTGCTAACGCGGGCGTCAGCTCTTCTTTTCTTCCGGCGCGGCAGCCGTTACGACCGGCTTGCTCTGCTCGGCATCCTTGCATTCGTTGGCCAGCTGGCGGTTCAGCTTCGAGTCGAGCAGGATGCCCTTCGACGGGATGCCGATCCAGATCAGGCCATAGTTCGTGTTCTCGAAGCGCAGCGCACCGGTGGTCGTGCCGACACGGTTCAGGCGGTGCAGGCGCTTCTTCCAGCGCAGGGCGATGTGCGAATCGTCGCTCGCATTGCGGTAGATCGTGACTTTATTGTTCAGCTCACACGCGTATTCGGTCATCTGGGTGTCGGTGATGTCCGGTTCCGGTTCGTCAATTGGAGCCGCTGCCGCTGCCCCTGCTGCGGTCGCAGCCGCCGCAGCGGCAGCTTTTTTCGATTTCGAGGCCGGCTTCGACGATTTCTTCTTGAGGACGTCGGCCGCTTTCGGGTGGTTCTTCTCGGGTGCGGCGGACGCGGGAGCGGCGCACAGGCCGAGGGCCGCGAGCACGAAGGTGCCGGCGGCGAGCAGGTGTTTGGGGGAGGTGGCCATTAGTGGATTTCCGTTGGGTTGACGATTGCCGCTGCGGATTCAGGCAGCGCCAGGCCGGCCAGCTTCGCGCGCTGCAAAACGGTCCAATAATATCGGTAGCTGGCGCGGTCGTGCAAGCGCCCATGCTGAGCGATCGGTCCCCAGTTCGCCGCCATCGCTTCCTGCAGGATGTTGGTGGCTTCGTTCACTTCCGATAACCGTGGCGTGAATGCCTTGACGATCGGCTTGATCTGGTCCGGATGGATGCTCCACATGCGCGTGAAACCGAATTCGGCGGCGGCGCGTTGGGCGTCATTGGCCACAATCGCACTGTCCTTGATTTCGGTCGTCACATTATGCGAGGCTACCTTGCCATGCGCATGACATGCCGCAACCATCTCCAGCTTGGCGCGGACAACTAATGGGTGAGAAAACTGTCCCGGGGTGCGCATCGCGGCCGCGGGAATCGCACCGAAGTGCGAGGAAACGAAATCCATGATGCCGAAGGACAGGCACTCGACCTGGGGCAGGGCGGCGATCTCCCAGGCGTCGCGCAGCGCGCCGTGGGTCTCGATGAGCACGTGCACGGGCAGCGCGGGGCGTCCGGCGGGCACGGCCACGCGGTTGATCGATTCCAGCGCGCGCCGCACGTCGGCGATGCCGTCGGGCTTGGGCAGCACCACATAGGCCAGGCGCTGGGCCGCGGCGCCGACGATGGCGGCCACGTCTTGTTCGAAATGGGGGCTGGCCAGGTCGTGCAGGCGCACGCCGATGCGGCCGTAACGGTTGTCGTCGCCGTTCACCAGCGACGCCACCAGTTGGGCGTGGGCGGCTTCGTTGCCGGCGGCAGCGCCGTCCTCGCAGTCGAAGGTGATGTCGAAGACCGGGCCAAGCTCTTGTTGCAGGGCCATCGACTTGCGCATCAGCTTCTCCGAGCCGCAGTAGTGATCGCAGGCGGGGAGGAGGAGCGGCTGGCGTGTGCCCTGGAATAAAACCTCGGAAGGATGCATGTGTGATTCGGTAATGGCGGAGTTAGCGGCAGGACCGCTGCTCAAAGGAGATGCGAACGAAGAAACCGCCGTGCTGCCCGGGGCAACACGGCGGGTTCGGCGAACTGGCGGCTTGGCCGGATCCACGTTCGCCGTATGAAACTTAGGCCAGCAGGTGCGCCACGCCTTCACGCTCTTCGGTCAGTTCCTTCAGCGTGAGGTTGATGCGCTCTTGCGAGAACTCGTCGATCTCCAGACCCTGGACGATGGTGTACTCGCCGTTTTCGGTGGTGACCGGGAAGCCGAACACCACGCCTTCCGGAATGCCGTACGAACCGTCCGACGGGATGCCCATCGTGGTCCACTTGCCGTTGGTGCCCAGCACCCAGTCACGCACGTGGTCGAT
>JBBWZO010000020.1:0-4506 GCA_039649125.1 Massilia sp. | reverse complement strand
TAAAGGGGGGGGGGGGGGCGCGTGCGGGGACCGCCCCCCCGCCCCGCTTCTTCCCCCCTTCCCCATCGCCATAGCCATCGCCATGAACGCTCCCGCCACCCGCTCCTGGATCAAACCCGCCGCCATTGGCGCAGCCGTGCTCGCGCTGGCCGGTGTCGGCTACGCCACCCTGGCCAAGGGAGAAAAGGCGCCCGACGTCACCTTCATCAGCATTGCCGGCGACAAGATCAGCACGGCGAACCTGCGTGGCAAGGTGGTGATGGTCAATTTCTGGGCGACCTCCTGCGTCAGCTGCGTGCGCGAGATGCCGGCGATGGTCGACACCTACAACAAGTTCAAGGGGCAAGGCCTGGAATTCGTCGCGGTGGCGATGCAGTACGACCCGCCCAACTACGTCCTGAATTTCACCGAAACGCGCAAGCTGCCCTTCATCGTCGCGCTCGACGCGGGCGGCGACCTGGCCAAATCCTTCGGCGACGTCACCCTGACCCCGACCACCTTCGTGATCGCCAAGGACGGCACCATCCTCAGGCGCTACGTGGGCGAGCCCGATTTTTCCGAGGTCCACGCCCTGCTGCAAAAGGCACTGGCGGCCGGCTGACCGGGCTGCAGCCGTGCTCGCCTTGTCGCGATGCCGATCTGACATTAAACTGGCTTGCATGCATGAAGGCTGGCCGTCGCGCCAAACGCGGGCCAAATGCCACAGCACGCCTGACCTAACGCAAGCCTGCGACGCTGGAATCGGCCAAGCTTGATGCGTTCGCTGACCGCGGGCGTGCGGTCATGCTCGCAAAGGAGATGCAATGGGTCACTTATTTCGCAGGATAGGCATCCTTGCCGCGCTACTCGGTCTGGCCGCGTGTGCCGGACCGAAGCCGAAGGCGGTGGCCGTCCTGCATTACCAGCATGTGGCCAATGCGCACGAAATCCGCTTCACCAATCCGATCGCCCTGTCGGCCGCGCTGTACCGCGTGGGCTACCTGTCCCCGGTCGATGCGCAGGGTTTCTGGGCCATTTTCGTGCTGTGCAATGTCGATGTCACCCCGCATGCGCAGCGCGGCTTCCACTACAACGTCAACCATTTCCGCGTCAGCTACGGCGGGCGCGAATTCGGCGGCCTGCCGCCCTATACCCTGCGCTACCAGGGCCAGGTCGACCTGAACAACGCCGGCGACACCATGCCGATCCTCGACGCCATCGCCGCCGAGATCCAGGAAGGACCGCCCGAGCAGATCTTTCAGACCGGCTTCTATCCGGACCTGAATTACCGCTTCGCGGTGTTCGTACCCAAGACACTGGCCCAGTATGCAGGCGAGGAATTGACGCTGACCTATAAAGGGCAGCCGGTCATCCTGGTCGGCAACGGCAAGGCGCCATCGGACCTGCCCGCCGTGGGCGGCACGGCCGGCGGCGTGGCGGCGGCCTGCCTGCCGCCGCAGCCCTGAGCCTGCCAGGCGCCCGCCCGGCGATGCCGGCTATTGCGGATACAGGATCATCTGCGTGCAGCGGAACAGGGCAATGGTCTTGCCGTTGGCCGCATTCGTCACCGTCACATCCCAGACTTGCGTGGTGCGGCCCAGGTGGGCCGGCGTGGCCACGCAGGTGATCACCCCTTCGCGCGCGGTGCTGAAATGGTTCGATTTCAGTTCGATCGTGGTGAAGTTGCTGGCACCCTCGGGCAGGTTGGCGATGCAGGCATAGCCGGCGGCGGTATCGGCCAGGGTGACGACGCTGCCGGCGTGCAGGTAACCGTTCGGCGCCAGCAGGTGCGGCTTGATCGGCAACTGCGCGACGAGGCGGCGCTCGCCGACTTCAAGGATTTCGATGCCGAGGTAGCCGGGCAAGGTGCCGGCGCCGCGCTGGTTGAAGCTTTCGATGGTGTGGTGTTTGTTCATGTGGATATCTGTAGAAGAGATCCGGCTATCGTACACGGGACGGGGTGTGCATGCAGGGAGGAGGCTATCGCAGTCGTAGGGTGGGCACCCCGTGCCCACGCGGACAGCCGAACAGTGTTGGCTAACAATTCAACGTTGTGGTGCACTATTCGATACGCCATCAAACGATCGCACCGCGGCGTTAATCGACGCAAACACAACGCCACGTTCCGCGTGGGCACGGGGCGCCCACCCTACGCAACCACTACGCCCGCCTTTTCTGTTTCCCCGCGTTCCCCTGACGCTTTCTCGTGGCCGCATTCTGCTGCTGCAGCAGCGAGTCGACCCGCTCGGACGCTTCGCGCGCCAGCCGCTGGGCTTCCTCGATGCTCGGGAAATACTCGGGCTGGCGGTAACCGAGCCAGGCATAGGCCGAGTACATGCGGCAGGTATCCTCGACTTCCTGCAGGTTCATCCAGAACAGTTCCTGCGTATGCGGCGTGAGCTTGCAGATGCGTTTCTTCGCCAGCGACAGCGCCCAGTGCTCCCAGGCGCTTTGCAGCATCGGCACCCGGCTCGAGATCGGCACCAGCGACAGCATGAATTTCTCGGCTACCGTCAGCTCCAGGGTGTCGAGCCATTCGGCGCGCTCGTTCTGGTCCTCGGTGATGCGCGGATAAAAGAAGCCGTCCGGGACGTCGATGTTGTGCACGAAACGCTTGAGCAGTTTTACCAGCGAAGTCTCTCCGGTGACCGAGGAAATCCGGTGCAGTTGCTCAAGAGACGGGGCCACCGCAAAGCCGCTGGCCGGCACCGGCGGAATCTTTTCCTTCATCAGCGAGCGCATGACTTCGTGGGTATCGTCGTCGTAGCCGGCGACAAAACCCTCTTCGTGCACGCCGTAGCGCCCTGCCCGCCCGGCGATCTGCTTGGCCAGCGCCGCCGAGATTTCCTCTTCCTCAACCCCGTTGTACTTGACGGTGGTGGTCATCACGATGCGCGCGATCGGCATGTTCAGGCCCATGGCGAGGGCATCGGTGCCGACTACGATGTCGGCCTGGCCTTCCCTGAAACGTTCGGCCTGGGCGCGCCGCACTTCCGGCGACAGGTTGCCGTAGACGGTGGCCACCGACAGCCCCTTCTCGGTGATCATGTCGCGCCACATCAGGACGTCGCGCCGCGAAAAGGCGATGACGGCATCGCCGCGGCGCAGGTTCGACAGTTTGCGCACCGGCCCCGGTTCCATCGCCAGCGGCGCCATGCGTTTTAATATGTGCACCTCGAGCGGCACCTCCAGGCGCTCGGCCAGGGCCTCGATCGCGCGGCGCGCTTCCGGCGCGCCCACCAGATACACGGTCGATGCCGGCGCGCCGCAGACGGCGGCGGTCCAGGCGGCGCCGCGGTCGCGGTCGGCCAGCATCTGGATTTCGTCGATCACGGCCACCTCGATCGGCGTTTTGCTATCCAGCATCTCGACGGTGCTGGCGACGTGGGTGCTGCCTTCGGCGATGCGCCTTTCCTCTCCCGTGATCAGGCTCACCTTGATCGGTTCGCCATGCGGGCGCGCCGCCTGCAGGCGTTCGTAGTTTTCCAGCGCCAGCAAACGCAAGGGAGCCAGGTAGGCGCCGCTTTTCGCTTTCGCCAGCGCTTCCATCGCGCGGTGGGTTTTACCCGAGTTCGTGGGACCGAGCAGGGCGATGAATTTTCTCTGCATACGGCTGGCCACCTCGAACGACTCCGGGTACTCGGCCAAATTAATACTTTCCTTGGTGCGGGCCGCATGCCGCTCTTCCTGTTCGCGCTCGATCGCGTGGTCCACCCGCTGGCGAATCCGCTCGAACACGTATTCGGCCGGCTCCGAGGTTTCCAGTTCATCGAGCACGCCGAGGAAGACGCGCGGGTCGAAGCCGGCGTCGTCGGCCTGCTCGGCGATGTCGCGCACGAACTCCTCGGCGTCGAGCTGCAGTTCGGCCAGGGCCTTGTCGCCGGTACGCTCCTCGATCAGCTCGCGCCGGTTGGCGAGGTCCATCTTGCGCCATTTACTCGGTTTGGCCAGCACGCCGCGCGCCGGCACCAGCGCGTAGGGCACACGCAGGCCCTCGTAGCTCACCTCTCCTGAAAAGCGCAGGAAGACCCGCCCTTCCATTTTGACCAGTTCGATGCCGCGCTCGGCCAGGCCGAGTTCGCGCTCGAGGAAGGCGTCATCGTCGCCGGTGTCGTTGTCGGAAGCGTCGTAGCGTGAATTGCTCATGTGTCTTGGGGATGATGTCTGCTTGTTATCACTATAGCGCGGATGGCATGGACGCCCTGTTCCACAACGCTGCGGCATTCCACACCGAAACTTCCCATTTCGTCCGGAATCCTGTGCCGGTATCGACGAAAACTTGACCAGACAGGCAGGGACAGCAGAATACTATTTGCCTTGCGGAAATTTTCTACTATAGTCTGACGCTTCCCCACCACTTACTGTCGACTTGCGCCGCTATCGCCCGGAAGGACCGCCAACATGAAAAATAACCGGATCGGCCTGATTCTCGTCGGCTCCATGCTGGCGGTGATCGCATTGGTGGTCACGCTGCTGCTGCAACGCCAGCAGGCCGAGCATGCGGAACAGGTCCGGGCCCAGGGCCTG
>JBBWZO010000011.1:0-5655 GCA_039649125.1 Massilia sp. | reverse complement strand
TTCACGCTGGCCGGTTTCGCCACGCTGGCGCTGGCCTATGTCGGCAGCCGCTTCGTGCTTGAAGTCGTGCTGCACCGGGGGATCGCATGAGCCGCCTCGTCTTCTGGATCGCCCTGGCCGTGCTGGTCTTCTTCGCCGTGCGCGCGAAGCTGCGCGCGGCCGTGCGTCACCAGCAAATGCACGTGCCGCCGCAGGAACGTCCGACTGCGGCGCCGCCGGCGGCGATCGAAAACATGACCAGCTGCGCACATTGCGGCCTGCATTTCCCGGTCTCGGAATCGGTGCATGCCGACGGACGCGACTACTGCAGCCCGGCCCATGTCCCCCCGAGCCCGCGCTAAGCCTTGAAGACCGGCTGGGAGGTGCTGTCCACGCAGTCGCGCGCGACCTTCTGGCGCTCGCTGCA
This sequence comes from Massilia sp., assembly GCA_039649125.1. Lineage (GTDB taxonomy): Bacteria > Pseudomonadota > Gammaproteobacteria > Burkholderiales > Burkholderiaceae_D > Telluria. Next base: position 5,249 of record JBBWZO010000011.1, on the reverse strand, counting down.
GGCGCTGACCGTCACCCGCATCGTGATCGCGCTGGTGCTGCTGCTGTATCTTGCCTTCGACGTGCAGAGCGGCGGCGTGCGCGCCTTGCCGGGCTACGCCCACACCTGCTTTTTCTATCTTGGCGCGGCCGTCTGCTTCAGTGCGCTGACGCTGTTCTGGCGGCGCCGCTTCTCGAGCCAGCTCGCAAGCCAGATCGCTGTTGACCTGGCCGTGATCTCGCTGCTCTACCTTGCCGCCGGCGGCGTGCCCAGCGGCCTCGGCATCCTGTACCTGTTCCCGCTGGCGGGCGCCGCGATCCTGGCGCCGCTGGTGCCGGCCCTGTTCTCGGCGGCGCTGGCGACCCTGTTCATCCTGTTCGAAGCGGCCTGGCAGCTGGTCACGCGCGACGGCGAACCGGCGCTGATGCAGGCGGGGATGTACGGCATCGCCTTTTTCGCCGTGGTCTGGCTGGTCAACCGGCTGGCCGCGCGCCTGATCGGTCAGGAGGACCTGGCCGCCCAGCGCGGCGCCGATCTGCAGGTGCAGCAGGCGATCAACGAGATCGTCATCGCCGACGTGGGCGACGGCGTGCTCGTGGTCGCTGCGGACGGCGCCATCCACACCGCCAACCCGGCGGCGCGACGCATGCTCGGGGTCGAAGGGGGCGATGGCCTGCGCCTGGATGCGCCGGGGCTGGAGCCGGTGGCCCAGGCGTTCGCCGCCTGGATCGGCAACGGCAGCGTGGCACCGGCGCTATCGGCGGTCCAGCCGGTGCCGGGTGAAGCCGGCTCCGACGCGGCCTGGGTGATCCTGAAACCGTTCCAGGAGCCCGCGGCGGGCGAGGGCGCGCCGCGCGCGCGGCGCGACCAGCCGGCGCACCTGAAGCTGCGCTTTGCGCGCGTGCAGCCGTGGACGCAGGCCGGCGCGGGAACGATCGGGCGCAGCGTGATCTTCCTGCAGGACGTGAGTGCCATCGAAAACCAGGCGCAACAGCTGAAGCTGGCCTCGATGGGGCGCCTGACCGCAAGCATCGCGCACGAGGTGCGCAACCCCTTGTCGGCGATCGGCCATGCGACGGCCCTGCTGGCCGAAGACCTGCACGGCAAGGCCGAGGTGCGGCTGCTGAAGATCATCGGCGACAACGTGGCGCGCGTGAACCGCATGGTCGAGGACATCCTGCAGTTGTCGCGCAAGGCGCAGCCGTATGCGGAGCCGCTGCTGCTGGCGTCCTTCCTGGCCGAGCTGAAGGCGGAATTCTGCGAAACCCATGGTTTGGCCGATGATATAGTGTGGCTAGGCGGCGCCGGCGCCATCGAGGTGCGCTTCGACGCCCTGCACCTGCGCGAAGTGCTGGTCAACCTGCTGGGCAACGCGATCCGCTACGCCAGCCGCAAGCCGGCCAGCATCCGCATCTGGCCCGAGCTCGACGCCTTCGGCACGCTGGAACTGCATGTGCAGGACGACGGCCCCGGCATCACGCCCGAAGTGCGGGCCCACCTGTTCGAGCCCTTCTACACGACCTCAAGCAAGGGAACCGGACTGGGGCTGTACCTGGCGCGCGAGCTGTGCCTGAACAACGGCGCGAAGCTGGACTACGAGTCCCGTTTCGACGCCACGGCGCAGGGGGAGCGCAGGGTGAGCGGACGGTTTGTCATCACCTTCGCCCAGCCGCCCGCGCTCGGCACGGCGCGCTAGTTTTTTGGACGGAAAGGCAGTCATGAGTTCTCCCCGCATCCTGGTCGTCGACGACGAAGCCGACCTGCGCGACCTGCTCGAGATCACCCTCGTCAAGATGGGGCTCGATGTCGATTGCGCCGCCACCCTGCGCGAAGCGCGCCGGCTGGTCGCCGACAACGCCTATGCGCTGGTGCTGACCGACATGCGCCTGCCCGACGGGCTCGGGCTGGAACTGGTGCGCGAAGTGTCCAGCACCTCGAAGACGCCGATTGCCGTCATCACGGCCTTCGGCAGTGCGGAGAACGCCGTGGTGGCGCTGAAGGCCGGCGCCTTCGACTACGTCTCGAAGCCGCTCGTGCTCGACGAGCTGCGCGTGATGGTGCGCTCGGCCCTGAAATTGTCGGAAACGTCCGCTGGGCTCTCGCAAGGCGACGGCGGCGCTCCCTCCCGCCTGATCGGCAATTCGCAGGCCATGCAGGCGCTGCGCGCCCAGATCGGGCGCCTGGCGCGCTCGATGGCGCCGATCGCGATCACCGGCGAATCCGGCGCCGGCAAGGAACTGGCCGCGCGCGAGATCCACGCCCAGAGTTCGCGCGCTTTGAGGCCCTTCGTTGCCGTGAACTGCGGCGCGATTCCCGAAAACCTGATGGAGTCGGAATTCTTCGGCCACCGCAAGGGCGCGTTCACGGGCGCCGGCGAGGAGCGCGACGGCTTCTTCCAGGCTGCCAACGGCGGCACCCTGATGCTCGACGAGGTGGCGGATCTGCCGCTGGCGATGCAGGTGAAACTGCTGCGCGCGATACAGGAGCGGCGCGTGCGCAAGATCGGCGCCACCCAGGAGGAGCCGGTCGACGTGCGCATCATCAGCGCCACCCACAAGGATCTCGCCAAATGCGTCGAGACGGGCGCCTTCCGCCAGGACCTGTTCTACCGCCTGAACGTGATCGAGCTGGCGCTGCCGCCCCTGCGCGAGCGGCTCGACGATTTACCGGTGCTGGCGAACGCCATCCTCACGCGACTGGCGGGGCCTGGCTCTGCCAGTACCGCGCTCGGGCCGGGCGTGCTGGAGGCCTTGCGCGCCTATTCCTTCCCGGGCAACGTGCGCGAACTGGAAAACGTGCTGGAGCGGGCGCTGGCCTTTGCCGACAACGGGGTGATCCAGGTCGAGGATTTGTCTCTGAAAGCGCGGTCCGCCGCTGCGGCGCGGCCGGCGGAAGCTGCGAAGACGTATGAAGCGCCGGCCGTGGCCGTCCCGCCGCCAGCCAGCGCACCGCCCATGCCGGCGGCGGCGCCGGTCCCGGCTGCCGGCAGCGTCCCGCTTCCCGGCCCCGGCGAATTGCCGAGCAACCTGCCGGCCTACCTTGAGCAGGTCGAGCGCGACATCATCGGGCGCGCGCTGCAGCAGACCCAGTTCAACCGGACCAAGACCGCGGCACTGCTCGGGATCAGCGTGCGCCAGCTGCGTTACCAGATGCAGAAGCTGGATATCCAGGCGCCGGAGAACTGACACCCGGCCTCGTTGTATTGCCATGGGGTTGGCAGCCCGCCTTGAGCCGCCACAATGTCAACTATTGTCAAAAAGCGTTGCCTTTTCGCCAGTGCAAAAAAGGTGCGCCATGCACCGCAATTGCACAGCAGTAAAGGCCGCTGCGCAAGGCTTGAGCAGCATGTTAGTGCCCGCTCACCGTCTACCGCGCATGCTGAGTTACAGGCTGAATTGTCAAGGCCGGCACACATAAAAAACGCCCGGATTTGAAAATTTATTCACTTGCACCCTGCGCCGGGCGGGTACTACAATTAGTCCCATATCAAGCCAAGTCACTATATCTAGTGGTAGCGGCCTCAAGCGTAAGAGTGGTAAAGTTCAGCTTGCTCAGCAGTAACAGACTGGTAAAAGACGAGTAACTTAGTTGTGCTCAGTTGTATTCCAGTAGCACTGAGCGCATCAAACTCGTTTAAACATCCTTTGGCAACGACATTGTCCAGCCTGGCTCATCCAGGCCGGCAGGGTGGGTTTTGCTTTTTAAATTTATTGGCAGCCGTCCGCTACCGCGGACGTGCGACTGACAAACATTTGGCGGCAGTAACCCTGCCATCCTGGAGGCTCAATGCAGACATCTCAAGACATTTCCATCCACCCGCACGCGACGCCAGGCACGGCTGCCGGCGGCAATAGCGCCGCTGAAATTGCCACCCGCGCCGATTACCGCATCCTGCGCCGCAACGGCGCCGTGGTCCCGTTCGAGCCGAACAAGATCTCGGTCGCGATGACCAAGGCCTTCCTGGCGGTCGCCGGCGGCCAGGGCGCGGTCTCGGCGCGCATCCGCGAGCTGGTGGAAGAGCTGACCAACAACGTGGTCGCCGCCCTGATGCGCCGCCAGCCGAACGGCGGCACCTTCCATATCGAAGACGTGCAGGATCAGGTTGAATTGTCCTTGATGCGCTCGGGCGAGCACGATGTCGCCCGCGCCTATGTGCTGTACCGCGCCAAGCAGATGGAAGAGCGCCGCGCAGCAAAAGAAGCTGCTGGCGGATCGCAGATCGCCGCCCCGCAAATCCACGTGATCGACGGCGGCGAGCGCCGTCCGCTGGACGTCAATGCCGTGCACGCCCTGGTGAACGCCGCCTGCGCCGGCCTGGAAAAGCACGTCGATGCCGACGCCATCGTCGCCGAAACCCTGAAAAACCTGTACGACGGCGTGCCGGTCGAGGAACTGCACAAGTCCGCCATCCTGGCCGCCCGCGCCCTGATGGAAAAGGACCCGGCCTACAGCCAGGTCACGGCCCGCATCCTGCTGCACACGATCCGTAAGGAAGTGTTCGGCAAGGAAGTGCCGCAAGCTAAAGCCGCCGCCGAATACATCACCTATTTCCCGCAGTACGTCGCCAAGGGTATCGAGAACGAGCTGCTCGACGCCGAACTGGGCAAGTACGATCTCGAGCGCCTGGCGAAAGCCCTGGTCGCCGACCGCGACCTGCAATTCGGCTACATCGGCCTGCAGACCCTGTACGACCGCTACTTCCTGCACGTGCGCGAAACCCGCATCGAAATGCCGCAGGCCTTCTATATGCGCGTCGCCATGGGCCTGGCCCTGCGCGAAGCGGACCGCGAAGAGCGCGCCATCGAGTTCTACAACCTGCTGTCGAGCTTTGACTTCATGAGCTCGACGCCGACCCTGTTCAACTCGGGCACCCGCCGCTCGCAGCTGTCCTCGTGCTATCTGACCACCGTCGGCGACGACCTGGAAGGCATCTACGACGCCATCAAGGAAAACGCACTGCTGTCGAAGTTCGCCGGCGGCCTCGGCAACGACTGGACCCCGGTGCGCGCGCTCGGCTCGCGCATCAAGGGCACCAACGGCAAGTCGCAGGGCGTCGTCCCGTTCCTGAAAGTGGTCAACGACACGGCCGTGGCCGTGAACCAGGGCGGCAAGCGCAAGGGTGCAGTGTGCGCCTACCTGGAAACCTGGCACATGGACATCGAGGAATTCCTCGACCTGCGCAAGAACACCGGCGACGACCGCCGCCGCACCCACGACATGAACACGGCGAACTGGATTCCCGACCTGTTCATGAAGCGCGTGATGGAAAA
>JBBWZO010000369.1:0-4510 GCA_039649125.1 Massilia sp. | reverse complement strand
TCATGAATTCCTGGATGTCCAGGTTGTTGTCGGCGTGCGCGCCGCCGTTGATGACGTTCATCATCGGCACCGGCATCTGCATCGCGCCCGAACCGCCGAAGTAGCGGTACAGCGGCAGGCCCGCTTCTTCAGCGGCGGCTTTCGCGACGGCCATCGAGACGGCCAGCATCGCGTTGGCGCCCAGGCGGCTCTTGTTCTCGGTGCCGTCCAGGTCGATCAGGGTACGGTCCAGGAAAGCCTGTTCGTTGGCGTCCAGGCCCATGATTGCTTCGCTGATTTCGGTGTTGATGTTCTCGCAGGCCTGCAGCACGCCCTTGCCGAAATAACGCTTCGGGTCGCCGTCGCGCAGTTCGATCGCTTCGCGCGAACCGGTCGATGCGCCCGAGGGCACGGCCGCACGGCCCATCACGCCCGATTCGAGCAGCACGTCGCATTCGACGGTGGGATTGCCGCGCGAGTCAATGATCTCGCGGCCGATGATATCAACGATAGCACTCATGTTCTAAAACTCCAGTAGGTAAAAAAATCGTCTCGCACATGTAGGGCCCGGATCAACCTGCTGCGCGTCGGATTGGCGGCTCGACCACCACTCCTTGCGCTCGCGACGGTTTCCCGGCCCCATGCAAGTCGAGGCGCCCTCGGGCGCCTCGACTTGCAAGCTTAATAACCAGAATACGCAATTATGCCTTGAAACTGGTCTCAAGGAAGCCCGCACGTTTGACCACACGGTCGAGTTCGACCAGGGTCGTGAGCAATTCCTTCATGCGGCCCAGCGGAACGGCGTTCGGGCCGTCGGACAGGGCGTTGGCCGGGTCCGGGTGGGTTTCCATGAACAGGCCGGCGATACCGGCCGCCACCGCGGCGCGCGAGAGCACCGGGACGTGCTCGCGCTGGCCGCCCGAGGACGTGCCCTGCCCGCCCGGCAACTGCACCGAGTGGGTCGCGTCGAACACCACCGGGCAGTTCGATTCGCGCATGATGGCGAGCGAACGCATGTCGGAGACGAGGTTGTTGTAGCCGAACGAGACGCCGCGTTCGCAGGCCATGAAGTTATCTTCCGGCAGGCCCGCTTCGCGCGCGGCGGCGCGTGCCTTGTCGATCACGTTCTTCATGTCGCCAGGCGCCAGGAACTGCCCCTTCTTGACGTTGACCACACGCCCGGTCGCGGCGGCCGCGACCAGCAGGTCCGTCTGCCGGCACAGGAAGGCGGGGATCTGCAGCACGTCGACGACGCTCGCCACGACCGGGATCATCTCTTCGTCATGCACGTCGGTGAGGACCGGCACGCCGAGTTCCTTGCGCACGTCGGCCAGGATCTCCAGCCCCTTTTCCATGCCCGGACCGCGGAAGGACTTGCCCGACGAGCGGTTGGCCTTGTCGAAGGACGACTTGTAGATGAACGGGATACCCAGTGCCGAGGTAATCTCTTTCAGGGTGCCGGCCGTGTCGAGCGCCATCTGGCGCGATTCGATCACGCAGGTGCCGGCAATCAGGAAAATCGGCTGGTCCTGGCCTACTTCAAATCCGCAAAGCTTCATGCTGCGTCTCCTTGCAAAGCTGGCGCTGGCGCATTGGCCGCGGTCTGCGTGTTCGCCGCCTGGTGCGCGAGCGCAGCCTGGATGAACGACGTGAACAGCGGGTGGCCGTTGCGCGGGGTCGACTTGAACTCAGGGTGGAACTGTACACCCATGTACCACGGGTGCGCGTTCGGTCCGGTGCGCGGGAGTTCCATGATTTCGCACAGGTCTTCGTTCGGGGTGCGCGCCGCAACCACCATGCCGGCCGCTTCCACCTTCGGCAGGTAGAAGTTGTTGGCTTCGTAGCGGTGGCGGTGGCGCTCGGTCACGACGCTGCCGTAGATCTCGGCGGCCAGCGTGCCCGGCTGCACCGCGCAGGTCTGGGCGCCCAGGCGCATGGTGCCGCCCAGGTCGGAGTTCTCGTCGCGCTTTTCCACTTTACCGTCGTGGTTTTGCCACTCGTTGATCAGGGCGACCACCGGCTGGTCGGTTTCCAGATCGAACTCGGTCGAGTTGGCGTTCGGCAGGCCCGCCATGTGGCGTGCGTACTCGATCAGTGCGACCTGCATGCCCAGGCAGATGCCCAGGTAGGGGATCTTGTTTTCGCGGGCATAGCGGGCGGCCATGATCTTGCCTTCCACGCCACGCTTGCCGAAGCCGCCCGGCACCAGGATGGCGTCGTACTTGGCCAGGTGGTCGCAACCGGTGCTCTCGATCTCCTCCGAGTCGAGGTATTCGATGTTGACGCGGCTCTCGGTGTGGATGCCGGCGTGGCGCAGCGCTTCGGTCAGCGATTTGTACGATTCGGTCAGGTCGACATACTTGCCGACCATGCCGATGGTGACTTCGTGCTTCGGGTTTTCCAGGGTGTGGATCAGCTTGCTCCACATCGACAGGTCGGCCTTCGGCGCTTCGATGCCGAGCGCCTCGCAGATGATGTCGTCGAGGCCCTGGTCGTGCAGCACTTGCGGCACCTTATAGATGGTGTCCACGTCCCAGACCGAGATGACGGCCTGCTCTTCGACGTTGGCGAACAGCGAAATCTTGGCGCGCTCGTCGTCCGGGATGCGGCGGTCGGCGCGGCACAGCAGCGCGTTCGGCGAAATACCGATCTCGCGCAGCTTCTGCACGCTGTGCTGGGTCGGCTTGGTTTTGAGTTCGCCGGCCGAGGCGATGTACGGCACCAGGGTCAGGTGCACGAAGGCGGCACCCTTGCGGCCGACGCGCAGCGACAGCTGGCGCGCCGCTTCCAGGAAGGGCAGCGACTCGATGTCGCCGACGGTGCCGCCGATCTCGACCAGCGCCACGTCGACGCCTTCGGCGCCGCGGCGGATGTAGTCCTGGATTTCGTTGGTGATGTGCGGGATCACCTGCACGGTCTTGCCGAGATATTCGCCACGGCGTTCCTTGCGGATCACCGATTCATAGATCTGGCCGGTGGTGAAGTTGTTCACCTTCTTCATGCGGGTGGTGATGAAGCGCTCGTAGTGGCCGAGGTCGAGGTCGGTCTCGGCGCCGTCGTCGGTCACGAACACTTCGCCGTGCTGCATCGGGCTCATCGTGCCCGGATCCACGTTGATGTAGGGATCGAGCTTGAGCATGGTGACTTTGAGTCCGCGCGATTCGAGGATCGCAGCGAGGGAAGCGGCCGCGATCCCCTTACCCAGGGAAGAAACGACGCCGCCAGTGACGAATACAAATTTGGTCATTGTGCTGAAGGTGCCGAACGGCACGCGCGGGAAATAGAAATTATACCTTAAACCGGCGGACGCATCCTCATAACAGCGTGCCTGACGGGCTGGCGCGGCCTTTCCAGCCCCGCAATGTGTTTCTTACAATTAATTTGTTTCGTATTGACAACAAACAAGTTGGCGCCATGAAAAACATCCGAAATATGGCTGGGGATTAATTGTAATTGCTGTATGTCAAGGTTACATTGGGCTTTTTCCTCATTTTTACGGGCAACGGGATGGGCTTTTTCAACAACCTCAACATCGGCAAACGGCTGGCGATCGGCTTTGCAATGACCCTGGCCACGACGGTACTCATCGCGGCGGTCGGCATTTCACGCGTCAACAGCGGAGCGGACAGCACGGCTCAGGTACTTGCCGAACCGCTGGCCAAGGAACGCATGATCACCGAGTGGTACATGCAGATTTTCGCCGCGGTGCGCCGTACGGCCGCGATCGCGAAAAGCAGCGACGACTCGCTCGGCGCCTACTTCAAGGAAGACGCCGCCCAGACCGGCAAGCGCTCCAGCGAGCTGATGAAACAGATCGAAGCCCTGATCACGCCTGGCGAAGAAAAGGCCCTGTTCGACCGCATCACCGAGCAGCGCAAGGCCTATTCGAGCGCACGCGACGACGCCGTCAAGGCCAAGGCCGACGGCGACGCGGATCTGGCCGCCCGCATCCTGGACGAGCGCTTCACCCCGGCCGCCAGGGCTTACCAGGAATCGGTGCAGCAACTAGTCGCCATGCAGCACGCCAGCATTGCCGCCACCGCGCGCGCAATCGACGAGCAGGCCGGCGACAGCGACATCCTGATCGGCGCCCTGGCCCTGTTCTCGGTGGTGCTGGGCGCCCTCTTCTCCTGGTTGCTCACGCGCGGCATCGTGCGCCCGATCCGCGAGGCCGTGGCCCTGGCCGAGACGGTGGCCAGCGGCGACCTGACGCGCCGGATCGACGCCAGCTCGAAGGACGAGACCGGCGCCCTGCTGCGTGCCCTGCGCCACATGAACGACAGCCTGGTGAAGATCGTCACCGAAGTGCGCAACGGCACCGACACCATTGCCGGCGCCTCGGGCGAGATCGCCGCCGGCAACCTGGACTTGTCGGCCCGCACGGAACAGCAGGCCGCCTCGCTCGAGGAAACCGCCGCCTCGATGGAAGAACTGACCACCACCGTGCGCCAGAACGCCGACAACGCACGCCAGGCGAACCAGCTGTCGATCACCGCGTCGGAAGTGGCGGCGCAAGGCGGCGCCGTGGTCG
>JBBWZO010000363.1:0-10494 GCA_039649125.1 Massilia sp. | reverse complement strand
AACTATTTTAACCACACTCACGAGGTAAAAAATCATGGCACATCATGCTTTGTCTTCGCAGGAAAGTTATAACCCCAACCATCTGCTCGACATTCTGCTCGGCAAAATGCAGCTGAAAAACGACGCTGCTCTGTCGCGCATGCTTGAGGTGGCCCCACCGGTCATCAGCAAGATCCGCCACCACCGCCTGCCGGTCGGCGCCTCGCTGCTGATCCGCATGCACGAGGTGACCGGCATGAGCATCCGCGACCTGCGCGACCTGATGGGCGATCGCCGCACCAAGTATCGCCTGTCGGATGCCCAGGGCCGTCCGAAGCCCGAAGAAAAGGCAGCAGCAGCGGCAGCCGCTCAACAGCAGCAGCAGCAGCAGCAAGCAGCGCAGAACAACGAAGCCACTCCTTCGTCGTCCGGCAACTATGCGCACTAATGCCGACGGCGTGGCAGCCTCGACTGCCATGCCTTCGGTCAAGCCAGGCAGCGGCCCGGCGTCTTAAGGACGTCGCGCGCGCTGCCTTTTTTCGCGTCCGCCGTGTCGATCACAGGACGCTGTCCTTTCTTCCCTGTCGTTCCTTCCCGTATTCTCTTCCGTATTTCTTCTCTGCTGATCTCGCCCTGTCGCGTTCGCGCCGGGTGCGGCGTGCATTGTGCAGCCTCTTGCCGCCGCTGTCACCCGCCTTCCACCCCTGTACAGTCGTACTGTCTTCGACGCCGCGTCGGGCGGCCGCATCCCTTGCCTTGAGTGCCCCACACTCAAGGCCCCTAGGGGTTTTGTTAGACGCTTTTAGCCTATTAAGGGCTGCCAGGCAATAACGCGTCGATTATTGTATTCTCGCCATGCCCCGCCGTCATGCCGATCATGCATGCACGCGCGTGCCGCGGAGCCGTCGGGCTCGCTTAACACACGACAAGAGGAAACCATGAAACTGTACTTCAGCCCCGGCGCTTGCTCGCTGTCCCCACATATCGTCCTGCTCGAAGCAGGGCTGGCTTTCACGACCGAACGTGTCGACCTGCGCGAGAAGCGCACGGCAGGCGGGGAGGACTTCCGCGCGATCAACCCGAAGGGCTATGTGCCGGCGCTGGCGCTCGATGACGGCACGCTGCTGACCGAGGGGCCTGCCATCGTCCAGTACCTTGCCGACCTGGCGCCCGCTGCAGGCCTGCTGCCGGCCGTGGGCAATGTCGAGCGCTACAAGGTCATCGGCTGGCTGAACTATATTTCGACCGAACTGCACAAGAACTTCAGCCCGCTGTTCAATCCGGCGGCGAGCGAAGACATGCGCGCGCATGCCCGCAAGATGCTGTCGCTGCGCCTCGATTACGTTGCCCGGCAGCTGCAGGAGCGGGAGTTCCTCGGCACCCGGTTCAGTGTCGCCGACGCCTATCTGTTCACCGTACTCGGCTGGGCAGACCGCGTGCAGGTCAGCCTGGCTGAGTGGCCTGTGCTGGAGGCTTATCGTGCCCGTATTGCTCAGCGTCCTGCCGTCGTGCAGGCAATGCGCGCGGAAGGCCTGGTCAAATAAGCGGACGCTGCCCCTGCCCGAGCGGTAACATATCCATATGACGAGCAAATGCTACATCGCCTTATTACGGGGCATTAATGTTGGCCGCGCCAAGCGCGTGGCCATGGCCGATTTGCGCAAGCTGATCGATGACCTCGGCTACGGCGATGTGCGTAGCGTCCTCAACAGCGGCAACGTCGTGTTCAGCGCCGACGGCATCACGCCGAGCCTTGCCGCGGCGGCGATCGAGGAGCAGCTGGTGCTCAAGCTGGGCGTGGCGGCCCGTGTCATCGTGCTCAGCCGCGACGAACTGGCGACCGTGCTGGCCGAAAACACGCTGCTGCCGGTGGCCACCGACCATTCGCGCCTGCTGGTCTTCCTGCTGGCCGATCCGGCGGCCCGGGCAGCGGCGGCAACACTGTGCGAGCGCGAGTGGGGGAGCGAAGCATTGGCGGTAGGCCAGCGCGCAGCCTATGTGTGGTGCCCGCAAGGGATGCTCGACAGCGCCGCCGCGACGGCGCTCGGAAAACAATTGGGTGACAACACCACCTCGCGCAACTGGACGACGCTGTGCAAGCTGTACGCCTTGTGCAGCGAGGCGGCTCCGGTACCGCCGGGCGCCTAGGCACGGCGCCTGCTCCAGTACCTGCTGGAACTGCTGTATCTGCCTGAATTACTTGAATTTTTCGCTGCTGTCCCGACGTGCCCGATAGCCGAGCAGCACCACGCCCACCAGCATCATCGCAAACACTTCGGGCTCCGGCAGCTCCGACATGCTGGCCGGCAGCACTGCCGGCTGTGCACGGGTAGCCGCCCCGGGACCAGCCACGCGCGCCGCTGCAGGCGCTGCGTTGGCAGACGCTTCCGGTATCAGTTCGATCACCTTTGCCTGGGCGGCACCGGCAACCAGGGCAAGCGCTACGGCGAGTGCGAGTTTGTTCACGATGATCCCCTCTCTACAAGCGGCGTTGGATATCCGGAAACCACGGCAGGGCGGACGGCAGGGCGGACCACACGGCAAGACAACCGTGCTTAAATATCATAGCAAATGGCGGCACGCATCGATGTTCGATTCGTTGCGAAAATACGCGCTCCGGCAGCGCAGCCGCAGGCCGGATGCGCCACCGGCGGATGTGAAAGAAATGCGACAGGTGGCGAGACTGGCCATGTCAAGCAACCAAGCTTTTTGAGCGGGTTTATTGTTGCAACGACAAGGACTTTTCGGAAAAACCAGAAGGCAGGCTGCATTTTTTGCCAACCCTGCAACGAAATGTATTGTCAGGTTTTCCAGCTATGACAGCGATCAAGAAATTTTAAGCATCCCGTATACATCTACGTTTTTTTTACGGGTATAGTCTCTCTATCCCATTGCCCTAGGGCATCAAAATGATGTCGAACTTGCATGTTCGACCTGCCACGGCCTTCAAGAGCCGCCGCCGCTTCGATGAGTTGTTTTCGGAATGGCACCCGCTGTTTGCACTGTCGCATCCGCGCACCATAGACTTGTAAAGTACCGATAATGCCCAACTTTGCCCGACTTCAGATTGCCTTCAAGAACGTTTACGTACGCATCGCCGCAGCTGTGTTGCTGGGTGTCGCCACGGGCGTGGCGATCTACACGGCTGACGCGCCGCAGGATCCGAGCCCGGTCGTACATTCACAAGACATTTCCAAAATCACCCGTCTGGCCACCCAGAAGGACAAGCTCGACTACCTGATGGTGGCCAAGCCCCTGTCGGAGTCGCCGCGCTATGTGTTCAAGTTCAAGAACGCCCCCGAGCTGCACGTGGTGAAGGTGCCGAGCACCTCGCACCTCTCGCTCGAGCGTGAAGTGCTGCTGAAGAACGCGATTCCGTACTCGATCGCGAAAGACGACTATCTGGCCACGCACAAGGCCGTGCTCGACGAAGGCGGCTCGGTGGGTTCGGCCACGGTCGACTTCCTGAAGCGCCATGCATTCGAGATCCTCCTGATCGGCCTGATCATCTACTGCCTGAAGTTCGGCATCCCGGGCATGGGCGCGAGCGCGACCATGATCACCCCGGACAAGCTGAAGGGCAGCATGGACGACCTGATCGGCATGGAAGACATCAAGCAGGAAGTGTTGCACCTGGAAGACATGATCCGCAACCGCGAGGAATACCAGTCGCACAACATCGACAAGCCGTTCAACGTGATGCTGACCGGGCCTGCCGGTACCGGTAAAACCAAGCTGGTCGGCTACCTGGCCAAGCGCCTCGACATGCCGCTGATCCAGGCTTCGGGTTCGGCGCTGGAATCCGGTTACGTCGGCGGCGGCTCGAAGGCGCTGAACGCCCTGTACCGCAAGGCGTGCGCGAAGGGCAAGTGCATCATCTTCCTCGATGAAGCGCAGAGCCTGTTCATGCCGCGCGGCCGCAGCGAAAAGAAGTGGGAGGACGATACCGCCAACACCCTGCTGGGCCTGCTGGACGGCGTCAAGAGCGACAAGGGCCAGGGCGTGATCTGGGTCGTCGCCTCGAACTTCGACGATGCCTCGACCGAGATGGACGAAGCGATGCTGCGCCGCTTCTCGGTGAAGATCAACTTCCGCCTGCCGAACAAGAACGAGCGCCGCGAACTCCTGCGCAGCTTCCTGGCCCGGAAGAAGGCGGGCCTGGTCGACTACAACGACCTCGACCTGAACCAGGTGGCCGAGATCACCCAGAACCTCAGCCCGGCACTGCTGGAAACTGTGGTCGAGCGCGCCTCGATGCTGTCGATCCAGGAAAAGGTGGTCATCAACACCGACCTGCTGTTCCGTGCCTACGAGCGCGCCACGATCGGCCTGACCGACCGTGCCACCACGGCCGAGAAGCACAAGCAGCGCGAGCGCATCGCCCTGCACGAGCTGGGCCACTTCTTCATGCAGATCGACCCGCACCTGCGCGCCGGCCTGTCGCTGGAAGAGGTGAAGGAAAAGTCGCACCTGCTCAAAATCAGCACCGAAGCGGTGTCGAAGATCGGCGCGCTCGGTTATGTGCTGCAGTCGGGTGACGACATGTCGCTGCGCACCCTGGAAGAACTCGAGCGCGACGTGATCGGCCTGTACGGCGGCATGGCGGCCGAAGAGCTGTTCTACGGCGCCCGCGGCATCTCGGTCGGCGCCCAGAACGACATCGAGAAAGTGACCAAGATGCTGAACCTGATGGTCAACCGCCTGTCGATGTACTCGCGCTCGAAGATCGACTACAGCCAGCTCCAGAACGACGCCAGCGGCGAGCACACGCTGCGCCAGATGGAAGAGAAGGCGGACGAGCTGTACAGCTACACGCTGGGCGCGATGCGCGACTACCGCGCCATGATCGAGTCGCTGAAGGACACGCTGCTCGACCAGTACGTGCTGTCGAAAGACGCCGTGTTCGCGCTGCTGGAAGAGCGCAAGGAACTGCTGCAGTTCGCACCGAAGCATGCGAACCTGAAGCTGTGCAGCGAGACCGGCGAGATGGTCGCTGCCTGAGCCGGCAACGCAAACAAACATGCCCGCTGTGCCTTGCGCCGGCGGGTATTTTTTATTGGACGGCTGGATCGGACCCGTAGGGTGGGCGGCTGTACCCGGCACGTTGCGGATACGCTAGCTCGGCGCCGCCCATCCTACGAGTACCTTCGCCGGCATAGTTGGCCAATAAATAAAATGCCCGCCGTGCTTGCGCAGCGGCGGGCATCCTTATTTACGCAACGACCTCAATGCGCGTGCTGCGCCTGCTTCAGCGTCTCGATCACGTAGCGCGTCATGCTGCCCGCCAGTTCTTGCTCGCCGAGGAAGACCGTGCCGCCCGTGTCCCTGCGCAGCAGGTCCGCTTCCTCTTCGTTGTGGGTGCGCACCACGCAGCGGATGCCCGGATTGAGCGCCCTGGCCGTTTCGATCATCGTGCGCACGTGGAAGGTGTCCGGCGTGGCGATCACCAGCACGGCTGCGTGCGCGATGTGGGCCTGGATCAGCACTGCCGGTTCGGCCGCATTGCCGACCACGGCCGGCTGGTCCTGGCGGCGCAGCATGTCCACCAGTTCGCGGTTCTGCTCGGCGACGACGAAGTGCACGCCGCGCGCCGTCAGCTCGTCGGCGATGCGCCGGCCGACCCGGCCATACCCGACCAGCACCACCTGCCCGGTGAGGCGCTCGTGCGGCACCGACATCGGCAGCTCGGCCAGCGGATCGGGCGAGGCTTCGAGTTTGCGCACCGCGGCCGAATTGGCGCGCAGCCAGCGCTGCAGCGGCTCGATCGCCGTGAACAGCAGCGGATTGACGGCGATCGAGATGATCGCGCCGGCCAGGATCAGGCTTTGCCCTTCCTGCGGCATCAGTCCCAGCGAAATGCCGAGCGCGGCGAGGATGAACGAGAATTCTCCGATTTGCGCCAGGCTGGCCGAGACCGTGATGGCCGTGTTGAGCGAATAGCGCAGCGCCAGCACCAGCAGCATGGCGGCGATCGACTTGCCGAAGATGATGACGGCCACCACGGCCAGCACTTTCAGCGGGCTGTCGATCAGCACCATCGGATCGAACAGCATGCCGACCGACACAAAAAACAGCACCGAGAATGCGTCGCGCAGCGGCAGCGATTCTTCGGCGGCGCGGTGGCTCAGCGCCGATTCGCGCAGCACCATGCCGGCGAAGAACGCCCCCAGGGCGAACGACACCCCGAACAGCTCGGACGAACCATAGGCGATGCCGACCGCCGCCGCGATGACCGACAAGGTAAACAGTTCGCGCGAGCCGGTCTTGGCGACGCGCCACAGGAACCACGGGAAGAGCTTGCGCCCGACGATCAGCATGAAGGCGACGAAGGCGCCGACCTGCAGCAGCGTCTTGCCGAGCGCAAGCCAGAGCGAGGTCTCGCCGTCCGCGCCCTTGCCGCCCAGCGGGCCGGCGAGCGCCGGCAGCAGCACCAGCACCAGCACGGTCACCAGGTCCTCGACCACCAGCCAGCCGACCGCGATGCGGCCGTTCATCGAATCGAGGATGCCGCGGCTCTCCAGCGCGCGCAGCAGCACCACGGTGCTGGCCACCGACAGCGCCAGGCCGAACACGAGTCCCGCACCCAGGCTCCAGCCCCACAGGTGGGCCATGCCGATCCCCATCGCGGTGGCGACGGCGATCTGCAGCACCGCGCCCGGCAAGGCGATCCTGCGCACATCGAGCAGGTCGCGCAACGAGAAGTGCAGGCCGACCCCGAACATCAGCAGCATGACCCCGATCTCGGCCAGTTGCGAGGCCAGCGCCATGTCGGCGACGAAGCCCGGCGTCGCGGGACCGATGACGACCCCGGCGGCGAGATAGCCGACCAGCGCGGGCAGTTTCAGGCGCACGGCGATCATCCCGAAGATGAGGCCAAAGCCCAGCGCGGCGGCAATGGTGGTGATCAGGCTGAGTTCATGATGCATGCAGTACAGCTCCTTATCAAGGTGGAATCACGACAGTATAAGCGACATGAGGGCACGATCATGAAAATAGAGGACCCCTTCCAACGGCAGGCCGGTCCGGTGTACACGTTGCTGGCTATAATCGTTTTCACAAAGGCCGCAGGCCACTAAACAGGAGACAACATGAACAAGGTATTCGTGACCGGCGTCGGGATGATCCCGTTCGCCAAGCCCGGCGCCAGCGCCCCGTACCACGAGATGGCCGCCCAGGCCGTCCGCGCCGCGCTGCAGGACGCCGGCGTCGACTACGAGGACATCGAGCAGGCCTATGCCGGCTATGTGTACGGCGATTCCACCTGCGGCCAGAAGGCCTTGTATGGCGTCGGCATGACCGGCATTCCGATCGTCAACGTCAACAACAACTGCTCGACCGGTTCGACGGCCCTGTTCCTGGCGCGCCAGGCGATTGCCAGCGGCGCCGCCGACTGCGTGCTGGTGCTCGGCTTCGAGCAGATGAGCCCCGGCGCCCTCGGTTCCGTCTTCACCGACCGTCCGGCACCCTTCGACGATTTCGACGCCGTCACTGACCGCCTGGTCGGCAAGCCCGAGATTCCGCTGGCGCTGCGCTACTTCGGCGGCGCGGGCCTGGCGCACATGGAAAAATACGGCACGCCGCTGGAAGCGTTTGCGCGCATCCGCGCCAAGGCCAGCCGCCATGCGGTGAACAATCCGCTGGCGCTGTTCAGGAAGGAAGTCACGCCCCAGGACGTGCTCGATGCGCCGATGATCTGGCCAGGCGTGATGACGCGCCTGATGGCCTGCCCGCCGACCTGCGGCGCCGCCGCCGCGGTGCTGGTGTCGGAAAGCTTCGCGAAGAAGCGGGGATTGAAAGCGGACGTGTACATCGCCGCGCAGGCGATGACGACCGACCGCCCCAGCACTTTCGAGGCGAACGACATGATGCGCCTGGTCGGCTACGAGATGAGCCGCGAGGCCGCCAGCAAGGTTTACCAGCAATCGGGCATCGGCCCGGAAGATCTTGACGTCGTCGAGCTGCACGACTGCTTCGCCCACAACGAACTCATTACCTATGAGGCGCTCGGCCTGTGCCCGGAAGGCGGCGCGGACAAATTCATCCGTGAGGGCGACAACACCTATGGCGGCAAGGTCGTCACCAATCCCTCGGGCGGCCTGCTGTCGAAAGGCCATCCGCTGGGCGCCACCGGCCTGGCCCAGTGCTTCGAGCTGACCCACCAGCTGCGCGGCAGCGCCGGCGCGCGCCAGGTCGAGGGCGCGCGCACGGCCCTGCAGCACAACCTGGGCCTGGGCGGCGCCTGCGTCGTCACCATGTATCGCGCAAGCTAAGGAGGCATCGATGGAGTTGATGACGCCTTCCTGGAGCAACCCGGAACTCGAATCCTTCCGCGACGCCGTGCGCCGTTTCGTCGCCAGCGAAGTCGCCCCGCACGGCGAGCGCTGGCGCCAGCAGCAGCATGTCGACCGCGACCTGTGGCACAAAGCCGGTGAGATGGGCCTGCTCGCCGCCGACATCCCCGAGGAATACGGCGGCTCGGGCGGCAACTTCGCGCACATGGCCATCGTGTTCGAGGAGCTCGGCTATGCCGGCGACATGGCTTTCGGTTTGCACGTGCATGCGATCGTCGCCCACTACCTGCTGAACCAGGGCACGGAAGAACAAAGGCAGCGCTACCTGCCGAAACTGGCCAGCGGCGAGATGGTCGCCGCGATCGCCATGTCGGAGCCGGGCGCCGGGTCCGATCTAAAAGGCATCCGCACGACCGCGCTACGCGGCGCGGACGGCTACCGCCTGAACGGCTCGAAGACCTTCATTTCGAACGGCTACCTGGCCGACCTGATCCTGGTGGTGGCGAAGACGGATCCTGCCGGCGGCGCGAAAGGCATTTCCTTGATGCTGCTGGAAACCCGCGATGGGCAAGGCTGGAACACCGCGGGTTTCCGCGTCGGGCGCATCCTGGAAAAGGTCGGGCAGAAGGGACAGGACACCTGCGAGCTGTTCTTCGACGACGCCCACGTCCCGCTGGCGAACGTGCTCGGCGGCGAAGAGGGCAGGGGCTTCGCCCAGCTGATGACGGAGCTGCCCTACGAGCGCACGATCATCGGCGTGGCCGGCGTGGCCGCCATCGAGCGCGCGCTGCACCTGACGGTGGCGCATGCCAAGGAGCGCCGCGCCTTCGGACAGGTGCTGATCGAGATGCAGAACACGCGCTTCGTGCTGGCCGGGATCAAGACCGAAGCGACGGTGGCGCGCATCTTCATCGACCGCTGCGTGGAGGACATGCTGGCCGGGCGCATGGACACCGTGCGCGCGTCGATGGCGAAGTACTGGATCTCGGACCTGCAGTGCAAGGTGGTCGACCAGTGCGTCCAACTGTTCGGCGGCTATGGCTACATGCTCGAGTACCCGATCGCCCAGATGTACGTCGACGCCCGCGTCCAGCGCATCTACGGCGGCGCCAACGAGATCATGAAAGAGATCATCGCCCGCTCGCTGTAATTGTCGCCATAGCCGCGTCATTCGCAGTGGCGGAACGTAGGGTGGACTCCCGAGTCCACGCGTACAGCTTGAACTCCTTGAAAGCGTGCACCATGCCCGGACCCCTCACCGGCCTCAAAATCATCGAACTGGTCGGCCTCGGCCCCTGTCCCTTCGCCGCCATGATGTTGGCGGATATGGGCGCCGAGGTGATCCGCATCGACCGCAAAACCAAACCCGGCGCGGATAACCCGTACCCGATGCTCGGCACGAAATACGACGTCATGGCGCGCGGCCGCCGCTCGCTCGCGCTCGACCTGAAGCACCCCGACGCGCGCGAGCTCGTGCTGAAACTGGTGGAGCAGGCCGACATCCTGATCGAGGGCTTCCGCCCCGGCGTGATGGAGCGCCTCGGCCTCGGCCCGGACGACTGCATGTCGCGCAATCCGAAACTGGTATTCGGCCGCATTACCGGCTGGGGCCAGACCGGCCCGCTGGCGCACGCAGCCGGTCACGACCTGAACTACATCGCCCTGTCCGGCATGCTGCACGCGATGGGCCGCGCGGATTCGCCGCCAAGCCCTCCGCTGAACCTGGTCGGCGACTTCGGCGGCGGCGCCATGATGCTCGCCTTTGGCGTCGTCTGCGCCGCGCTCGAGGCGAAGAACTCGGGCAAGGGCCAGGTGGTCGACGCCGCCATGACCGACGGCGCGGCCCTGCTGGGCGCCATGATGTACGGCCTGCGTGCCCGCGGCTCGTGGCGTGACGCGCGCGAGGCCAACATGCTCGATGGCGGCGCGCCGTTCTATGACACCTATGCCTGCGCAGACGGGCGCTTTGTCTCGATCGGCGCGATCGAGCCTCAGTTCTACGCAAAGCTGCTGGCGCTGGCCGGCGCCACCGATCCGGCGTTCGAGGCCCGGAACGACGCAGTACGCTGGCCCTCCCTGAAACAGAAATTCGCCGCGCTGTTCGCCACCCGCAGCCGCGACGAATGGTGCGCGCTGCTGGAAGGGACCGACGCCTGCTTTGCGCCGGTGCTCGACATGGAAGAGGCCCCGCGCCATCCGCACAACGTCGCGCGCGGCACCTTCG
>JBBWZO010000340.1:0-7574 GCA_039649125.1 Massilia sp. | reverse complement strand
TCGAGCGCTGCCGCCAGATCCTGGAAGACCTGGAAGAGGTCGACGAAATGATGGCCCGGCGCCGCCTGAAGCCAAGCGGCACGCTGAAGCTGACGGCACCGCTGTCGTTCGGCCAGCGGCACATCTTACCGCTGCTAAATGAATTCCTTTCCCTGTGGCCGGAATTGCAGGCCAATATCTCATTCACTGATCGGTTCGTCGACGTGATCGAGGAAGGTTTCGATATCGCCATCCGGATCGGCGAGCCAACGGCTGATTCGCGCGTGCTGACGCGCACGTTCGCATGGCAGCACATGGTCACATGCGCGTCCCCGGATTATCTGACCCGGCGCGGCACGCCGGTCGAACCGCGGCAGTTACCGGACCATGACGCCATCTTTTTCATGAATGCGGAAAGGCGTCGTGCGTGGCGCTTCGCCGGACCGGACGGCATCTTTACATTCGAAGGTCCGGGCCGGGTCAATATCGACAGCTCCGAAGCCATGCGGGCATCTGCCATCTCGGGTTTTGGCTTGGTGCAGCTTCCTCGGTACATGCTGGACGACGCCATACGTGACGGAAGGCTGGTGACGGTGCTGGATGCCTTCAGGGTCGCGCCCGAGCCAATCAGGGTGGTCTATCCCAGCAAGCGGCATCTGTCGCCGAGGATCCGGGCTTTTATCGATTTCCTGGTAGAGCGCCTGCAACAGAACGCTCCTGATCACGGCCCCGCTTAGTGCTTCCGTCAGGTGCTTCCGTCAGGTGCTTCCGTCGCACAGCCATTGACTTGTACCGTTCGCCCTTGCCCCATGCCGACCTGAGGCACGCGACCAGGAACATACATGGACGCGGGGGAACCGGAGCCCAGGTAATCCGGGGACACCGAAGCAGCATCACCGCTGCTTGCCACCCCGTCCCATGGTGGAATGCCTCCTCACAGCCTGCTGATCTGCCGGTCGATCGCCTTTTGCGCCCGCTCGTTGCGCTCGCTGTAGCGGTCGGTCAGGTAGTCCGTACGGCCCCGCATCAGCAGGGTGATCTTGAACAGCTCTTCCATCACGTCGACGACGCGGTCATAGTAGGCCGAGGGCCGCATGCGCCCTTCCTCGTCGAATTCCTTGTACGCCATCGGCACCGACGACTGGTTCGGGATCGTGAACATGCGCATCCAGCGGCCCAGCAGGCGCAGGGTATTCACCACATTGAAGGACTGGGAGCCGCCGCACACCTGCATCACGGCCAGGGTACGTCCCTGGCTAGGGCGTATCGCACCCATCTCCAGCGGGATCCAGTCGATCTGGTTCTTCATCACGGCCGTGATCGCACCATGGCGCTCCGGGCTGCACCATACCTGCCCTTCCGACCAGAGGCACAGTTCGCGCAGCTCGACCACCTTCGGGTGGGTCTCGGGTACGCTGCCGGCCATCGGCAGTTCCATCGGATCGAAGATTTTGACCTCGGCGCCGAAATGCTCCAGGATGCGCGCCGCTTCGTAGATCAGGAAGCGGCTGAAGGAACGCTCGCGCAGCGAACCGTACAGCATCAGGATGCGCGGTGGATGGGTCATGTCGCCCACCTGCTCCAGTTTGTCCATCGTCGGCAGGTCCAGCAGCTCGGGCTGGATGTTCGGGAGATTCGGGATCTTGGTCATGTAGATTCTCTTTTCTTCGTCATGGACGACGGCGCTGGCACCGTCGTACTGAGGTTTTCAGCCCAGGCGCAGGGCAAGTGCGCCCAGCGTCACCAGCAGGATCGGCAGCGTCAGCATGATCCCGACCTTGAAATAATAGCCCCACGAGATCCGGATCTCCTTCGCCGACAGCACATGCAGCCACAGCAGGGTCGCCAGGCTGCCGATCGGCGTGATCTTCGGGCCGAGGTCGGCGCCGATCACGTTCGCGTAGATCATCGCTTCGCGCACCACGCCCTGGGCCGAGGTGGCGTCGATCGCCAGCGCGCCGACCAGCACGGTCGGCATGTTGTTCATGATGGACGACAGGATGGCCGTGATGAAGCCGGTGCCGAGCGCCGCGCCCCAGACGCCGTGTTCGGCGCAACGGTTCAACAGCGCCGTCAGGTAATCGGTCAGCCCGGCGTTGCGCAGGCCGTAGACCACCAGGTACATCCCCAGCGAGAACACGACCACCTGCCAGGGGGCGCCGCGCAGCACCTCACGCGTCGAGATCCGGTGGCCACGGGCGGCCACGGCCAGCAGCAGCACCGCGCCGGCCGCGGCGACGGCACTGATCGGGATGCCGGCCTCGTCCAGCCAGAAAAAGCCGATCAACAGCATCGCCAGCACCCACCAGCCGGTGACAAAAGTAGCGCGGTCATGGATGGCTTCTTCCGGCCGCCTGAGCTGGGCCAGGTCGTAATCGGCCGGGATGTCCTTCCCGAAGAACCAGACCAGGGCGGCCAGCGTGGCGGCGACAGACACCAGGTTCACCGGCACCATCACCGCGGCATAGCGCGCGAAGCCGATGCCGAAGTAATCCGCCGAGACGATGTTGACCAGGTTGGACACCACCAGCGGCAGGCTGGCGGTATCGGCGATGAAGCCGGCCGCCATCACGAAGGCCAGCGTCGCCCGCGCGGGGAAGCGCAGGGCGGCCAGCATGGCGATGACGATGGGCGTCAGGATCAGCGCGGCCCCGTCGTTCGTGAACAGCGCGGCCACGGCCGCCCCCAGCAGGACCAGCAGGACGAACAGGCGCCGGCCATCGCCCTTGCCCCAGCGCGCCACGTGCAACGCGGCCCATTCGAAGAAGCCGGCCCTGTCGAGCAGCAGGCTGATGATGATGACCGCGACGAAGGCGCCGGTCGCATTCCAGACGATGTTCCAGACGATGGGGATATCGCCGACCTGGATCACGCCGGCGGCCAGGGCCACGAGCGCGCCGGCCGACGCGCTCCAGCCGATGCCGAGGCCGCGCGGCTGCCAGATGACAAGGGTAAGCGTTGCCAGGAAAATGAGAAAAGCGATTAACACGGGAATCTTTCAAACGGTCGCGGCGCAATGCCTGCGAAAAAAGCCGGCCCCTGCCCGGCCGTCAGGAGTTAAGAGCGCCTAACAAAAGCTTCAGGGCAAGGGATGCGGCCACCCGACGCGGCGTCGAAGACAGTACGCCTGTACGGCGAGACGCTGCAACGCAGCCATGGAGCTTTTGTCAGGCGCTCGAAGTTGAATGCTCAGGCCGCGAGATGGCCGATATGGTCGAGTTCGGCCTTGAACCGCGCAGGGTCGGCTTGCAGTTCTGCCAAAGGCAATGCCAGGAAGGCTTCGATCCGCGCGCGCAGGGTGGCGTACGCCTGTTCGAAGGCGGCACCGATCTCTTCTTCCGTACCGCTGACGTGGCTCGGGTCGTCCACGCCCCAGTGCGTGCGCAGCACCGGGCCGAGATAGGCCGGGCAGGTTTCGCCGGCGGCGCTGGCGCACACGGTGACGACCAGGTCCGGCGTCACGGGCAGGTCATCCCATGATTTGCTGTAGTAGCCCTCGGTGGCGATTCCTTTGTCGGCCAGCAGGGCCAGCGCCCTGTCGTTCAGCTTCCCGGTCGGCTGGCTGCCTGCGCTGATGGCCCGCCAGCCGCTTGGGGCCAGGTGGTTGAAGACGGCTTCGCTGATGAGCGAGCGGCAGGAGTTGCCGGTGCAAAGAAACAGGACGTTCACGGTAAACCTTTGGTCAGGGGAAGCAGGACGGCGATCAGGCCGGGGCGCCGGAAGGCTTGCTGTCGCAGCATGTGGAAGTGACTGGCGAACAGGGATTGCCGCCACAGCAGTTCTCGGTCAGGAAGCCGAGCAAGGCGTTCATCGTCTCGAAGTTGGCCGAATAAATGATGAAGCGGCCCTCTTGGCGCGGCTTCACCAGGTTCGCGTGCGCGAGTTCCTTCAAGTGGAACGAGAGCGAGGACGGTGGGACGCCGAGCGCTTCCGCAATCCTGGTCGCGGGGAGCCCATCCGGTCCTGCCTGCACCAGCAGGCGGAACGTCGCCAGGCGGGATTCCTGGGCCAGCGCAGCCAGGGCATGCAGTGCCGGTCTCGTGTCCATCGCTTGCCTCCATGTATTCGACTCTTCCAGTATAGTAGAAATATTCAATGAGCATCAAGACCCTCGATTCGATACTTCGAAATTTGTCGAAGCATGTTGACTGATTGTCCTCGCCAGCTTATTCTTTATTCGTCGAATAGCGAATATGTTCACTGAACAGGCTCGGTGTGCTGCCGTGAACCGACCTGCCATGCCGACGCGCAGGCTGCGGTGTCCTTGTCAATTCGCTGTTCGACGAATATCAAACGAAAAATCCGGCGCCATTGCCGAGTCCATCAACCGATGAGGGGAATGAAAATGAAGAACGGGAACGCACAACAGTTGCCGGTCGCCGTTCTGGGCGCAGGGCCGGTCGGGCTGGCCGCTGCCGCCCACCTGATCGAACGGGGCCTGACTCCGCTGGTGCTCGAGGCCGGGCACACGATCGGCGCCAACCCGGCCACTTACCGCCACGTGCGCTTGTTCTCGTCATGGCAGTACAACATCGACAAGGCCGCGCGGCGCCTGCTGCACAGCCACGCCTGGATGGCGCCGGCGGACGATGCCCTGCCGACTGCCGGCGAACTGCTCGACCACTACCTCGCGCCGCTGGCGGCGACGCCCGGGATCGCCGCGAGCCTGCTGCTCGGGCGCCGCGTGATGGTCGTCGGCGCCGGGCACTCCGCGGCAGGCGCGCTGCTGGCACTGGCCCGGCTGGCCGAGGAACATCCAGGCACGCGCATCGTCTGGGCCACACGCGGCAGCCAGCTGGCCCGCGTGTTCGGCGGCGGCGCAGCCGATGGCCTGAAAGCACGGGGCGAGCTCGGGATGCGCCTGAAAGCGCTGCGCGACGCGGGCGGCCTCGAGATGCGCCAGGACTTCCGGATCGAACAGCTCATCGAGACCGGGGGAAAGATGCGCGTCGTCGGAGAAGCGGTCGACGGCGCGGTGCCGGCGATCGACGACATCGACCGCATCGTTTGCGCAGCCGGCGCCCGCCCCGACCTCGCACTCACCCGGGAACTGCGCGTGCGCCACGACCCGTGGCTCGAAAGCACCGACGCCCTGGCGCCGCTGATCGATCCCAACGAGCACAGCTGCGGTACGGTCCGTTCCCATGGACACCGCGAACTGGCGCATCCCGAGCCCGGCTACTACGCGGTCGGCGCGAAGAGCTATGGCCGCGCGCCCAACTTCCTGATGGCGACTGGTTACGAGCAGGTGCGCTCTGTCGTCGCGGCACTCGTGGGTGACATGGCCGCGGCCGACGACGTACAGCTGGAGCTGCCGGAAACGGGTGTCTGCCATACGCGCCTGGCGTACGACACGGCTGCAGAGCCGGCGAGCTCCTGCTGCAATGTGCCGGCCGCTGCTGCTGCCTCCTGCTGCGTACCGGCTCCTTCCACGGAAGGAGCCTGTGGCTGCAGCAAGCCGGCAGAGTCCAGCTGCTGCGCCTGAACCGATCGGCCACGCCGACGGCGCAAACCGGCGGCGCTCTTCCGGAGTTTCCTGTGCATCAGCCATCGAAAACCATCGGCATTCTCGCGCTTACCCAGATCGTTTCCTGGGGCTCGCTGTACTACGCGTTCACGATCCTGGCCCCCGGCGTCGGGCGCGATCTGGGCCTGGCGCCGGAGCTCGTCTTCGGCGCCTTTTCCTGGAGCCTGCTGGTGGCCGGCCTCGCGGCGACGCCGGTCGGCGTGCTGCTCGACCGCTACGGCGGGCGCTACGTGATGGCAACAGGTTCGCTGGCATGCTCGACCGGGCTGTTCTGGCTCAGCCGCTCTGGCGGCGTCGTGTCCTTGTACGGCGCATGGACGCTGATCGGCATCGCGATGGCGCTCACGCTGTACGAGGCCGCTTTCGCAACCATCCATCGCAAACATGAGACCGGGGCAAGGCAGCTCATCTCGACCCTGACGCTGTTCGGTGGCTTTGCCAGCACGCTCTTCTGGCCGCTCACCGCAAAACTGGGCGCCCTGCTCGGCTGGCGTGATACCTACCTGTGGTACGGAATCGCACAGCTTGTCCTGTGCATGCCGCTGCATCTCTGGCTCGGCGCCGACCCCGTCCGGCAACGCCAGGGTGGTCCGGACGGCAAACGCCAGAGCTACACCCTTGCGCAAGCCATGCGGCACCCGGCCTTCTGGACGCTGGCATTGGCGTTCTCCGCCAATACCTTCATTTTCTCGGCAATGGCGGTTCACCTGATCCCCCTGCTCGGGCAGCTGGGGCAATCGGCGTCGATGGCAATCTTCCTGGCCGCGCTGGTCGGCCCGATGCAGGTGCTCGGGCGCCTGGGCGAGATGAGCCTGGCGCGCAATACGTCGCCGCAAACGGTGGGCAAGCTGACCTTCTCGATGCTGCCGGCCGCCTTGCTGCTCCTCGCACTGGCCGGCGCGCAGGCATGGGCGGCGGCCATGTTCTGTGTCCTGTATGGTATGAGCAACGGCATCCTGACTATCGTGCGCGGCACGATCCCCCAGGCCTTGTTTGGGCGGGAACACTACGGCGCCATTGCCGGCGCCATGGCCGGCCCCTCCCTGCTGTCGAAGGCGGCGGCCCCCCTGGTTGCCGCAGCGGTATTACGCAATGGAGGCGGAACGGCGGTGCTGCTGTCGCTGCTGCTGTCCATGTCCATTGTCTCGCTCGCGTTCTACCTGCGTGCGATGGGCAGGCGCCGCCCGCTGTCGTCCCCGAAAGCCTTTGACAGGCATGCGGCCTGACGATTATTCTGCGTTCGTCAAATAACGAATGAGCCCGATGTCCACATCCTGCTGTCCTGCGCCTGCCCCAGGCGCGCGTTCCACCGAGATCGATATCGATGACCTGGCGCACCTGTGCAAAGCCTTGTCGCATCCCGCACGCGTCCAGCTGCTGCGGCACCTGATCGACCATGGCGAATGCTACTTCGGGAACCTGGCCGATGTGCTGCCCCTCGCCCCATCGACAATCTCGAAACATGTGTCCATCTTGAAAGAGGCGGGCTTGATCGAAGGCTCGTCGGACGTGCAACGGGTTTGCTACTGCGTGAATAAGGAGCGGCTGGCGCAGTTCAAAAGCGTCCTCGGTCAGCTTTAGAACTATTTACGAATAAAAAAAAGAGCGGGCAAGCCGCTCTTTTTCATGCACTTCAGTTGCGTCCAGAGGGCAATTAAGCCTTCTTGGCGCGCTTGCGGCTGACGACGCCAGCACCCAGCATGGCGATGCCGAACAGGGCCAGCGAGCCTGGTTCCGGCACTTCAGCCAGCTTGAACTGACCGTTGTTCGAGACGAAGAAGCTGCCCGGGGTGTTCGAGAACGAACCGCCGTTGCAGCCGGCGCCGGTGTAGCCGGCGTATTGGCAAGCAACTTCATCCACCAGGCGGTTGGTTGGCTCACCGACGGTATTGGCGTTGGTGAAGGCGAAGGCCAGGATCGATTCCATCGACAGGTCGTCGCCGTTGCCGCGGAAGAAGTAGCCTGCGTCCATGCTGGTAGCGCGTGCGTGCACGGTGACCTGGCCGTTGTTCACTGGCGAGCCGCTTGCATCGACACGGCCGCCGCCGCCGGCCAGCACGTCGAACAC
>JBBWZO010000302.1:0-10451 GCA_039649125.1 Massilia sp. | reverse complement strand
ACGAATCACTCCAGATCTTCATTTTTGACTCCACGGGGCCTCCATAACTATTGACCGCACATGGCGGCGGGGGTTTCAACGCGAAACAACGACCGGATCAACACGCAGCCAGATAGTGACGGGTCCGTTGTTCGTCAGGCTGACTTTCATATCAGCGCCAAATTGACCGGTCTCAACTTTGCCATGGCGTTCGCGTGCCTGGCGCACGAAATAATCGAACAGGCGGCGCCCTTCGTCGGGGCTGGCCGCCGGCGAGAACGAGGGACGCGTCCCCGAGCGGGTGTCGGCCGCCAGCGTGAACTGAGGCACCAGCAGCAAGGCGCCGCCGGTATCGGTCACGCTGCGGTTCATCTTGCCGGCATCGTCGGAAAACACCCGGTAGCCCAGCAATTTCGTCAGCAAGGCATCGGCTTCGCGCTCGCTGTCGCCCTTTTCGGCGCAGACCAGCACCATCAGGCCGGCGTCGATGGCGCCGACCGTGGCGCCGTCGACCACGACGCTGGCCTGGCTGACGCGTTGCAGCAGCCCGATCATGCCTCCGGCGCGCCGGCCGGGGTGAAGGTGACGCGTGCGAACTTGCGCTTGCCGACCTGCAGCACGAACGTGCCGGCCTCGACCTGCAAACCCTTGTCGCTGACGACGGCGCCGTCGATGCGCACGCCGCCCTGGTCGACCATGCGCATGGCTTCCGAGGTCGACGCGCACAGGCCGGCCGCCTTCAGCAGCTGGGCCACACCCAGCGGCGCGCCGCTCACCGCCACTTCCGGCACGTCGTCCGGAATGCCACCCCTGGAGCGGTTGACGAAATCGGCCAGCGCGTCGGTGGCGGCCTGCGCCGAGTGGAAGCGGGTCACGATTTCCTGCGCCAGCGCGACCTTGGCGTCGCGCGGGTTGGCGCCGCCCTCGACGGCGGCCTTCAGGGCGGCCAGTTCGCCCGGCGGGCGGAACGACAGCAGCTCGAAGTAGCGCCACATCATCACGTCGGAGATGCTCATCAGCTTGGCGAACATGGTGTTCGGTGCCTCGGTGATGCCGATGTAATTGTTCTTCGACTTGGACATCTTCTCGACGCCGTCCAGGCCTTCGAGCAGCGGCATGGTCAGGATGCACTGCGGATCTTGCCCATAATCCTTCTGGAGTTCGCGGCCAACGAGCAGATTAAATTTCTGGTCCGTTCCACCTAGCTCAAGGTCTGCTTTCAAAGCGACGGAATCGTAGCCTTGCATGAGCGGATACAGGAACTCATGGACAGCAATCGGTGTCCCATTCTTGTAGCGCTTGGTGAAGTCGTCGCGTTCCATCATGCGCGCCACGGTGTAGCGCGAGGCCAGCTGGATCATCCCGCGCGCGCCGAGCGGGTCGCACCACTCGGAGTTGTAGCGCATCTCGGTGCGCTCGGCATCGAGGATCAGGGCGACCTGCCTGAAATACGTGTTCGCGTTTTCCTCGACCTGCTCGCGGGTCAGCGGCGGACGCGTTGCATTGCGGCCCGACGGGTCGCCAATCATCGAGGTGAAGTCGCCGATCAGGAAAATCACCTGGTGGCCGAGGTCCTGCAACTGGCGCAGCTTGTTCAGCACCACGGTATGGCCCAGGTGCAGGTCCGGCGCGGTCGGATCGGCGCCCAGTTTGATTCGCAGCGGTACGCCGGTCGCTTCCGAGCGCGCCAGCTTTTGTGCAAATTCGCTTTCGATCAGCAGCTCGTCGACACCGCGTTTCGTGATGGCGAGCGCCTCCTGCACCTTGTCCGACAGCGGCAAGGTAGAGGTGGCGGACGCAGGGTTGTTGTTACTACAGGACGCGGAGGCTGTCATAAATTCTGTGTAGGAAATTAGCTAAAACAGTTGTAGGACCTTGTATTTTGGTATAATGCTCGATCCCATCAATCTTGCCGCAAGAAAACTTTTCAAAAGAACAAGAAAAATAGTGGTCCTAAGTTCAAGCGGTAAATTTTAACTGATTGCATGAACCCGATACATAAAAACACCGGCAAACGCCTGTTCAGCCTGGCAAATACGAGCCGCAAGGCCCGTATCGTCGGCGCTGGCGCCGTCGCCCTGGCACTGTGCGCCTTCGGCGCCGTCGCTACGGCCCCGATCGCGCAAGACGACACCACCGTGCCGGTCAAATCGGTTGCCGAACAGTTGGCCCTGCCAAACCTTTCCGACCAGATCGCCGCTCTCCAGCAGGACGAGCAGCAGTTCATCCACGAAGACCGCATCCGCGCCGGCGACTCGATCGGCACCATGCTGGGCCGCCTGGGCGTGGAAGATGCGGAAGCGCAGAAATTCATCCGCTCGAACAAGGTCGCCCGCCGCATCCTGTCGCTGAAGAACGGCAAGCGCCTGCAGGCCGAGACCGACGAGAACGGCCTGCTGCTGTCGCTGCGTGCCACCCTGACCGACAAGAACAAGGAACCGATCCTGCTGACGATCGCACGCGACGGCGACGGGTTCACCGCCACCGAGGCGCCGGCCAAGCTCGAGCGCCGCGTCGAAATGCGTTCGCGCGAGATCACCAGCTCTTCCCTGTATTCGGCCACCGACTCGAATGTCGACGGCGGCTCGATCCCGGATTCGGTCGTTGGCGAAATCGTCAAGATGTTCTCGACCAGCATCGACTTCCGCGGCGACCTGAAGCGCGGCGACCGTTTCAACGTCGTCTATGAAACCTTCTGGCTCGACGGCGAAATGGTCAAGACCGGCCGCATCCTGGCAGGGGAATTCATCAACCGCGGCGTCAGCCACCAGGCCGTGTGGTTCGAAGACCCGGTCACCAAGGACGGCGGTTATTACAGCCTCGACGGCAAATCGCTGAAAAAAGCCTTCCTCAAGTCTCCGCTCGAGTTCTCGCGCGTCTCTTCCGGCTTCTCGAACCGCATCCACCCGATCTCGGGCAAGTGGAAAGCCCATAAAGGCATCGACTACGCCGCCTCGCAAGGCACCCCGATCCGCGCCGCGGGCGACGGAACGGTCGAGTTCGCCGGCGTCTCTGGCGGCTACGGCAACATGGTCGTCATCAAGCACTGGTCGAACTACACTACCGCCTACGCCCACATGAGCCGCTTCGGCAGTGGCCTGCGCAAGGGCACCAAGGTCAGCCAGGGCCAGGTGATCGGCTATGTCGGCTCGACCGGCTGGTCGACCGGCGCCCACCTGCACTACGAATTCCGCGTCGCCGGCGTCGCCCGCGATCCGAACTCGCTGAAGAACCTGATGGCCGCACCGCTGGACGCCGGCGAAATGGCCCGCTTCCGCATGGCCGCCGCGGACATGAAACACCGCTTCTCGCTGCTCACCCCGGGCGGCGACGCCATGGCTGCCCGCTAAGCCATCCGCAGCATCACGATCGACGCCTTCCCTGCTTGCACGGAAGGCGTTTTTCATTGGCGGCACGTTTTTTCGCCAGGTAGCGCAGCCTTCCGGCAGGCACGCCCATGCTTTAAGATGCGCACATGACGACCTCTTCCCCTCATTCTTCGCTCTACATCGGCCTGATGTCGGGCACCAGCCTCGACGGCGTGGACGGCGTGCTCGCCGATTTTTCAGACGGATCCATCAAGACCATCGAAGCCGCCTTCGTCCCCTTCCCTGCCGCCCTGCGCGCCGAGCTGATGGTCTTGCAGGCCAGCAGCGAGAACGAGCTCGAACGCGAGGCGATTGCCGCCAACGGGTTGGCGCAGGCCTACGCCGCCTGCGTCGCGGCGCTCGTGCCGCATGCCGCGGGCCCGGTCGCGGCGGTGGCGGTACACGGACAGACGATCCGGCACCGGCCAGAGCTCGGTTTTACCCGGCAGACCAATAACCCGGCGCTGCTGGCGGAGCTGAGCGGGATCGATGTCATCGCCGACTTCCGCAGCCGCGACATCGCGGCCGGCGGCCAGGGTGCGCCGCTGGTGCCGGCCTTCCACGCCGCCGCCTTCGGCACTTCGGGCACGACCCGGGTCGTGGTCAACATCGGCGGCATCGGCAACATCAGCGTGCTGCATGCCGATGGGCGCGTGACCGGCTACGACACCGGGCCGGGCAACGTGCTGCTGGACGGCTGGGTACACCGCCACCAGGGCAAGGACTACGACGAGGATGGCGCCTGGGGCGCAAGCGGCATGGTGAATGCGGACTTGCTGCAGGCGCTGCTGGACGAGCCGTATTTCCACCAGCCGGCGCCAAAGAGCACCGGACGCGACCTGTTCCACATGACATGGCTCGACGCCCGCCTGGCGCATCTCGGAGACAAGGCGCCCGGACTGGCGCCGGCCGACGTGCAGGCGACGCTGGTGGAGCTGACGGCGCAATCGATCGGGCGCGCGGTCCTCGCCGAGGGCGTCGCGGTGGATGCCGTCTATGTGTGCGGGGGCGGCGCTTACAATGGGGCCCTGCTGCGCAGCCTGCACGCCGCCCTGGGCGGGAACGTGCCGGTGGAATCGACGGCGGCGCTCGGCATTGCGCCGAACCGCGTCGAGGCGCTGGCGTTCGCCTGGCTGGGTTACCGTTTTAATACGCGCCAGCCGGGGAACATGCCGGCGGCGACGGGGGCGAAGGGGCCGCGCATTTTGGGGGCGCTGTACCCGGCGTGAACAAGCATTTGCAGCGACGTATCGTAGGGTGGCGCCCCGTGCCCACGCGCTACGTGCTTTTCCGAAGCCGGCTACGGGAACGTTTCGCTCCGCAGCACCAACGTCAAACGCTAACTGGGCACTTTCGGGAACGATGCCATTTGCAGATGCCCCGGATGCAGTTGTGCAAACACCGCTCATGCTTCCGCGTGGGCACGGAGTGCCCACCCTACGTCCGCTCGACAAACGCTCACTCGACGCCAAAAAACAAAATCCGGGCATTGCCCGGATTTGTTGTGGCGCCTTTCGTTCCGACGCCTCGCCCACACCCGGCAACGCCGGGCTGTGCTGGGCTTTACGCCGAGAACGACGAGCCGCAGCCGCAGGTGCTGGTGGCGTTCGGGTTCTTGATGACGAACTGGGCGCCTTCGAGGTCGTCCTTGTAATCGATTTCGGCGCCGACCAGGTACTGGTAGCTCATCGAGTCGATCAGCAGCTGCACGCCGTTCTTCTCCATGGTGGTGTCGTCGTCGTTCACGATTTCGTCGAACGTGAAGCCGTACTGGAAGCCCGAGCAGCCGCCGCCCTGCACGAACACGCGCAGTTTCAGGTCGGGATTGCCCTCTTCCTCGATCAGCTGGGCCACTTTTTCAGCGGCGCTGTCGGTGAAGACGATGGGGGTCGGGATGGTGTCAAGGTCTTGCGCTTCGGCCACTGCAGTCATGGGATAAACTCCTGATTGGATTCAAATTTATTCCATTATAGACGCTTCGCGCGTCTCATGCTGCCGACGTTTCCGACGCGAGGTGGAACACGGGCTCGCCGGCCGGCTGGTGCGTGAGCTTGCCGGTCACCAGCGCGCCGCCGTGCATCTCGAGCAGCTTGTAATGGACATCCCCATGTATGCGGCCTTTCGGCTGTAATTCAAGCAGTTCGGTCGAATAAACCGCGCCGGCGATGAAGCCGTTCACCACGAGGTTGGAGCAGCGCACCTCGCCCTCGATGCGCGCGTGCTCGGAAACGATCAGGACGCTGTCCGCGCCCTCGCTGGCGATCACGTTGCCGTGCACTTCGCCATCGATGCGCAAACCGCCACTGAACAGCAGGTCGCCCTCGATGCGGGCGGCTATGCCGATCAGGCTGTCAATTTCGCTTTTTGCGTTGCGACCGAACATGGTGGCACCCCTGTGAGATAGATGAAGTTACGATGCGAATTGCGATGCGTAAGAGCGCCTAACAAAACCTTCATAGCTGCGTTGCAGGTCCTTGCCGTACAGGTGTACTGTCTTCGTCGCGCGTCGGGTCGCCGCATCCCTTGCCCTGAAGGTTTTGTTAAGCGCTCTAACCAACCAGCGCATCGGTCAATTTACCGTTCTCAACAGTCGCCACCTTGATCTAGCTCTGTTCTGGCAAAAGGGCAACAAGTTGCTCTTGCTTTCCTGGCAAGAGGAGCGCCGCTATAATGCGCGGCACCACCAACTCGACGCAATCGCGACGATTCCACCATGCTCACGATCGGCGAACTCGCCAGCCAGACTGGCGCCAGCGTGCGTTCGCTGCGCCATTACGAACAGTGCGGACTGCTGGTGTCGACGCGCCGCGACAACGGCTACCGCGTCTTCGCGCCCTCCGCCGTCGACTATGTGCAACGCATTCGCATCCTGCTGCGCAACGGTTTCACGATCGAGCAGATCCGGCCAGTGGCATCGATGCTGCCCCCGCTGCCGCAGGACATGCGCAGCCTCTGCGCCCACGTGATCGCGATGTACGACAGCAAACTCGGTGAACTCGACGAACGCATCGCCGAGCTGCAGCAACTGCGCGGCCGCGCCGCCGACCGTCTCGCCTTCCTGCGCGAGCAGCGCCTTCAGGGCGGACCGACACCGGACTAATCAACGCCCGGCGCCGGCCGCAAACCCGGACGGCAGCGGATGCCCCGGCGTTTCGATATCCCAGGTGGCCGACAGGATGCACCAGCGGCGGCCGTCGTTCATCACCTGATAACTGTTCACGCCGCGCGCACGCGGGGCGGCTTCCAGGCTGTCGCGCGCATCGAAACTGCTCCAGACGTGGGCAATATGGCCGTAATACTCGACCCTGTGCACCAGCTCGCGCTCATAAAAGCCGCGCTGGCCGAACACCGTGTCGTTCAGCTCGGCAAATTGCTGCGGGCTCTGCGGCGCGGCGAGGAAGCCGGTGCCGTGCATGGTCGGCGTCACCAGAGCGCCAGGCGCGAACAGGCGCCCCATGCGCCCAGTCCTTGCGCGCGCCGGCCGGTCCGGACACGATCTCGTAGAGCCAGCGCCAGCGATTCCGGGCTGCGGCTGTCCTCGTCCGGCGCGGCATTGCCGCAGGCCGGCGTGGCGCCGAGGCGATTACTCACCGTTTGGGCTGCTGTTTCGGCTGCCGAGGCGGGCAGGATGAGGGAGGCGGCGAGGAGGCGGCAGGGAAGGCAGCACTGAGGCCGCGCAGGAACGCAGGCAGGTTCATTCAGGTTCCCTGGTGGATGCACGAAGCGTGCGGAACCTGAATGCTCAGGTCTGACACTGGTGTCAGGGTCAAGCGGTTTTTGACGAATGTTGACGACGCCGGCGGGACGGGCCTGCCGGCGCTGTTTTTTACGGCAGCAGTGCGATCTGCTCCAGCCCGGTCGTTTCTTCCAGGCCGAACATCAGGTTCATGCACTGCACGGCCTGGCCGGACGCGCCTTTCACCAGGTTGTCCTGCACCACCAGGATGACGACGGTGTTGCCGCCGTCCGGACGGTGCACGGCCAGGCGCAGCATGTTCGAGCCGCGCGTCGAACGCGTTTCCGGATGCGAGCCGAAGGGCATCACGTCGACGAACGGAGAATCCTTGTATTCGGCCTCGAACAGGGCCTGCAGCGCGGCGTCGTCGATGTCGCGGGTCAGGCGCGCATACAGCGTCGAGTGCATGCCGCGGATCATCGGCACCAGGTGCGGGGTGAAGATCAGGCCCACCTTCTGGTCCGTAAAGCGCTGCAGCTGGGCCGAGGTTTCCGGGGTATGGCGGTGACCGGCCACGCCATAGGCTTTAAAGTTGTCGCTCGCTTCCGAGAACAGCGTGCCGATCTCGGCCTTGCGGCCGGCGCCCGACACGCCCGATTTCGCGTCGGCGATCAGGTTGCCCGCGTCGATCAGGCCGGCTTTCAGCAGCGGCACGAAGCCCAGCTGCATCGTGGTCGGATAGCAGCCCGGGTTGGCGATCAGGCGCGCCTTCTTGATGTCTTCGCGGTTCAGTTCCGGCAGGCCGTAGACGGCCTCCTCGATCAGTTCCGGCGCCGTGTGCTCGATCTTGTACCACTTTTCGAACGCGGCGCGGTCCTTCAGGCGGAAGTCGGCCGCCAGGTCGATGACTTTTACGCCCGCCGCCAGCAGCGCCGGGGCCTGCGCCATGGCGACGCCGTGCGGGGTGGCGAAGAACACCACGTCGCACTGGGTCAGGTCGGCCTTGTCCGGTGCCGAGAAAGCCAGGTCCACGCGGCCGCGCAGCGACGGGAACATGTCGGCCACCGGCAGGCCGTCTTCCTTGCGCGAGGTGATCGCGGTCAGCTCCACGCCGGGATGAACGGCCAACAGCCGCAGCAATTCCACGCCCGTGTATCCGGTTCCGCCAACGATGCCAACTTTGATCATGTTCTTTCCTTTGAATGTGAAAATGGTACGCCGAACCGCAATTTTAACAGTCCGACTGTCCACGGGTGTCGAGCGGCGTTTCCCAGCGGGCAGCCGGATGCAAAGAATATTTGCAAGAGGGAATGATCTTGCAAATATTGCATGCCACGTCCCGTTCGGCCAGGTCAGTCGTCGGTGCCGGTCAAAAGCTCCGCATCGTGCACCGGAATCGGGTCGAGCGTCGACATCTTGCCGATCCGGTCGATGTTCTCTTCCAGCCAGCGCTCCGCCGTCGCCACGCCGAGTCCACGCAAGTGCAACAGGAAAGGCAGCTCGGTGTTGAACTTGCTGGACAAATCGAGCTTCTGCAACTCTTCGTTGCCGCTGATCAGGTGCAGGCGGACGCCAGCCGCGTGTGTCACGTCGCTGTTTTCGGCGTCGACGATGGCCCCGACGTGGCGGATGGCGCTGACCTCGCGCACGAAGGCGATATTGAAGGCGATCTCGGTGGTGCGGCTCTGGATGTCGCTCATCGTCATCGGCAGGCCCGGCCTGGCGACCGGGTTGTTCTGAACGATCAGGATGTCGGCCGGCCCCTCGCTCACCAGCGGCGACAGCGACGGATTGCCGACAAAACTGCCGTCCCAGTAGGCTTCGCCATCGATCACGACCGGCGCGAACACATACGGCAGGCAGGCCGAGGCGGCGATCACGCGGGCATCGAGCTCGGCGCGGGTAAAGACCTTGCCCTTGCCCGAGCGGACATTCGTCGCCGGGATGAACAAGTCGATTTCCTCGCAGCCCCGCACCCGGTCGAAATCGATGAGCGAGGCCAGCACGGGAATCATCGGATTCATGCTCATCGGCGAGCTTGGGGGCGCCAGCACCCCGCTGAACAGTTGCATCAACTGGTAACCAGGCGAGGTTGCCAGGGTACCGCCTCCCATCGCCCAGTCGACCGGCGTCGGCCGTGCCGGGCTGAGCACTGCGGCGGTCGCGCTCAGGCCGTGCCAGAAGCGCTGCAGCGCCGCGCGCGCCCCTTCCCGTCCGCCGCCACGCGCATAGCCGTCGGCGACCACGGCGGCATTGACCCCGCCTGCGGAGGTGCCGCTGATCGCCGCGATCTCGAGCCGCTCCTCGGCCAGCAGGCGGTCGAGCACGCCCCAGCCGAAGGCGCCCAGCGAGCCGCCGCCCTGCAGTCCAAGACTGATTCGTTTGATTCCGATTGCCATTTGCTGCTCCTGCGTCATTTTCAGCAAATAGCTTACCTTGCCAGCCACAGCGGCGTCGTTCGCTACCGGGCGTCAACAAATCGGCCGGGTGCGCCGGCTGCGGCGCAGCATGGACGATGGCGCGCGCATAAAAAAAGCCGCCCGAAGGCGGCTTTCTGTCCAGCAGTAGGCAGCACGGGGCTGCGTGAAACGATTAACGCTTCGAGAACTGCTTGGCGCGGCGTGCTTTACGCAGGCCGACTTTCTTACGCTCGACTTCACGGGCGTCACGGGTGACGAAACCGGCACGTGCCAGGTCGCCCTTGAGGCCTGCGTCGTAGTCGATCAGTGCGCGGGTGATGCCGTGACGGACGGCGCCTGCCTGGCCCGACTCACCACCGCCGTGCACGTTGACCTTGATGTCGAAACGCTCGACGTTGCCGGTCAGTTCCAGCGGCTGACGGATGACCATCAGGCCGGTTTCGCGCGAGAAGTAATCCGCGGCAGGCTTGCCGTTCACGATGATCTGGCCGGTGCCAGCCTTGATGAACACGCGAGCGACTGCACTCTTGCGACGGCCGGTGCCGTAGTTGTAGTTACCGATCATGTCAGTTCCTTAGAGGGTCAGTGCTTGTGGTTGCTGTGCTGCGTGCGGGTGGGTGCCTTCCGCGTACACTTTCAGCTTCTTGATCATTGCATAGCCCAGCGGGCCCTTCGGCAGCATGCCTTTGACAGCCTTTTCCAGGGCACGGCCCGGGAAGCGCTGTTGCATCTTCAGGAAGTTGGTTTCGTAGATACCGCCCGGGTAGCCCGAGTGACGGTAGTAGGTCTTGGCGGTGGCCTTGGTGCCGGTCACACGCAGCTTGCCTGCGTTGACGACGACGATGTAGTCACCGGTGTCGACGTGCGGAGTGAATTCTGGCTTGTGTTTGCCGCGCAGTCGGAGTGCCACTTCGCTGGCAACACGTCCGAGGACCAAGTCCGTCGCGTCAATCACGAACCAGTCGCGCTGGACTTCATGGCCCTTAGCGGAAAAAGTTTTCATGTTGA
>JBBWZO010000273.1:0-10998 GCA_039649125.1 Massilia sp. | reverse complement strand
GATGGAAAGCGTTCAGGATTTTGTCTTGGCTCCGTCTTAGTGGGCGGCGAGTTCAAAGTGGAGAAGGGAGATTTTCTTTTCAGAGATGGTGCAGGTGCCGACTTCCACGTACAGATTGACACGTACGCGCCTGATGAGCGTGTCCCATTACTACGGCGTATGTCCGGTCCGGATTCACTTTTATCTGTTTTCGATGTTCGACCCGCAGTGATACGTGCTGGGGAAAGAAGTGTTGTCGGAATGCGTGCTCAAGAATGGTTGGGCTGGGCTAAGCTAACTGAAGAGCAAGACGTGAAGACGCTTCAGTTCAATTTGGAGACGATGCGGCCCTCGCCAGGGAAGACGACGCCCAGGTTGGCGGTAACATTCGAAACTGCGCAACCGCTGGAGGACGGAACGCCAACAAAAACGCTAATCTCTGACGAAACGGCAACCAAAATATGGGATGCAGCGATTGATTCTATCCGTTCTACTGAAGGTGGAATCGATTCAACAATATCAATAGGGCTTCCTACCAGTACTGCTGGGCTTTAAATGCGGTTCTTCAATGAGGTATGAAGATTGAGGAACTTTAAAACAAAAAAGGCGTCACGATTACTCGTAACGCCTTCATTGCTGCAACAAATTCGTGGTAGGCCGTGCGGGATTCGAACCTGCGACCAACGGATTAAAAGTCCGCTGCTCTACCAGCTGAGCTAACGACCCGAAAGAGGCAGCATTATAGCCGGTGATTTTCGTTTGCGCTAGTGGCAACGCACAGCAGGCTAGGAACCCGACAGCGCCGCCGTCGCCTTCAGTACTTCCTCGGCCGTCGTCACCCCCTCGATGATCTTCATCGCGCCCGCGATGCGCAGCGGCTTCATGCCGTCGGCGATGCTCTGCCGGCGCAGCGCGGCGAGGTCGGCGGAAGACCCGATCAGGGCATTGAACGCTTCCGATACCGTCAGCAGTTCATACAGCCCGGTACGCCCGCGGTAGCCGGTCTGCCGGCATTCGGGGCAGCCGATCGGGCGGTAGACGGTCGCCGGCCTGGGCAGGTTCCAGGCGCCGCCGAGGCTGGCCCAGACGTCCTCGCCCAGCTCGCCGTCGGGCGCCTTGCAGTCGGGGCACAGCGTGCGTACCAGGCGCTGGGCCATCACGCCGATCAGGGTCGCTTCCAGCAGGTAGTCGGGCACTCCGAGCTCGAGCAGGCGCACGACCGCCGCCGCGGCGTCGTTGGTGTGCAGGGTGGAGAGCACCAGGTGGCCGGTGAGCGCCGCCTGGATCGCCATCTCGGCCGTGGCCAGGTCGCGGATCTCGCCGACCATGATGATGTCCGGGTCCTGCCGCATCAGCGCGCGCACGCCGTCGGCGAACGACAGGTCGATGCCGGGCTGCACCTGCATCTGGTTGAAAGAGGCCTCGACCATCTCGATCGGGTCTTCCACCGTGCAGACGTTGACCTCGTTCGTCGCCAGGGCTTTGAGCGTCGTGTAGAGCGTGGTCGTCTTGCCGGAGCCGGTCGGTCCGGTGACGAGGATGATGCCGTGCGGCTTGTTGGTCAGCGCGTCCCAGCGCCGGGCGTCGTCCGGCGGGAAGCCCAGTTCCGGCAGGGTTTTCACGACCACGTCCGGATCGAAGATGCGCATCACGAGCTTTTCGCCGAAGGCGGTTGGCATCGTCGACAGGCGCAGCTCGACTTCCTGGCCGTTGGCCATGCGGGTCTTGACGCGGCCGTCCTGCGGGCGGCGTTTTTCGATCACGTCCATGCGGCCCAGCAGCTTGATGCGCGCGGTCATTGCCAGCATCACGGCGGCCGGCACCTGGTAGACCTGGTGCAGCACGCCGTCGATGCGGAAGCGGATCACGGCGAAGTCGCGCTTCGGCTCGAGGTGGATGTCGGATGCGCGCTGCTCGAAGGCGTAGCCCCACAGCCAGTCGACGATGTTGACGATGTGCTGGTCGTTGGCGTCGAACTGCTTATTGGACTTGCCCAGTTCGACCAGCTGCTCGAAGTTGTTGCGCAGCGCGGCGTCCTGGCCGTTGGCCTTGCTGGCGTCGCGGATCGACTTGGCCAGGCTGAAGAACTGCGCGATGTATTGGGCGATGTCGAGCGGGTTGGCCAGCACCAGTTCGACGCGGCGGCGCGACACCTTCGCAATCTCGCCTTCCCATTCGGTGGCGAACGGGTCGCTGGTCGCCACCCTCAGCGTGCTCGCGCTGATGTCCACCGGCAGGATGTTGAAGCGCGCCGCATAGCTGGCCGACATCACGTCAGCCACCCTGGTGAAGTCGATTTTTAAAGGGTCGATGCGGATGAAGGGCAGGCCGACCTTGGCCGCGCACCATTCGCTGAGGATGTCGAGCGTCAGCAGGCGGTGCGGCGGCTGCTGCGACACCAGCTTGCATTGCGCCACGGCCGTGAGCGGGTGCATCGAGCCGACCGCGTTTTTCAGGATGCCCTGGGCCTGGGCGAAGTGCGCTTTGACTTTCTCCTTCTCGACGATGCCGTCGGCCAGCAGCCAGGAAAAAATGGTGTGCAGATCCAGGCTGCGCTTGCGCAGGACAGAACTGGGCAGAGGGCGGGGGAGGGAAGCGGGTTGCGGTGCGCTGGCGTTCACTGTTCCCTCCTGGATGGCGGCGTTTAGCGGGCCGCCTCGATGCCCTTGACCCACGACTTCGCGGGCAGTTTGGTGCGGCTGACGATGTGCGCGGCACGCGCGGCCAGTACGCCGTCGTCGAGCACGGGCGTGGTCTTGAAGCAGAGCGCGACGACGTTCCCATCATGCACTTCCGGCAGGCAGATCACATGCGCAAAGGCGAAGCGCATCGCCTTGATGTTCTTGTTGTAGCTCGGATGGTCGCCGAACAGGTTGACGGTCATGACGCCATCGGGCGTCAGGCACGCGTTGCAGGCCTGGTAGAACTCGGGCGTGT
Organism: Massilia sp.; assembly: GCA_039649125.1. Classification (GTDB taxonomy): domain Bacteria; phylum Pseudomonadota; class Gammaproteobacteria; order Burkholderiales; family Burkholderiaceae_D; genus Telluria. The sequence goes on along the minus strand of JBBWZO010000273.1, from coordinate 8,082 downwards.
CGAGCACGGGGCCGCGCGCGGTGGCGTCGTATAAATCGCACTGCAGCACGTCGAAGGCGCCGTGGTTGGCCGGATCGTTCACGAAGTCGAGCGCATCCATCTCCAGCACGCTCAGGCGCTCGTCCTGCGGCGGCAACTTGAACATGGTGGTGCAGATCGCGATCACCGAGGGATTGAGTTCGACGGCCGTCACCTGCGCTTCCGGGAACTGGCGGTAGCAGAACTTGGTGAGCGTCGCGGCGCCCAGGCCGAGCTGGGCGATGTTGCGCGGATGCTCGATGAACAGCATCCAGGCCATCATCTGTTGCGCGTATTCGAGTTCCGGCCAGTCGGGCTTGCGGATGCGCATGGCGCCCTGCACCCATTCGGTACCGAAGTGGAGATAGCGCACACCGTCCTGTTCGGACAGCGTCACGGGGGCGAACTTGGGTTTGCGTGCGGGGCGGCGCGAGGATTCGGCTTGTTCGATGGATTTGCGTTTGATGAGCATAGGGCGACCTGTTGAATCGTCCTATTATCGGGGGAGGGGTTCCCGCTGCGCAAGCGCAACGGGAATGGGTCGACGTAAAGAAGGAGGGGGTTTTCCTTGCGCCGATGGCAACTGAATGAATGGATCAGTACTGGTCCGGCTCGACCGACACGCGCAGGCGCACGCGGTTGCCCGGATCGCGCTGCATGAAGGCGGTGTGGTTCTGGCCGCGGTACTCGTAGGTCACGTCGTAGCCGACTGTGCGCGAGTCGATGGCGTCCACGGTGCGGCACTGGCGCACGGCCTGTTCCTGCACGCCGTTGTCGTATTGGCGGCCGTTGTTTTCGACGCGGTCGCCGACCATCGCGCCGGCGATGGCGCCGGCGGCGGTGGCGGCCACTTTGCCGTTGCCGCTGCCGACCTGGCTGCCGAGCAGGGCGCCGGCGATGCCGCCGACGATCGAGCCGCCGGCGCCGCGCTGCTGCTGCACCGGCACCTGCACGTATTCGGTGCGGCATTCCTGGCGCGGCTCGCGGATCTGTTCAACGCGCGGCTCGACCCGCACCACGCGGCCGTAGTCTTCGAATTGCGCAGCCTGGGCGAGCGGCAGGGCGCACAGTCCCAGGGCGGAAATCAGTAATTTGGTTTGCACGTTCATGATGGGCCTCGTCGTTGGCGCTGAATGAATGGATTACGTCCACCCATGTATGTTAATCCCGCGCAGGCCGTTTGGCCGATCTCTGTGGCAACAAAATGTAACAGCGGGATAGTCATCAGTGATGCGCGGTCCAGAATGGAAAAAGCCGGCAACCTGCTGAATTCGGCTGAAAAAGCGGTAGTTTCTTTCAAAAATCCGGCAATTGAGCACATTCGGGTTGCTTCGGCTACCACAAAAGGTTACTCTTGCATATGAGGTTTATTGGCGCGTGGAAACGATTGAGGAGAACAGCGTTGGCGCCCGGGCGCGCATGGTGAACGGCCCCGGTGATTCGAACCCCACACCAGGTCAACTTGAGGGAAAAATGAGATTGTTGATGAGAGTGCCGTCCAATCTTGTACAGTCGATTCGCGCCTACCGCGTGCCGGAACTGCAGGAAGAAGCGGTACGCATGGGTCACCATTTCCTGTACGCGCATTGCGCCAATACGCTGACCAAGCAACAGGTATGCGCCCGCATCGGCGAAAATTTTTGCTTCACCAAACCCTGCAGCAAGAATTTCGACGCCCTGCGCACCTGCCTCACCGAGACCATTTACCAGGCCGGCGCCCAGCCTGGCTTCCTGGTGGTGCTCGACCAACTGCCGAATACCCAGAAATTCGACAAGGAAGCACGCGAAACCCTGCTCGACGTCTTCCGCGACGCGGCCGAATTCTGGGCCGACAAGAAGGTGCCGTTCCGCGTCTTTTACTCCTTCGAACAGTCCAGCGCTACCTGATGCGGCCGGTTCCAGCTTGCCGGACAGCGCTGTCCTGACGGCATGCGGCCGCCCGGTAGCCGGGGGCAATACGGTACAATGCGCGCCATGAAAAACATCGTCGTCCTCATTTCCGGCCGCGGCAGCAACATGGAAGCGGTCGTGCGCGCCGCGAAAGCAGAAGGGTGGCCAGCCCGCATCGCGGCGGTGATCAGTAACCGGTTTGACGCCGAGGGCCTCGCGTTTGCCCAGGCCCAGGGCATCCCGACCGCCGTGGTGCCGAGCAAGGAATTCGCGTCGCGCGCCGAGTTCGATGCCGCGCTGCAGCTTGAAATCGACCGCTTCGCCCCCGACCTCGTCGTGCTGGCCGGCTTCATGCGGATCCTCACAAACCCCTTCGTCGAGCACTATGCAGGGCGCATGCTCAACATCCATCCGTCGCTGCTGCCGGATTTTCCGGGCCTGGACACGCATGGACAGTGCCTGGCTGCCGGCAAGAGCGAGCACGGCGCCACCGTCCACTTCGTGACCGCCGAGCTGGACCACGGCCCGATCGTCGCCCAGGCCCGTATCCCGGTGTTGCCGGGCGACACCCCAGAGGCGCTGGCCGCGCGCCTGCTGGTCGAGGAACACAAGCTCTACCCCTATGCCGTACGCCTGTTCGTCGAAGACAGGCTGCACATCGACAACGGCGAGGTCCGCGTGCTGGACACGCAGCTCGCCGACACCATCAGCAGTTAATAAAGTATTCAAGGATTTTCATGAGATTGCCACCACAGATTCTCGGCAGTACCGAAGAGGTACTGCGCGAGATCCTGCGCTTTACGGCCCCGGCCGACGTCACCCTGTCGCGTTACTTCAAGGATCACCAGCGCCTCGGTTCGCGCGAACGCGGCGTCGTCGCAGAAGCGGTGTATGCCGTGCTGCGCAACAAAACCTTCTTCACCGAGTTCGGCGGTACCGGCGGCACGCCGTCGATGCGCCGCCTGGCCCTGCTGGGCCTGGCCGAAACGGTCGGCATCGACGCCCTGAGCGGCGTGAGCGAAGAGGAAAACGAATTCCTCACGCGCATGAAGGAGATCGACCGTTCGCTGCTGCCGCCGCTGGCGCGCGTCAACATGCCGAAGTGGCTGTACGACAAGCTCGTCGCCCAGTTCGGCGAAGCGGATGCCGAGCAACTGGCGGCCGTGCTGAACACGCCGGCGCCGCTCGACCTGCGCGTCAATTCGATCAAGGCCAACCGCGACGAGGTGGTCGCCAAGCTGGCCGAAGCGCCGATCCTGGCCGAGCCGACCCCGTATTCGCCGCTGGGCCTGCGCGTACAGAAGAAGCCTGCCCTCCAGAACTTGCCGTTGTTCAAGGAAGGCGCGATCGAGGTGCAGGACGAGGGCAGCCAGGTGCTGGCCCAGATCGTCGCGGCCCGTCGCGGCGAGATGGTGGTCGACTTCTGCGCCGGCGCCGGCGGCAAGACCCTGGCCCTGGGCGCGACCATGCGCAATACCGGCCGCCTGTACGCCTTCGACGTGTCGGAAAAGCGCCTGTCGAAGCTGAAGCCGCGCCTGGCGCGCAGCGGGCTGTCGAACGTGCACCCGGTGCTGATCGCGCACGAGCGCGACGCCAAGATCAAGCGCCTTGCCGGCAAGATCGACCGGGTGCTGGTCGATGCCCCATGCTCGGGCCTCGGTACCCTGCGTCGCAACCCGGACGTGAAATGGCGCCAGCCGGAAGGCGCCGTGGCCGAAATGCAGGAAAAGCAGGCTTCGATCCTCGACGGCGCGGCGCGCCTGCTGAAGGGCGGCGGCCGTCTGGTCTACGCGACCTGCTCGCTGCTGAACGAAGAAAACGATGCCGTCGTCGAGCAATTCCTGGCCTCGCATCCGGACTTTGAGCTGGTGCCGATGAGCAAAGTATTGGCCGAGCAAAAGATCGACCTGGACATGGACCAGTACCTCAAATTGCTGCCGCACAAGCACGGCACCGACGGCTTCTTTGCCGCCGTGCTCGAGCGCAAGCCAATGAAAGCCAAGGCGCCGAAAGCCGACGCCGACGCTGCTGCTGAAGAGTAATTAAGAAGGAGAACCGCCCCGATGCCGTTGACCGACCTGCTGCAGGACCTGTTCGAGGACATCAGCAATCCCCGTATCCTGTGGCAGGCGCTGGCCATCGTCGGCGCGGTCGTGGTCGGCCTGCTGCTGGCGCGCATCATCCGGCGCAGCTGGCTGCACGAGAACGACGGCCACGGCAGCATCCGCCGCATCGGTGTCGAAGGCTTCGGCCGGGTGCTGGCGCCGCTGCTGATCACGGGCGGCCTGTGGATCGCGAAGGTCCTGCTGGCCAAGCACCAGAACGTCAACCTGTTGCGCGTCGCCTTGCCGGTGTTCGGCTCGATGGCGCTGATCCGCATCGTCTTTTATCTGCTGCGGCGCGTGTTCGCGCGCCACGGGCCGCTGGGGACGGCGCTGCAGACCTTCGAAAAGATCCTGGCGCTGGTGGTCTGGGCCGGCGTTGCCCTGTATTTGATGGGCATGTGGCCGGACATCATCGACTTCCTGGACAGTAAAGTCCTGCCCATCGGCAAGCACAAGCCGACGCTGTTCGATGTCCTGCAAGGCGCAGTATCCGTGGTCATCCTGGTCATGCTGGCTTTGTGGATCGGCGCCTCGCTGGAAGAGCGCCTGATGGGGCTGGAAGGGCTGCATACCTCTTCGCGAGTCGTGCTGGCGCGCCTGGCGCGTGCGCTCCTGATCCTGGTGTCGGTGCTGGTCAGCCTGAACCTGGTCGGGCTGGACCTGACGGTGCTGTCGGTGTTCGGCGGCGCGCTCGGCGTCGGTCTCGGTCTGGGCATGCAGCGTATTGCCAGTAATTATGTGTCCGGCTTCATCATCCTGCTCGAGCGCAGCCTGTCGATCGGCGATCCGATCACGGTAGATAAATATTCGGGACGCGTTTCCCGCATCAATACCCGTACCACCGTGCTGCAGGCCCTCGACGGCACCCAGACCCTGCTGCCGAACGAAATGCTGATTACCGGCGTCGTCCTGAACCAGTCCGGCACGACGAAGAACATGCGCCTGTCGACGCGCATCACGGTGGCCTACGACAGCGACCTGGACGAAGTGATGGAACTGCTGTTGCGCCAGGCCGACAACGTCGAGCGCGTGGTGGCGGATCCGGCGCCGGCGGTGCAGTTGAACGCCTTCGGGCCGCACGGCTACGAACTCGAACTGGGCTTTTTCATCGTCGATGCCGAGAAGGGCAGCGGCAGCGTGATCTCGGCCGTCAACACGAATATCTATGCGCTGGTGCATTCCGGCGCGATCCGCCTCGGCCTGCCGACGCAAATGCCACAGGTTTAATGCATATCTTCCATCGCCAGGGCGCACAATACACATTCCGGTACAAATTAGCTGGGGCTTCGTGCCGTGCGTCATCGGAAAGTGCGTAAAATGTGGGGTTGACGGCAGGCCCTGTCCCGCCCGTCCTTCGCGACCCTCTCCCAGAAAAGACGGCGTGCTTAGACAAGCAATCACTTTGGAGCCTTAATGAGCTTTAGCAACATCCTGCATTCCGTATTGGAATTCCTGAACACCGGCCTGATCGACCTTTCGGCCTGGGAAGTCGTGCTGTACACGCTGGTCGTTACCCACATCACCATCGCCAGCGTCACGATTTACCTGCACCGCCACCAGGCGCACCGGGCGCTGGAGCTGCACGCCATCCCGAGCCACTTCTTCCGCTTCTGGCTGTGGCTGACCACGGGCCAGGTCACGAAGGAATGGGCCGCGATTCACCGCAAGCACCACGCGAAATGCGACACCGAGGAAGATCCGCACAGCCCGGTCACCCGCGGCATCAAGAAGGTGCTGCTCGAAGGCGCCGAACTGTATCGCGCCGAAAGCAAGAACAAGGAAACCATGGCCAAGTACGGCCACGGCACGCCGGACGACTGGATCGAGCGCAACCTGTACACCAAGTACAGCTGGGCCGGTGTCGTCGCGCTGCTGTTCATTAACTTCACGCTGTTCGGCGTCATCGGCATCACCATCTGGGCGATCCAGATGTTGTGGATTCCGATTACCGCGGCGGGCATCATCAACGGCCTGGGCCACTACTGGGGCTACCGTAACTACGACTGCAGCGATGCGGCCACCAACATCTTCCCGTTCGGCATCCTGATCGGCGGCGAGGAACTGCACAACAACCACCACACCCACGCCACCTCGGCCAAGCTGTCGAGCAAGTGGTATGAAATCGACCTCGGCTGGGGCTATATCCGCGCCCTGGAAATGCTGGGCCTGGCGAAGGTGAAGAAAGTGGCGCCGGAGCCGAAGTTCGCCAAGGGCAAGACCGTGGCCGACCTCGACACGCTGCAGTCGGTCATCACCAACCGCTACGACGTGATGGCCAAGTATGCCAAGTCGGTCAAGCGCGCCTTCCACGAAGAGCTCGAACACCTGAAGCACATGGCCGAGCTGGAAAAGCGCTTCCTGAAATCCTCGCGCAAACTCTTGCAGCGCGAGCCGGCCAAGCTGGAACTGTCGCAGAAAGAGCAGCTGATCGAGCTGTTCAAGCACAGCAAGGCGCTGGAAACGATGCACCAGATGCGTGTGGAACTGGGCGCGATCTGGGAGCGCTCGCACGCTACCCGCGACCAGCTGCTGCAGCAGTTGCAGGACTGGTGCGCACGCGCCGAGGCCTCGGGCATCAAGTCGCTCCAGGAGTTCTCGCTGCGCCTGCGCAGCTATGCATAAGCAAAGCTTCGATGATTGAATATTGAACGGCTCCCGCGCGGGAGCCGTTTTTTTATTCGCTCTCCTTTTCCCCGCTTACTTCCACGTAAGTCGTGAAAGCTGGGCGATGCGCTGGCGGGCCAGCTCGGCCTGGACCGATACCAGGTTGCTGCCTGCCCCTGCCGCGGCGAGGTAGGCGCCCCAGGCGTCGCGGTAGGCCAGCCAGGCGCGCCCGATCGTGCGCACGTCGTCCCGTGTCACCGTCAGATAGTGGAGACGCTCCGGATGGTTCTCCTGTTCGGACGGCGTGGCCAGCACCTGGCGGTACAGTGCCTCCAGCTGGCGCTCCAGCCTTGCCAGTTGCGCAGCGTTCGCGCGCGCGATCTTGCCGTTTGCCGTCTTGAACAAGGTCTGCATGAACTCCTCGTCGCGCCGCCCGATGTGTCGGGTTGCTTTGCCGGCGGCACCGGTCCCGCTCACGTCCACCTCGTCAGCCGATTTGCATGCGAACTCGGCGGCGGCCTTGCGCAAGCGGGAAAATGGCTCGCGCGCTTCGGCAGGCAGGGTAGCGGCGAAGCGGTCCAGCCGCGCACGCCGGACGCGGTCGTCACGCCCTTCGCCGATCACGGCGCAGATGCTGCCCATGCGCCCGCTGGTGATGTGGTCGCACAGGTCGAAGGGCTGGCTATCGGATGCAAGCGATCTCGAGGCAAGGTAGCCGACACGGGCTTCCATCTCCGCCTTGGCCGTGGGTAGCCGGCAGGCGTGATAGATGGCGCGATCCGTATCGCGGGCCACGCCATAGCCGTTTGCATGCAACATCATCAGCACGGCGTCGTCGCCAACAGCCAGGGCCTGCCCGCGCACCCGGCGCCATTCGGCAGCTGTCGCCGCCGCCTGCTCACGCTTCATGTAATACAGATCGGTCGCCTCCGTATAAGGTTCTTCGAGCGTGGGTGCCGCCGCGTAGGCGGGAGACGGGGCCAGGTGGGCGGCCCGCATGCACTGGCGGTGCCACTCTTCGCTACTGTCGAAGTCGACGCCGAAACCGCTGGTGTTGGGGTAAGGCGGGGCCTCCGGCGGCGCGGCGTGTGCGCCAAGGGCAGCGAGCAGGAGGACGGCGAGGCCGGCACGGCGAAGAGCGGAGCTGCGGCGGGACATGGTGACAGAGGTGTCGGATTCGAAACCCTCTCACTATACCGACACAATCTTGCTAGAAATGCACGGACTGTCACCAAGCGTATATAAAACAAAAAAGCCGCACACTTGCGTGGGCGGCTTTTCTTGTACAGCACCAGGACCAATTACTTGATCTTGGTTTCCTTGTACGGAACGTGCTTACGTGCTTTCGGGTCGAACTTGATGATTTCCATCTTCGCCGGCATCGTGCGCTTGTTCTTGGTGGTGGTGTAGAAGTGACCGGTACCTGCGGTCGATTCCAGCTTGATTTTGTCGCGGCCAGTTTTTG
>JBBWZO010000264.1:0-5176 GCA_039649125.1 Massilia sp. | reverse complement strand
GGCCGTCCGGTCACGCCCGAGATGACCGACCAGATCAAGGAAGAGGTCATCGCCCGCGAGATCTTCATGCAGGAAGCGCAAAAGCGCGGCCTGGACGCGAGCGACGACTTCCGCACCCAGATGGAGCTGGCCCGCCAGACCATCATGATCCGCGAGCTCTTCGCCGACGTGCAGAAGAAAGAACCGGTGACCGACGCCGACATCAAGGCCGAGTACGACAAGTTCAAGGCACAGGCCGGCGACAAGGAATATCACGCCCGCCACATCCTGGTCGAGAAGGAAGACGACGCCAAGGGCATCATCGCCAAGCTCAAGAGCGGCGCCAAGTTCGACGAACTGGCCAAGCAAAGCAAGGACCCGGGCTCGGCTGCCCAGGGCGGCGACCTCGGCTGGACCGACCCGACCCGCTTCGTGCCTGAGTTCTCGAAGGCCATGGTTGCCCTGCAAAAAGGCGGCATCACCGACACGCCTGTGAAGACCCAGTTCGGCTACCACGTGATCAAGCTGGAAGACAGCCGTCCAGTGCAGATCCCGCCGCTGGAGCAGGTCAAGCAGCAGGTCGCGGAACAGATCCAGCAGCGCAAGCTGGCGGAATACCGCGATTCGCTGATGAAGAAGGCCAAGATCCAGTAATTTCCGGATCGCTGGAACGAGAAGGCGCTTCCCTGGAAGCGCCTTTTTTATTGCTGGCCACGCCGGACCGTAGGGGTCATTGAGGCCAATGGCCTCGATGACCCTAGATCCCTTCGCCTGGCTTCGCTTGCTCCATGCCTTGTCCGGCACGCCACGCTGCAAAGCGCTCGCGCCTCACTTGCAAAGCTTCGGCGCTCCCGGATACTGCCCGTTGTTGTAGGTATCGAGTATCCCCGCCCAGGTCTTCTGCTGCGCGCAGCTGTCATGCGCGCCATGCTTGCCATACCCGCCATGCTTGCCCTGCCCGCCATGCTTGTCATGCCCGCCATACCCGCCATACCCGCCATACCCGCAGGTCCAGGGCACGGTGCCGCTGCGCAGCCAGGCGCCGGCCGCATCGATGACGGACTGTACCGCGGCCGGTGCCGAGGCTCCGGCGGCGCGATTCAGGACAGCGGCGATGTACTGGTGGGCCAGGATCATGTAAGCGCTGCCGCGCGGCGGCATGTCCAGGATCTGCTGCCAGGTGCGGCCCGAGGAGAAGAACAGCGCCTTGCGGCTGTACGGTGCCGGCCAGACTACGCCCGGTTTGTTGCCCCAATAGCCTTGGGTGCGCACGCAGCCTTTCGGCGGGCAGCCGCACACCGCGCTCGGCGACACCGTCGCACTTTCCGCGAACAGGGTACGCAGGGTCGGACTGGTCAGCGAGTCCTGCACTTGCACCGTCAGCGCGCTGCGCAGCTCGCCCAGGGTCAGGGGCGGCCCCTCGACCGAATACGGCACCACGACCGTCTCCCCTTCCCGCGCCACCGGTGTGCCCGTGCTTGCCCTGATCGCATCGCGGTAACCCGCGCGCGAGGTCTGGTTCTGGATGCGAGCGTCGACCTGGATGCGCGCACCGGGCGCGGCTGGCACCGTCACGACGCCCGAGTAGCGCCATTGTCCGGTGGCGTCAATGCTGGTGACGTCGAGGGTGGCCGTCGCGGCGGCCGGCTCCGTCCGGGCAATGGCAGGGGCGGCGGTCAGGCCGAGTGCGAGTGCAATGCCCAGGATGGCCCGGGCGGATGTGCTTCGATACGAGTTGCTGAGCGTCATGGAGGTCTCCTTTGGTAGAGGGCGGGCGTGCCGCCTGGGACCATGATCGGGGAGGAATGCCGCCTCGGAATTGTGCGGGCTCAGCAGCGTAAGCGTTTGAATTTAAAGGAGGAAATGTTGGCGATGGTAAACCTCACTCGCCACACCCAATGAAAAACGCCTCCCGAAGGAGGCGTCCTGGTCACGGGATCAACCCACCCACTTGCGCGCATTGCGGAACATCCGCATCCACGGCGCGTCCTCGCCCCAGCCCGGCGGCGCCCAGGAATGCACCACGGTGCGGAACACGCGCTCGGCGTGCGGCATCATCGCGGTGAAGCGTCCGTCCGGGGTGGTGACCGCCGTCAGGCCGCCAGGCGAGCCGTTCGGGTTGAACGGATACTGTTCCGTCGCCTGCCCGCGGTTGTCGACATAGCGCAGCGACTGCACGACTTCCTTGATGTCGCCGGTCAGCGAGAAGTCGGCAAAGCCTTCGCCGTGGGCGATCGCCAGCGGCGCGTGGGTTCCGGCCATGCCTTCGAAGAAGATCGACGGCGAGTCCAGCACCTCGACCATGCCGAAGCGTGCCTCGAACTGTTCCGACTTGTTGCGGGTGAACTTCGGCCAGGCGTGGGCGCCCGGAATGATGGACTTCAGATTCGACAGCATCTGGCAGCCGTTGCAGACGCCGAGACCGAAGGTGTCCTTGCGCGCGAAAAAGGCGGCGAACTGGTCGGACAGCTGGCTGTTGAACAGGATGGTCTTGGCCCAGCCCTCGCCGGCGCCGAGCACGTCGCCGTAGGAGAAGCCGCCTACCGCGATCACGCCGTGGAAGTCCTCGAGTCTGGCGCGGCCGGCGATCAGGTCGCTCATGTGCACGTCGACCGCCGCAAAACCGGCCTGGTGCATGGCCCAGGCGGTTTCCACGTGCGAGTTGACGCCCTGCTCGCGCAGGATGGCCACACGCGGACGCACCCCTAGGGCGATGAACGGCGCCGCAACGTCGAGGCCCGGATCGAAAGTCAGCTTCGGCGACAGGCCAGGATCGCTTTCGTCCAGCAGGCGGTCGTATTCCTGGTCCGCGCAGGCCGGGTTGTCGCGCAGGCGGGCGATGCGCCAGCTGGTCTCGCTCCACAGGCGGTGCAGGTCGCTGCGCTTCTCGTTGTAGATGACTTTCGCGTCACGCGTGAATTCGATCGCGCCGCGGTCGTTGACCTTGCCGATGATGTGGCTGCAGGGGCCCAGGTTCAGTTCGCGCAGCACGTTCATGACGAGCGTTTTATCCTCCGCGCGCACCTGCACCACGGCACCCAGCTCTTCCGAGAACAGCGCGCGCAGCGTCATCTCGTTGCGGCGCTCGCCGACCTGGCTGGCCCAGTTCTTGGCGTCGCCCCAGTCCGAGGAATGCTCGCCTTCCATCGCCAGGATGTCGAGGTTGACCGAGACGCCGGCGCGGCCGGCGAAGGCCATCTCGCACAGCGTGGCGAACAGGCCGCCGTCGGAGCGGTCGTGGTAGGCCAGCAGCTTGCCTTCGGCATTCAATCGTTGAATTGCGCCGAAGAAGGCTTTCAGGTCTTCCGGCGAGTCCACGTCCGGCACGCTGTCGCCCAGCTGCTGGGTGACCTGCGCCAGCGCCGAGGCACCCAGGCGGTTCTTGCCGCGGCCGAGGTCGATCAGGATCAGGGCGGTCTCGCCGAGATCCGTGCGCAGTTGCGGGGTCAGCGAACGGCGCACGTCCGGCACCGGCGCGAAGCTCGACACGATCAGCGACACCGGCGAAATGACGGACTTGTTCTCACCATCGTCGTTCCAGGTGGTGCGCATCGACAGCGAATCCTTGCCGACCGGGATGCTGATGCCCAATGCCGGGCACAGTTCCATACCGACTGCCTTGACGGTGTCGAACAGCGCCGCATCCTGACCAGGCTGCCCGCAGGCAGCCATCCAGTTAGCCGAGAGCTTGATGTCGGAGATGTCTGCAATCGGTGCAGCTGCAATATTGGTAATCGCTTCACCCACCGCCATCCGGCCGGATGCTGCGGCATTAATGACCGCCAGCGGTGTCCGCTCGCCCATCGCCATTGCTTCGCCGAGATTGCCCTCAAAACTCATCGCCGTCACCGCGCAATCGGCAACCGGCACTTGCCACGGGCCGACCATCTGGTCGCGCACGGTAGTCGCGCCGACGCTGCGGTCGCCGATCGTGATCAGGAAGGACTTGTCTGCGACCGCCGGCAAGCGCATCACGCGTTGAGCCACCTCGGCCAGGTCCATGCCGGTCAGGTCGACCGGTGGATATTCGTTATGAACACGGGTGACGTCGCGATGCATCTTCGGCGGTTTGCCGAGCAACACGTCCATGGGCATATCCACGGGATTGTTGTCCTGCTCCGGGTCGATGACCTTCAATTGCCGCTCTTCTGTGGCGGTGCCGACCACCGCGAACGGGGAGCGTTCGCGCTCGCACAGGTATTGGAACAGCGGCAGGCTTTCTGGGGCAATCGCCAGCACATAGCGCTCCTGCGATTCATTACTCCAGATTTCTTTGGGCGCCATGCCGCTCTCTTCCAGCGGCACCTTGCGCAAATCAAAAATCGCGCCGCGCCGGGCGTCATTGGTGATTTCCGGGAACGCATTGGACAGGCCGCCGGCGCCGACATCATGGATCGACAGGATGGGATTCTCATCGCCCATCGCCCAGCAGGCATTGATGACTTCCTGCGCCCGGCGCTCCATCTCCGGGTTGCCCCGCTGTACCGAATCGAAATCCAGGTCGGCCGTATTGGTGCCGGTCGCCATCGACGATGCCGCGCTGCCGCCCATGCCAATGCGCATGCCGGGACCGCCGAGTTGAATCAGCAGACTGCCGACCGGAAGGTCATTCTTCTTCGTATGTTTGGCGGAGATGTTACCCATGCCGCCGGCAATCATGATCGGCTTGTGATAACCCTGCACCGCTCCACCCACATTCTGCTCGTAGGTGCGGAAGTAGCCGCCGAGGATGGGCCGGCCGAATTCATTGTTGAATGCCGCGCCGCCGATCGGACCTTCGATCATGATCTGCAGCGGGGATGCGATACGGTCCGGCTTGCCGTAGATGCCGCCTTGCGCATGCGGCTCGCGGTGCGCCACAGGCTCGGCCACATCGCGATTGTTTTCCCACGTCTGCACCGCATGCGGCAGCATCAGGTTGGAAACCGTAAAGCCGGTCAGGCCTGCTTTCGGTTTCGCTCCACGGCCGGTCGCGCCATCGTCGCGAAATTAGCCGCCCGCGCCGGTCGAGGCGCCCGGAAACGGCGAGATCGCCGTCGGGTGGTTGTGCGTTTCCACCTTCATCAGGATGTGCGTCAGCTCTTCCGATGCCTCGTACACATTTCCTTGCGCGGCGCCGCGCGGATAGAAGCGCGATACCGTTGTGCCCTCGATGATGGACGAGTTGTCGCTGTACGCGACGACCGTGCCTTTGGGC
>JBBWZO010000226.1:0-9176 GCA_039649125.1 Massilia sp. | reverse complement strand
CCGGTGACCAGGTAAGGCAGATAGGAGAATGCCGGCTGGTGTGCCGTATCCTGGCGATAGGGCGAACTGCAGCTGGCGTCGAGCGCGCACTTCGGGAAGGCTTCCTGCAACTTGGTGACCGGGTTCTTGGTATCCGTTCCGGCGCCATAGATGGTCATGTACGGGTAGTCGATCAGGCTGACCGGGCGGTCCGTATTCTTGTCGCGGTAGTGCATCGACCAGCTGCCGGCCAGGTCCGCGGTGCCGAGCGTCACTTCCTTGGCGCGCGCATCCATTGACAGCAGGTAAGACGCCGCCCAGCCTGGCAACAGACCGAGGTCGTTACGTCCGCCGGTAGCCGGCATATAGGCAAGGGCAAGGCCGATACCCATCGGCTCGATCGCCGTGCCGGTCCACTTCGACTTCAGGTTCGCCAGGGCCGATTCGTTCACGGTGACGCTCTGGTCATAGTTCGGCAGCGCGCGGCTGGCGATCAGGTAAGCCGTGTTATGCTTGACGTGCACCGGGGCAGCGTCGCCCCACCAGAACACCTTGCGCCAGCGGCTGTGGTGCAGGTGGTTCAGGGCCTGCTTCGCATACACCACGTCGCCGCGCACCATGACTTCGGCATCGTAGGTGAAGTTCTGCGGGTTCGGCTCGTAGGCCCAGGCGTTTTCGATGGTGACGTCGACGCGCGCCTTTTTGAGGGTGTCGTACCAGCGGATCGCGAAGCGCGCGGTCAGGTGCGGGTGCACGCTGCCGTCGCTCGAGGTCAGCGGGGCCGAGACATGCCACTCGTTGGCGACGGCCCCCGACAGCCAGGTCTGGACCGGCGCACCGGTCTTGATCAGGTCGTCGGCCGAGGCGTCGTAGCGCACGCCGTTGATGGTGGCGTGTACCGACGCGCTGAAGCCGTTCGACAGCAGGGTCTGCGGCGACAGGCCGGCCGTGTGCGGCGCATTCGATTTCATCAGCGCCATGGTGCGCACTTCATTGGCGGCCATGCCGGACACGATGCCCGACACCACCGCGTGGCGTACCGAACCGTCCGGATGGGTGGCCTTGACGTCGAGCTGCAAGGGAATCATCACGCCGTTCTCGAAGCTGCCGACCAGCGAGTCCGAAGGCTGCAGGTGGCCGGCGGCGAACACCTGGCCGAAGGTGACCGGCACCTCGGCCTGGGCCGCGGCGCTGGTATTCTGGACACGCACGTCGGTGACGGTGCCGAATACGCTGTAGGCCGTCACCGGTGCGATGCTTTGGGGCATCGGGCTGATGCCGGATGGATCCGACGAGGCGATCGAGGTCGAGACCGGGGCACTTTGCACCGGTGCGCTGGCCGAGCTGGTCGTTGCCAGGCTTGCATTCGAGCCACCGCCGCCGCCGCAGGCGACGAGGGTCGTACCGAATGCCGCGATTGCGGCGATTCGCATTGCAAAATTCTGGAGTGGGAAGGTCATGGCAGTCTTCAGGAAGTTACTGTAGGGAATAAATTATTGCCCCATGGAATTTCTTGAAGATTACGCCAAAGCAAGATTACGGAACAGGGAAATCAAGGCCGCTGTTCAAAATTTCGTCCAAATACAACACAACATTGTCGATTCTTTTACGAATATTATTTGCTTTGAAAGCCTAAATTTGTTTCTTTATGTAGCAATTTAGTCCAAACACCATAAAAAAGCCGCCCCAGCGGGGCGGCTCGTTCTGCAGTGCCGCTGAGCCCGATCAACGCGAGGAGGCCACCATGAAGTCCACTGCCGCCTTGACGTCGGCGTCCGGCGCGCTCGAGCCGCCTTTCGGCGGCATCACGCCGGCCTTGCCCTGGTAGCCTTTGATCGCATGCTCGTACAGCACCGCGTTGCCCTGCTTGATGCGCGGGGCCCAGTTGGCCTTGTCGGCCAGTTTCGGTGCCCCGGCGACGCCGGCGCCGTGGCAGGCAATGCAGGCACTGTTGTACAAGGCCTTGCCGGCGTCGGCATTGGCGACGGCAGGCGCGGCAGCTGGTGCAGGCGCAGCTGCAGGGGCAGCAGCGGTGGCTGCAGGCGCTGCCGCGCTTGGCGGTGCCGTCGGCGCCGCGCTGGCCGGGGTGCCGCCGATCGGCGACGCGGTGGCGTTGTTCAGCGCGGCCGGCGCCGCCGCGACTTCGGTGCCAGCACCCGCGGCAGGGGCGGCAGCCGGCGCGGCCGCCGGGACGGCCGGTTCCTTGAACTTGGCGCCGCTCTGGTTCGCCATGTAGACGACGGCGCGCTCGACTTCGAGATTGTCCAGGTCGGGGTTGCCGCCCTTGGCCGGCATCGCGCGGATGCCCTCGATCGCATGCTTGACGAGCGTGTCGTAGCCTTGCGCCAGGCGGGCGTTCCAGTCGGCGGGCGCACCGATCTTCGGCGCGCCTGCCGCGCCCGAGGTATGGCAGGCGGCGCAGACGGCGGTATAGACGGCGTCACCGGCCTGCAGCACTTTCGGCGCGTTCGCGTCGCGCAATGTGAACCCTTCCTCGGCCACCGGGCGCAGGCGCGCCGCGACCGCTTCCGGCGCCATGCTGTTGGAGCCGGCGCCTTCCAGGCGGTCGTTGGTGACGAAGACGACCAGGAGGATGATGCCGATGACGATTACCAGGAAGAAGCCGGCGACTACACCGATCAGTTGCTTGGGCGTCCGGATAAACGATTGTTCATTGTGTGCGTCGCTCATGATTTCCTTAATACGATTAAAAAAACCTGCTACCCGGCGCTTGTGCTTCCTGCATGACTTTTTGCAAAGGCCGCCATCGGCGATTATAGTCCCAAAAAATGCCGTATGGCACATGCCTTCCAAGCAAGTTTTACCTTTCCATGGACGCCGCGCGCGAAAGACTGTATCCTTCGGATCGCTCAGGCATTTCTCCGTGCGGCTGTAGCTCAGTGGATAGAGTATTGGCCTCCGAAGCCAAGGGTCGCTGGTTCGATCCCAGCCAGCCGCACCACCTGACATTCTTTACTGTTTCTCTCCCGCCTTGCCCCCGCGCTTTGACTGCGTCATCGGGGTATCCGTTCTCCCTCTTATAACGTAATAAACCGCCGCAGGCGCGGTCCGAGGCTGTTCGTCACCGCCAGCGGCAGCCGTTGCCAGGCGCTTTCCACCAGCGGGCGCAGGGTCGACTTGCCGCCGGCGCTGGCCGGGGCGGCGATCGGCGCTGTTCCCTGCGCGTCCCACTCGCGCCAGTCGAGCGCGACCGGGCGGGCGCCCCATTGCTTCTTGAATTTATAGGTGCCTTCGCCATAGGTCGAGCGGCCGAAGTCGAACTGGCGCACGCCGCGCTCGCACAGGTGCGCCTGGATCGCCCAGTACAGCAGCATGTTCGGCGCCAGCGAGTTGTACTCGGCCAGGGTCGAGGCCCAGGGGATGACGGCGCTGTCGCCGCACAACAGCACCCAGCCGGCGCCGACCGCTTTATTTTCATGGCGCACGACCACGATGAACATGTCGCCGGCCGCGCTGTAGTGGCGGTGGATCGCCTCGAACCAGGCGCGGCTGTGCGGAGGGCTGCCGAGGCGGCGCATGTTGCGGCTGTAGACATCGTAAAACTCGGCGATCGCCGCCGCGCTTGTCGCCACCTCCGAGGTGAGCCCGTTCTTTTCCGCCTTGCGCACCTGGCTGCGCAGCTTCGGCGGATACGAGCCCATCAGTGCCGCCGCGCTCCCGGGCAGGCCCAGCACCATCCTCACCTTTTTTCCCTCCAGCGCGGACTCGTCCTGCGCCTCCTGTTCGTCCTGCGCCTGCGGCGCCGAACAGCGCAGTTCCAGCCCGGTCGCGCCGGCGGGGCCGACGTCGCGCCGCGCGCGCGCGGCCAGGGCCTCGGCCACTTCGTTTGACGTCGCCAGCGCGCCGCCCAGGTCGCAGAAAGGCAGCGAGACCCAGCGCGGGCGTCCCCAGGGACGGGCCACGCGGGACAGCGGCAGCATGCCGATGACTTCGCTGCCACGGCGTGCGGCCAAGGCCTGGCCCGGGTAGCCATAGGCGTCTGCCACCGCGCGGCGCCAGGCCGCCAGCTGGTAGGCGTTGCCCTCCGGATGCGCACGCACGAAAGCGTCGAGTGCATCGTTTACCGGTGCGGCATTGTCAAAGTAGGAGAATTCGAGGTCGTTCAAGCGCGGCTCCTGCGGTGGTCACCGGTGTTTATTCCGATGCATGATTGGTCGCGCAAGATTGTAAACGATCGACAACATTCTACTGGTGCAAATTTGTCAACTGTGTGTGCCGCGCACGATTCATTTTCTTGCGGAACTTGTCAGACAGAAAATGCTATATTGCACATTGTCATGCGAACTACAGGGCCAGCGCGCCTCTTTCTGCCGCATCTCACGCCACTCTGGCGTATTCGCCTGCGTCGACAGCATGCACGGATTGGGAAGGAGCGGGAGCGTCCGAATGCAAATACAACATCCCTTTTGGATTCATGTTGTTGACGTCGTACAAACTGGCGCGCGAGATTGAGGTGTGTCTAGTTCCCATGCTATATTAAAAATTGGCATAATTGCAAAACTTTATACGAAAACGGAAGCTGATAATGAAAGCAGATCAGGTCGTCGCGGTAGTAGGACTGGGTTACGTCGGGTTGCCGCTGGCAGTGGAATTCGGCAAGAAAGTACGGACGATTGGTTTCGACCTGTCGGCGTCGAAAGTCGAAAACTACAAAAAATTCATTGACCCGACTGGCGAAGTCTCGACCGAACAGCTGCAGGCGTCGAAGCTGCTGGAAGTGACCACCGACCCGGCCATGCTGGCCCAGGCAGATTACGTCATCGTCGCCGTGCCGACCCCGGTCGACATCGCCCACAACCCCGACTTCACGCCGCTGATCGGCGCCAGCACCACGGTCGGCAAGCACATGAAGAAGGACGCCATCGTCGTCTTCGAGTCGACCGTGTATCCGGGCGCCACCGAAGAGGTCTGCATTCCGCTGCTGGAAAAGCATTCGGGCATGAAGTGGATGCAGGACTTCCACGTCGGCTTCTCGCCGGAGCGCATCAACCCGGGCGACAAGGAACATACCCTGACCACGATCCTGAAAGTGGTCTCGGGCGACGACGCCGCATCGCTGGAGCGCATCGCCCAGCTGTACGAATCGGTGATCACCGCCGGCGTGCACCGCGCCTCGAGCATCAAGGTCGCCGAAGCGGCGAAGGTCATCGAGAACACCCAGCGCGACCTGAACATCGCCCTGATGAACGAACTGGCGATCATCTTCGACAAGATCGGCATCGACACGCTGGAAGTGCTGAAGGCGGCCGGTACCAAGTGGAACTTCCTGCCGTTCCGCCCGGGCCTGGTCGGCGGCCACTGCATCGGCGTCGATCCGTACTACCTGACCCACAAGGCCGAGATGGTCGGCTACCACCCGCAGGTGATCCTGGCAGGCCGCCGCATCAACGACGGCATGGCCAAGTTCGTTGCCGAAAAGACCGTGAAATCGATGATTTCCTCGGGCTTCCAGGTGAAGGGCGCGAAAGTCAACGTCATCGGCCTGACGTTTAAAGAAAACTGCCCGGACCTGCGCAATTCGAAAGTGGCCGACATCGTCCACGAACTGCAGAGCTACGGCGTCGACGTCCACGTCTGGGATCCGCTGGCCGACGCCGCCGAAGCCCAGCACGAATACGGCATCGAACTGGAAAAGAACTGGGCCAGCCTGCCGAAGGCCGACGCCCTGATCGCCGCCGTGCCGCACAAGGAAGTGCTGGCCCTGTCGCTGACCGACTTCCAGGCCAAGCTCAACGACGGCGGCTGCTTCATCGACGTCAAGTCGCAGTTCGACGAAAAGGCCATCCGCGAGGCCGGCTACTGCGTCTGGCGCCTGTAGGAAAAGGTGAGAAATTGCAGCGGCAAGGACAGCAGTCCCTGCCGCGCGCGCCCGGCATCGCCGGTTGCGCGAGCTCTACCTTCGTTATCGAGAAAGTGTTCGGAAAACTGTGAATAAGATTCAAGACGTTAGGCAGCAGCTGGGCCAGCACAGCCACCATTGGCTGGTTACCGGCGCTGCCGGCTTCATCGGCTCGAACCTGGTCGAGGCCTTACTCGCGCTTGGCCAGCGTGTTACCGGGCTCGACAACTTCGCCACCGGGCACCGCCGCAACCTGGAACAGGTGAAAGAATCTGTCACGAACGAGGCCTGGATGAAATTTAATTTCATCGAGGGCGACATCCGCAATCCAGCCGACTGCGCGCAAGCCTGCGCCGGGGTGGATTTCGTGCTGCACCAGGCCGCGCTCGGTTCGGTGTCGCGTTCCATCGACGACCCGGTCACGACCAACGCCGTCAACGTCACCGGCTTCCTGAACATGCTGGTGGCCGCGCGCGATGCGAAAGTGCGCCGCTTCGTCTACGCCGCGTCGAGCTCGACCTATGGCGACCACCCGGCGCTGCCGAAGGTGGAAGACGTGATCGGCAACCCGTTGTCGCCCTATGCCGTCACCAAGTATGTCAACGAGCTGTACGCGAACGTGTTCGGCCGGACCTACGGCATGGAATCGATCGGCCTGCGCTACTTCAATGTGTTTGGCCCGCGCCAGGATCCGCATGGCGCCTACGCCGCCGTGATCCCACAGTGGGTGGCCGCGCTGATCCGCAACCAGCCGCTGCGCATCAACGGCGACGGCGAGACCAGCCGCGACTTCTGCTACATCGACAACGTGGTGCAGGCGAACCTGCTGGCCGCGCTGGCCGGTCCGGAAGCGGTGAACCAGGTCTATAACGTGGCGCTCAACGAGCGCACCAGTTTGAACGAGTTGTACGCGATGATGCGCGCGCTGCTGCGCACGCGCTTCCCGCACGTGGATGCCCACCAGCCGCAATACGTCGACTTCCGTCGCGGCGACGTGCGCCATTCGCAAGCCGATATCGGCAAGGCCACGGCGCTGCTGGGCTATGCACCCACGCACCGCATCGGCGAAGGCCTGGAACAGGCCATGGACTGGTATGTCCGCGACCTGCAGGGCCAGGCGCTGCCCGTGGTATCCGAGTAAGTAATAAGAATCAAGGAGGCTGACGTGTTCAGGATTTCTAACCACTACGTGTCGAAGATCGTTTCCGTGCTGCTGGTCGTGGAAGTGCTGGTGCTGCTTGGCGCCGCCTACGCCGGCGCCGCCTTGCGCTACATGGACGTCGGCGGCACCTTGAGCGTGCCTTCGCTCGACCATTTCTTCACCTCGGCCGTCGCGTTCGCGCTGGCGATCGTGTTCAGCATGAGCGCGATGGGCATGTACCAGCTCGACTTCGAGGAAGGCCTGCGCCACCCGTTCCTGATGAAGCTGATGCCCTCGTTCGCGATGGGCTTCCTGATCCTGACGCTGGTGTTCTATATCGCGCCCGAGCTGTCCTTCGGCCGCAGCATTTTGTTCCTGGTGTTCGCCCTGTCCGCCGTCGGCATCTACTGCGCACGGATGATCTTCCTGAAGACCTCGGAAGCGCGCTTCCTGCAGTCGCGCATCATGTTCCTCGGTGGCGGTCCGCTGGCCAAGGAATGCAGCGACCTGGCCGAGCGCGCCAACCGCTACCACCGCTATGACATCGCCGGCTTCATCCCGGCCGCCGGCGAAGAACTGTGCGTAGCACAGAACAGCCTGCTGAAAGTGCGCGACGGCGATTCGCTGGTGAAGCTGGCGCGCCAATACAACGTGTCGGAAATCGTGGTCTCGGTGCAGAACCGCCGCGGCGGTTTCCCGATCAAGGAACTGCTCGACTGCAAGCTGCAAGGCCTGAAGGTGACCGATGCCGCCACCTTCTTCGAGCGCGAAACCTGCCAGATCCGGGTCGATTCGATCCAGCCGAGCTGGCTCGTGTTCGGCGGCGGCTTCGACCAGAGTTTCGTGCGCATGTTCATGAAGCGCAGCTTCGACCTGGTGTGCAGTACCGCGATCCTGGTGCTGACCTTCCCGCTGATGCTGCTGGCCGCGTTCGCGGTCTGGCTGGAAGACCGCGGCCCGGTGTTCTACTCGCAGGAGCGGGTCGGCCGCGACGGGAAAAGCTTCTTCGTGCACAAATTCCGCAGCATGCGCGCCGATGCCGAAAAGGGTGGCAAGCCGCAGTGGGCGGCGCAGAACGACCCGCGCGTCACCCGCGTCGGCAACTTCATGCGCAAGACCCGTATCGACGAGCTGCCCCAGATCCTGAACGTGTTCAAGGGCGAGATGTCGTTCGTCGGCCCGCGCCCGGAGCGCCCATACTTCGTCGAACAGCTGATCGAAGTGGTCCCGTACTACAATGTGCGTCACAGCATCAAGCCGGGCATTACCGGCTGGGCCCAGGTGCGCTACGGCTACGGTTCCTCGGCCGAAGACGCGCTGCAAAAGCTGCAGTACGACCTGTACTACGTGAAGAACAACAGCCTGTTCCTCGATTTCCTGGTACTCATCAACACCCTGAAAGTCGTCCTCTTCCGCAGCGGCCGCTGAGGGAGGCTCGATAAACCTACTGCGCGTCGCCGTGTCGGCCTGCGATGCTCGCTGTACGTTAAGTACAGCTGCGCTTCTCGGCCAACACGCCTTCCGCTCGCTACGGTTTCTCGTACCTTCCTGGGCTTCGGGCGCTGCACGGAATAAGGTTTTACCCCGAGCTATCTCGCCTCGCACTCGCCCATGGATAGTGTTTCCCCAACCAGCATTGCCGCCTACAGCTATGGTCTAGCGGCCCTCGGCTTTCTCGGCCTGGGCGTGCCGCTGCTGACCGGCTGGCGCGGGCGCGCTTATGGGCCGATCCTGGTGGCGGCCTGCCTGGTTTCAAGCTTCTGGGCCGGTTCGCTGGCCTGGGCCGCCACCGACCTGCTGATGTGGACCGACCTGTCCGACGGGTTCGAGGTCGCGCGCAACGCCGCCTGGTCGCTGTTTCTCGTGGTGTTGCTGGGAGACTGGAGAACGCCCGGCAGCCGGCTGCCGTTCGGCCTGCGCCCGACGCTGTTCGTCGCCGCCGTCTGCTACCTGCTGGCGATCGTCGCCGCCATCTTCGGCTACTGGGACCTGGCCCTGCTCAACAGCGTGCTGCCGGTGATGGCGCGCGTGGTGCAGGCGGTCGGCGGCATGCTGCTGGTGGAGCAGGCCTACCGCAACAAGACCACCCAGGAACGCTGGGCCATCAAGTTCGCCTGCCTCGGCATCGGCGGCATGTTCGCCTACGATTTTTATTTGTACAGCCACGCAATGCTGTTCCGCGAGGTCGACCAGGAC
>JBBWZO010000220.1:0-6581 GCA_039649125.1 Massilia sp. | reverse complement strand
CGTCCGAAGCCGTAGCGTTCCAGTCCGTGCGGCGAGTTCGCCAGGCGCCACAGCAGGTAGAGCGTGGCGCCGTAGGTCAGCGCGCCCACTGCCACGCACAGCAGCAGCGCCAGCACGTACTCGAAGGTGGCCCCATGCTGCAGCACCAGCTGGCTCTTCACGGCCAGCACGGCACCGGCCATCACCAGCGCGGCCAGCAGCGGACGCACCAGCTGGCGGCAGAAGCTGGTCCAGCCCAGGCCCAGGCAGCGCGCGACCATGCTCTGGTTGACCGGGATCATCACGATCGCCGTGGTCAGGTAGGCATAGGCCGCGCCGATCACCCCGTAGTGTTGCACCGCCGGGATCAGCAGCGCCACCATGACCACCGCCTGCGCCGACCACACCAGCGTGATCAGGCGCGGCCGGTTCAGCGCCAGGTAGATATAGGTGATGTTCGTCTGCACCGCCTTGATCACGCCGTGTACCGCCAGAATCTGGATTAGCGGGATCGCCGCCAGCCACTGCCAGCCCAGCGCCGCCGGCACCAGCACGTCGGCGACCGCGAAGATGCCGACCCCGGCCGGGATCGAGAACAGGGCGATCGAGGAGATCACCTTCAGGAAGCTGTCGCGCAGCAGGTCGAGGTCGTGCGCAGCCTTGGAGTAGCCGGGGAAGGCGGCGCGGTTGATCGGCGCCACCAGCTCGGTGGTGGGCATGGTGGCGATCTCGGTGGCGATCGCGTGCACGCCCAGCGCGGCCGGGGTAGTGTAGTGGGCGATGATGAACTGGGCCGACCGGTTGTTGACGAACTGGATCACGTTGTTCACCACCAGCCACTTCGAGGCGTTGAACATCTCGGCGCGGGCGGCCAGCGACAGGCGCGGGCGGTAGGTCGAGACGACGTACGACTGGATCACCGACAGGATGGTGCCGGCCAGCGTGCCCAGCACCAGGGCCCAGTAGTTGCGCAGGGTGATGGCGAGCGGGATCGTCACCACCAGCGTGGCCAGGCGTTTGCTGAGCAGGAAGCGGAATTCCTTGTCGAAGCGCATCTCGCGCTGGAACTTGACGGTGCCGATGTTCGAGAAGCCCTGGATCGCGAAACCGAGCGCCAGCACATACAGGATGTTTTCCAGGCGCGGCTCGTTGTAATAGTGGGCAGCCGGGATCGCCAGCCCCGCCAGCGCGATGCCGCAGACGGTGGCGAAGATCACGTTGAAGGTCCAGGCCGTATTGAAATGTTCCGGCCCGGCCTTCGGATTCTGGATCAGCTGGACGTCGAAGCTGAACGACACCAGCAGCTGCATCGCGGCGATCAGGATCATCGACATCGCGACCAGACCGAAGTCGGCCGGCACCAGCATGCGCGCCAGGATCAGGGTGCTGAGCAGGCCAATGCCGCGGTCGAGGAATTTAAAGGCGACCATCCAGACCGCCCCCTTGGCGATCCTGGCGTCGAGCTCGGAAACCGGTTTCAGGCTCATCGCGCGGCCTTGTCGAACAGCTGCGCCAGCTGCGCCGCCTTGTGGGTGCGCGAGGCGCTTGCGATCACCTCGTCGGTGGCGACATAGGCGCTGCCGTCGCGCAGGCCCGGCAGGAAGCGCTCCAGCGCAGCGGCGATCTCCTGCGGCTGGTCGACCTGGGCGGTGAGGGTGAAACCGGCGCCGCGCAGCACCTGCGCGGTTTCGCCGGCCGGGTCGACCAGGCCGAGGATCGGCTTGCGGGTGCGGAAGTATTCGTAGATCTTGGCCGGGATCTGGCTGTTGAAGGGCGTGCCCTGGAACAGCAGCAGGCCGTCGGCGCCCAGCATTTCGTTGAGCGCGTCGCGGTAGGGCACCGGCGGCAGCACCTCGACGATGTCGCCCACGCCGTGGCGCGCGACCTTGGCCTCGGTGGCCGGTATGTTGCCCGGCGCGCGCAGCACCACGCGCAGGGTCGCGGCGTCGACCTTGCCGGCCGCCTTCAGCGCGGCCAGCGCGGCCAGGAAGGATTCCGGATTGCGCCCGGCATCGTACAGCACGCCGCTGTGCAGCAGGGTCGTGCGCTGGCTCGGCGCGGCCGGGGTGGCGGCCGCGATCAGGCGTCCGAATTCTTCTTCGTCGTAGCCATTCTCGATGACCAGGAACTTGGCCGGATCGAGCTCGGGGAAGCGGTCGCGGCAGGAGCGCATCGCCCCCTCGGTGGTGAAGATCGCGAAGCGGCAACGTTGCAGGGTCTGGCGCTCGATCCAGCCGTAGATGGCGCGCAGGCGTTTCGAGGTCGGGTGCGAGGGCTGCAGCATCGGGTCGCGGAAGTCGGCGATCCAGGGCAGTCCGCTCAGGCGGTGCAGACCGAGCGCGATCAGGTGCGCGGTGGCGACCGGGAAGGTCGACCAGATGACTTGCGGTTTGTAGCGGCGGATCAGCGACAGCCCGGACGGCATCGCGCCCAACCACCACGAGATGTAGCGGTCGGGCATGGCCATGGCCTGCAGGTAGCGGCCCTTGAAACCGAGGTGGCGCTTGGTGTCGAGCGCGAACGGGCGCCGCACCACGAGCCCGGCCGGGATGTCGGCCAGCTGCGAGGGATTCTGCACGCCGAAGGCGCGCGGGTGCGCCGACAGCACCATCGGTTCCCAGCCGTGGCGGCCGAGGAGTTTCGAAAAGCTCAGCGTACGCTGGATGCCGCTGCTGCCCGCCTGCGGCGGAAAGTGAAAAGCGATGAGTAATGCGCGTTTGTTCATGGGTGTTTCCTTCGGCACGGCGGCCGAAGCCTGGTTGCTGCGGGTTCCGGCCGCGGGGCCGGTGTCATGTCGTTTCATCGGCTAGCCACGCGCCAGCCACTGGAGCAGGCGCAGCCCAAAACGGAACGGGGTGTCGTCCCACGGGCGGCTGCGCGGCAGCTGGTAGCGGTCGTGGTGGCGCGTGAGGGCGCCGACCGCCGTCGTGAACGCGGCCTGGAAGCCGGCCTCGCGCACCATCGCCACATGGCGCGCATCGAAGTCCTTGCCGACCTTGCCGTTCGGGTAGGCGAACAGCGGCACCGGCTTGCCGACGATGGCTTCGAGTTCGCGCTTGCTGGTCGCGATCTCGTGCATGGCGCTGGCGTCGTCGAGGCTGGTAAGGATCGGGTGCGACACCGTATGCGCCCCGATCTCGATGCCGTGGCGGTCGAGGTTGACGACCATCTCGGGCGTGAGCATCAGGGGCGATGCGCTGCCTTCGCCGACCATGGTCTCGAGGCGGCCGACCAGGCGGCTGCGCTCCTGCGGCGGCAGGTATTTCGACGCTTCCGTCAGGCTGCCGAGGGTGCTGGCGCGTTCGGCCACGCTGCGCAGCGAGTAGACGCCCAGGCCGAATTCGGCCAGGTCGAGTTCATCGGCCGGCAGGGTTTCGACGGCTTCGACGATGCGGTCGTTCCACATCGTGTGGCCGTTGACATAGCCGCTGCTGACGAATACGGTCGCCGGCAGGCCGAGGCGGCGCAGCACCGGCAGCGCCAGGTCGTGCACCGAACGGTAGCCGTCGTCGAAGGTGATGCAGACCGCGCGCGGCGGCACCCGGCCGGCGTCGATCGCCGCCAGCGCCGCGCGCAGCGGCAGCACGTTGAAGCAGCGCGCCAGCAGTTCCATCTGCCAGGTAAAGATGCCGATATCCGGTTCGGACTGCAGGTAAGGGCTGGGTGCGGCCAACACCCGGTGGTAATTGACGATCGCGACGCGGCCATTGCCGCGCGTGAGGCGGGCGATGGCGTTGCCGGCGGATCGGATGATGTGGTCGTTCATTGGTAAAGAAAGGTCCGCCTTCTTGAGTGCGTGTCAATCCCGGCGCGGCCGCAAGCCGGGAGCGGTGGATGCGGAAAAGGTGGTGCGGGCCAGCGCCGGCTGCGCGCCGCCGGGGGCCGGCATGGCCGTGCCCGGCCGCGCCGCCCCGGCCGCTGTGCCAGCCGCGGCGCCCGGCTGCGTGCCGGCCGCCATCTGCTGCAGCGTCGCCGGCAGCAGGCGCTTCTCGACCACGAGTACCAGCCCGAACAGGCAGAAGATCAGGTCGACGTAGGCGAAGCTGAGCGCGGCGCCGCCGAGGGCGAACGCGAAGATGCTCAGCTGGAGCATGGTGGCCATGGTCCGCAGCCACTCCGGGGCGCCGGCACGCCGGGCACGGCGCGCCACACTGCCCGCCTTCCAGAAAGCGCTTACCAGGCAGGCAAGGTACAGGCCGAGGCCGACGAAGCCCTGTTCGCCCAGCACCTGGAAGTAGACGCTGTGCGCGGCGCGCGCGAACTGGGTATTGGGCATCGCGGTGCCGGTATAGAACCAGGGGTAGGAGAAGAACTCGCGCGACAGGTCGAGCCAGACCGGGAAGTTTTCCAGGGACTTGAAGCCGCCGCCGAAGAACGGGTACTTCATGGCCATGATGAACGACAGCTTCCACGAGACGACGCGGCCCATGAACGAGGCATCCTCGTTGGCGGTCTGGATGGTATCGAGGCGGTTCGTGTAGTCTTCCGTGATATAGGGCGCCAGGCCCACCACCAGCGCGACGATCAGCACCGTCAGCAGCACCTTGCGCTCGCTCTTGACGTACATGTAGGCGCCGAGCGCGGCCAGTGCCAGGAAGCCGCCGCGCGACGAGGTGCCGATCACGCCGATCACCAGCAGCGCCATCGTGCCCAGCAGGCCGAGGCGCAGCACGCGCGAATGCTTGCCGTATTCGCCCAGCAGGTAGTAGCAGACCGGCAGCGTCATCACGAAGGCGAGCGCGAGCTCGTTGCGGTCGCCCAGCACGTGGCCGGACATGCCGGCGATCTTGTGGCCGCCGCCGCTGGCGAGGAATTTCAGGGCCTCGAGGTCGGCATAGAAGCCGACCGACAGCACCAGGCACCACAGCACGAAGTCGACGTGCAGCTTGTCCTGGATGGTGAGCACGACGAACACGAACAGCATGAACACCTTGAAGAACCTGACCCAGTATTCGAACGCGATCTCGGGGTTGCCGATGGTGGTCGCGGTACTGCCGATCGTCCACAGGAAGAACAGCAGGACGAAGCCGCCGATCATGCCCAGGTGGATCTTCGGCTTGTGCTTGTACACCAGGTAGCCGATGATCGCCACGGCCGTGAACAACAGGTTGTAGCGGATGTGCGAGGCAACGCCGTAGACCCAGCCGTTGGGGAAGAACAGCGCGGTCCAGACCCACATGCCAACCGCGATGAAGGGGCGCTGCGCCATCGCATACAGCATCAGCGGCAGCAGCGAGAGCAGGAACAGGTCACGCATCGCGGCCCTCCCTGCGCGCCGCCGCGGCCCGCTCCTGCGCTTCCTGCATTTCCTTTTCGCGGCGCTTGTCCGTCTTCAGCGCCCACAGGCAGAGGAAGACCACGGCGCACAGGTTCATTGCCCACAGAAGAGATTCCATTGTGTCAGTCCATCCTTGGTCAGGTTCGCGCCAGCGAGGGCAGGCCGGCGCGGCGCAGCAGGACGTCATCGAACAGGCGGATCTGGCCGTCGGTGGTGTCGTCCCAGCTGAAGCGCTCGGCATAGCGGCGGGTGGCGCCGCGGTCGGGATAGTTGGCGCGCAGCGCGTTGACCGCGTCGGCCACGCCCTGGTGGCTGCGCTCGCGCATCAGCACGCCGGCTTCCGGCGCGGCCACCACTTCCGGGGTGCCGTAGACGCGGCTGGCCACCACCGGGGTGCCGCAGGCCATCGATTCGAGCAGCACGTTGGCCCAGCCTTCGCGGCTCGAGGCCAGCACCAGCGCGTCGGCGGCGCTGTAGTGGCTGCGCAGCTGCGCCTGCGGCACCGCGCCGAGGAAGGTGACGCGGTCGCTGACCTTCAGGTCGCGCGCCTGCGCTTCCAGTTTTGCGCGGTCGGGGCCGTCGCCGGCCAGCACCAGGCGCACGCCCGGCAGCAGCGGCAGCGCGCCGATGATCAGGTCCTGCGCCTTGACCGGCACCAGGTGGCCGACCGCGAGCAGGGTAAACAGGTCGTTCGGGCTGCGTTCGAGCGGGCGGAACAGCTCGAGGTCGACGCCGTTCCGGAGCGACACCACGCGGTCGGCGTCGATCCCCATGGCGACCACTTCGTCGCGCAGCGCGTTGCAGACCGTGATGATCGCGTCGGCGCGCTTCGCGGCCCACAGGATCATCCGGCGCGGCAGCGCGTATTGCGGGAACAGGGTGATGTCGGAACCGCGCGCGGTGATCACCAGCGGCTTGTTGAAATAGCGGCCGAGCATGGCGGCGGCCACGCCGTCCGGATAAAAATAATGGGCGTCGATCAGGTCGAAGTCATAGCCCTCGTCGATCAGGCGCGCGATGGCCGGCTTGGCCGCCTGCGCCAGCAGCGCCGGCGCCAGGCTCATGCCGACCTTCGGGATGACCGGGTAGCGCGGGTGCGCCACCTGCAGGCCGTGGCGCACTTCGTGGCGCGGCGCCTTTGCGAAACGCGCGTAGTTGCCGAAGCGCGGGTTGGTCGACGGGAACCAGGGAATCGGCGCCACCACGCGCGACTCGACCTGGCCGCTGGCGACCAGGTGGCGCAGGCGCGTCTCGACGAAGATGCCGTGGCCCGGCTTCTCGCTGTTCGGAAAAAGCGTACTGAACGTCAGGATTTTCATGCAGC
>JBBWZO010000205.1:0-12665 GCA_039649125.1 Massilia sp. | reverse complement strand
TCGATACCATGCGCAGCGTGCCGTCGGGTTCGCGGAATTCGACCAGGCGCGTGTTGACCCGGCTTTGCAGCAGGAACTGGGCATACTGGTCGCGGCTGTCCTGGTCCATGCCGCCGCCGACGTGGCGCGTGGTCTGGTAGCGCAGGTAGAGCGCATAGTGCTCGTCCGAGAACGACAGGTTGGCGACCATGGCCGTCAGGTCGCCGTGGCGCTTCCAGGCGCGGCGCTGGGTGCGGCTGGCTGCGAATTCCTCGCAGCGCACGCGCACCGGGATGCAGGCCTGGCAGCCGTCGCAATACGGGCGGTAGGTGAAGATGCCGCTGCGGCGGAAACCGTTCTTCACGAGCTCGGAATACACGTCCGCGTTGATCAGGTGCGAAGGCGTGGCGACCTGCGAGCGCGCCTGGCGTGCGTCGAGGTAGCTGCACGGGTAAGGCGCGGTCGTGTAGAACTGCAGCGTGGAGAAGGGCAGGTCATTTAAGTGCGTCATGCAGGGCTCTCGGGACGACGTGATGGACCTATTCTAACGAAAGAGAGTCGCGCGCACTGTTAGGTGGTCAACGGTGCGCTTAAAGGTGAAATCGGCTCCCAGGGACCGATGGCCGGCTCCCGGATCGCTGCGCGCAGGTGCCGCAGGAAG
Organism: Massilia sp.; assembly: GCA_039649125.1. GTDB lineage: Bacteria > Pseudomonadota > Gammaproteobacteria > Burkholderiales > Burkholderiaceae_D > Telluria. The sequence continues at coordinate 12,025 of JBBWZO010000205.1, read as the reverse complement.
GCGCTGCGCGGGATGGGCGCGGCGCCCAGCGAGGCCAGGTGCCCGGTCTCCTGCTGGCAGTCGATCATGCGCACGCCGTGCGCGCGCAGGAAAGCGACCAGGTAGGCGAGCGCGACCTTCGAGGCGTCCGACACGCGCGCGAACATCGACTCGCCGTAGAACATGCGGCCGATGCACACGCCGTAGGCTCCGCCGACCAGTTCGCCGTCCAGCCACACCTCCGACGAGTGGGCGTAGCCCATGGCGTGCAGGCCGGTATAGCCGTCGATGATTTCCTCGGAAATCCAGGTGCCGGGCCCATCCTTTCGGGGCGCGGCGCAGGCGCGCATGACGCCTTCGAAGTCGCTGTCGAAGCGCACCTGCCAGCATCCGCCCGTGGTCCTGCTGCGCTCGACGCGGCGCAGGGTTTTCTTCAGGCTGTCGCTGACCTTGAACGCATCGGTATAGAGCACCATGCGCGGATCGGTGCTCCACCAGAGGATGGGCTGGCCTTCGGAGAACCAGGGGAAGATGCCGTTCTGGTAGGCCAGCAGCAGGCGGCGCGGGGACAGGTCGGCGCCGGCCGCGAGCAGTCCCGGCGCGTCGACGGTCAGCGCCTCGGATACGTCGGGAAACGGCGTATGAGCTTCGAGCCAGGGAATCATGCGGGTATCAAGCGCTCAGTCGGGTTCGCGTGGGGCGATCATCGGGCGAACGATGTCGTGGCAGTGAACGCCATAGCCGATTTTATCCCGGCTTTCGCGGATTTTGACGCGGTCGGCAAAGAACAGTTCCAGCGTCTTGCGGATCGTAGGGAAGGCCAGGTCGTCCCAGGGAATGTCGCGCTCGGAAAACAGTTGCACCTCGAGGCTCTCCTCGCCGGGTGCGAAGTCGAGGTCGAGCAGGCGCGCCAGGTAAAACAGGTGCACCTGGTGCACATGGGCGACGTTGAGCAGCGTGAACAGCCTGCCGATCTCGATGTTGGCGCCGGCTTCCTCTTCGGTTTCGCGCACGGCCGCCTGGCTGGTGGTTTCGCCGTTTTCCATGAAGCCGGCCGGCAGCGTCCAGTAACCGTGGCGCGGCTCGATCGCGCGCCGGCACAGCAGCACTTGCAGCTCTTCGCCTTGTTCCCAGACGGGAATGGAGCCGATCACCATTTTCGGGTTCTGGTAATGAATCGTGCCGCACTGCGTGCACACGTGGCGCGGGCGGTTGTCGCCTTCGGGAATAACCAGCGCGACCGCATGGCCGCACTCGGAACAGAATTTCATAGAGAATGACGAGAATGAATGTATGCCTACTTTACACCCGATTCGCCCGGCTGTGACGCCACGCCGGCCCGGCAATGGTGTTGCAATGGTGTTGCTTTAGTGCCATTCACAGCGGTAATCGCGCCCAGTCCAGGCATTGGGTTTGCTTAAACGGGCGGGAACGCGTATAATTCATTCCATCAGACGCGGGGTGGAGCAGTCTGGCAGCTCGTCGGGCTCATAACCCGAAGGTCACAGGTTCAAATCCTGTCCCCGCAACCAAATTCGTAGGTATAAAAGCCTCAGAAGCCGCTGTTCCCTTGGGAGGGGACAGCGGCTTTTTCGTTTCCTGCCCCCGCCTGCTCGACGCACATCAAACCGCCTGCGCGTTCGCCGCACTTGGCGGGCTCGGCACTGTCCAACAAAATGACAGGCGAGTCTGGGAATGGTTCCGAGGCACGCCAGGTTTCAATGCCAACTTTCGGTGCGACCATGATTACTCTTGACGAAATCAACGAAGCCTGGGGCTGGGTAGGGTTGACGGCGGTCGAAGTACTGGGCGTCAATGCCTTCGGCAACCTGATCATCGGCGATGAGGACGGCAGCTTCTGGCGCCTGCGCCCGCAGGATCTTTCCTGCGAGCTGGTGGCGGAGGATCGCGAGCAGCTCGACGCGCTGTCGTACAACCAGGACTTCCTCAACGACTGGTACATGCCGGAACTGGTCGACCTGGCCGAATCCACGCTCGGCCCCCTGGCCGAAGGGCGCAGGTACTGCCTCAAGATTCCCAGCGCCCTCGGCGGGCATTACGGCAGCGAGAACCTGGCGACGGTGCCGCTGTCCGAACTGATCCGCTTTTCGGGGGAGGGCGCGCAACAGTTCGAAGGGATGCCGCGCTGGTCCTGAACGGCTGCAGACCAAGAGCGTCTAAGAAAGTCCTCACGGGGCCCTGAAGGCGGGGCCTTCAGGGCGCGGCGCATCGTCGAAGACAGTACGCTAGTACGGCAAGACGATGCAACGCTGCCATGAGGGCTTTGTTAGACGCTCTAGGCAGGCGAGCTCAGGCTGGCCCAGAGGTAGGCCGCGGCCATCGTCCGGTGCGGGGCGTAGGGGGCCAGCCATGCCTGCGCCGCGGCGATGCCGGGCTTGTCCGCCATGCCGGCCAGGCGCCCGATGGCGCTGCGCACCGCCACGTCCCCCTCCAGCGAACAGTCGGCATAGCCATAGCCGCGCAGCAGGGTGTAGTTGACCGTCCATGGGCCGACGCCCTTGATTGCGAGCAGGGCTGCGGCCGCCTGTTGCGGATCGTCGTGCTGTGACAGCGGCAGTTTCCCGTCCGCGGCCAGGCGCGCGACGCGCAGCAGGGCCTCGGCCTTGGCGCGCGAAAACTTGCGGGTCGTCAGTTGCTCGATGTCGAGCCGGGCGACGTCCGGTGCTTCCGGATAGCAGCGCAGGCCGCTGCTGTGCGGTCGGCCGGCCTGTTCGATGAAGGTACGGCGCAGGCTGATCGCGAACGGCAGGTTGATCTGCTGGCCGATGATGGCCCAGGTCAGGGCCTCGAAGACGGTCGCGGACTGCACGATGCGCAGGCCCGGCTGGCGCGCGACCAGCGGACCGAACACCGGGTCGTCGCGCACGAAGGCGGCGAACGGCGCCGGGTCGATGCGCAACGCCAGCGTGCTGCGCAGCGCTTCGTGCGCCAGCGCCAGCGTCGGCGCAACGAGCGCGCCGTCGGCCTCGATGCGGCACAGCGCCGTGTCCCCTGTCAGCATCACGTCGAGCAGCGTCGGCACGCCGTTCAGCAGCACCGCCTTGCGGAACCGCGCAGCGCCCGAAGCACCTGAGGCGTGCACCACCTGCTCGGACAGGCCCTCTGCATCGCGCCCGTGGAAGGCGAGCACGTCGGCGCTACGGTAGGGCGCCGGCAGCGCCAGCGTCTGCGTGCTCATCTGCGTGCTCATTTGTTGGCAGCGGCGACCGGGGCGCGGCCGAAGCGCGGCACGAAGCCGGTGACCAGGGCCGTCCCCAGCAGCACGATGGCGGAACCGGCGAGCGTGTGCCAGCCGACCGTCTCGCCCAGGAACAGGGCACCCCACAGGATGCCGAACACCGGATTGAGGAAGGTGACGGTCAGGGCCGAGGTCGGGCCGACCTCGGCGATCAGGCGGAAATAGATCAGGTAGGCGATGCCGCTGCACACCACGCCGAGGGCGAGTACGGCCGCCCAGACGCCGGGCGTCGGGCTCGCGGGGCTCGGGAAGAAGGGCAGCGCCGGCAGTACGAACAGGGTGGCCGCCCACATGGTGCCGTGGGCGTTGGCGAAGGGCTCGACGCTTTTCGCCGATTTCGCGTACTGGGTGGCGATGCCGTAGCACAGCGCCGCGGTGAGTGCCGCCGCCACCGCAATACCGGCGCCCGGCAGCGCCGAGACGTCGTCGAAGCCCACCAGCAGCGCCACGCCCGCCGTGCCCAGCAGCAGCCCCAGTCCGGTGCGCGGCGTGATCGGCTGGCGCGCCCACAAGGCCCCGATCAGCGCGCCCCACATTGGCGCCGTGGCGTTCAGCACCGACAGCACCGAGGCCGTCAGCGTGCGGGCCCCATAGGCGAACAGCAGGAAGGGAAGTGCGGAATTGAAGAAGCCCAGCATCAGGTAATGTTTCCAGTTGGCGCGCAGGTCCAGGCGCTTGCGCAGCACGAGTCCGACCGCGGCCAGGAACAGCGCGGCGAACAGCACCCGGTATTCGATCAGCACTGCCGGGCCGAGTACAGGCGCGCCGATGCGCATGAAGAGGAAGGAACCGCCCCAGATGGCGGCAAGCAGCAGGAGGCGCAGGAAATTAGCTGTGTTCATGGGCGAGGCAAAGGTAAGGAATCGGGCAAAACGACAGTGTGGTGCGCGGCGCCAGGCCATGCATCCCGTTTGTTGCTCGCGCCTGGTTTGGAGCGCCTAACAAAACCTCCATGCCTGCGTTGCAGCGGCTCGCCGTACAGGCGTACTGTCTTCGACGCTGCGCCTCGGCCTGAAGATTTTGTTAGACGCTCTTATTGCTCGCGACGGTCAGCGCGCGCAGATCTCGGCAGTGGCCGGCTGGGGCGCCGCCGCGTGCGGCACCAGCATGGCGGGCGGCACGCCGTTCTTGGCGGCGGTCATTTCGGCAAGGATGGCGATGCCGATCTCGGACGGGGTCTTGCTGCCGATGTAGAGGCCGATCGGGCCGTGCAGGCGGTCCAGTTGCGCGTCGCTCAGGTCGAACAGCTTCAGGCGCTCGCGGCGTTTCGCGTTGTTCAGGCGCGAGCCGATGGCGCCGACGTAGAACGCATCCGACTTCAGCGCTTCCATCAGCGCCAGATCGTCGAGCTTCGGGTCGTGGGTGAGCGCCACCACGGCGCTGCGCGCGTCGAGTTTCGCCTCGATCACGAGGTCGTCCGGCATGGTGTGGACGAGTTCCACACCCGGCAGGTTCCAGTCGGCGCGGTATTCCTCGCGCGGATCGCACACGATGACGCGGTAATCCATGGCGCCCGCCACCTGCGCCAGGAAGCGCGACAGCGGGCCGGCGCCGATGATGAACAGGCGCCAGCGCGGGCCGTGCACGGTGGTCAGCGTCTCGTTCTCGAGGCGCAGGGTCGCGCCCGGCGCGGCAGGAGAGAGGGTCACGGCGCCGGTGTTCAGGTCGAGGCGCCGTTCGAGCAGCTCGCCCGCTTCCAGGCGCTGCAGCAGCTCGCGGATGCCGCTGCCGGCGTGCAGCGGCTCGATGGCCAGCTCGATGGTGCCGCCGCAGGGCAGGCCGAAGCGGTGCGCGTCGTCGGCGCTGATGCCGTAGCTGACCACGTGCGGCGCCGCGTCCTCCGCGATGCCCTTGGCGCGCACGTTCTCGATCAGGTCGTCCTCGATGCAGCCGCCGGACACCGAGCCGACGACGCGGCCGTCGTCGCGTACGGCCAGCGTGGCGCCGATCGGGCGCGGGCTGGAGCCCCAGGTCTTGATGACGGTGACGAGTTCACAGCGGTGGCCAGCATCGAGCCAGGCGGCGGCGGTCTTGAGTACTTCGAGGTCGAGGCTGTCCATGGGGAGTTGGCTGACGCTGCTTGAGGGATGATAATGATACAAAAAAAGTCGGCGGGGTGGGGATTGCGAGGTGCCGGGGACGCCAAAGCGATGTTGGTGCTGCGACCGTAGGGTGGACGGGGCTCCGGTCCACGCGTTCAAACAGTGCGTGGGTCTCTGCGACGAACTGCGGTTCGCTGATGACCTGATTGAGAAACGCCAGGGGTAAGCAGGCGTTCGTTGAACGCGTGGACGGGGGATAACAGTCCCCCGGACTGTTATCCCCCGTCCACCCGACGTTACGGCACCAGCGGCTTCTTGCCCGCCTGCTTCGCCTCCACATCCGCCACCGCCAGCTCGATCGCCGTCAGGCGCGCCGCGATCGACGGGTGGTTCGCCGTGTGGCCATTGGCCACCGTTACCGGCGTGGTCGCCGTGAAGCGTTTCCAGAAGCCGGCGACGCCGTCGATGTCGTAGCCGGCCCGGGCCAGCAGGAATACGCCCAGGCGGTCGGCCTGCGCGTCCATATTGGAGGGCATCGGCTTGATGCCGGCGCTGCCGTTGAGCATCGACAGGTCGGGATTGGTACGCAGGAGCAGGCTTTCGATCACGCTGTCGAGCGTGGCCGAATTGCGCTGCGCCTTCGGATGCTCGAGCATGTTGTGCGCCATCGTGCGTGCCAGCACATAGGCCAGCTCGGTGTCGCTCCGGGTGGCGGCGATCATGCCGCGGGTGACCATGATGCGCGAGCCGTCGGCATAGGCGTTCACGTTGTCGGCATTGCCCAGCTCGATGCCGAAGGCGCAGGCGCGCGTGACCGGGACGCTGAGGTCGCGCGGGCGACCGTCGCGTTCGATCGTCAGGGGCAGCGTCGGCGAGGCGGCCATCAGGGGACCGAATACGGCGCCCAGCTTGCTGGTGGCGCCCGGCCCCGTCGGCAGCGGCTTGCCGCCCGCGGCGACGAGGTCGTCGCCCATGCGCAGCCCGGCCTTGGCGGCGCCGCTGCCGGCCAGCACGCCGGTGACCTGCAGGCGTTCGTCCATGCCGAACGCGACCTGCGCGGCGTTGTTGTAGATGCCCGGGAAGGAATGGCGGTTCTTCGCGGTGAAGCCGAGCAGGTTGCGCGCCTGCTTCCTGCACAGTTCTGCATTGCCGATCAGCAGCGGCGCGGCGACGCGGTACAGGCGGTCCTGCAGCGCGGCCATTTTGGTGAGCCTCTCGGCCGCCGCGGCCACCTCGGGCGATACCGGCACGCCCTGCGGCGTCTGGGTGATGGCGCCCGGGGTGCCGGGCTGGCGGATCGGGCCCTGCGTGCCGCAGGCGGACAGGAGCAGGGCGATGGCGACGCCCAGGCCAGCCGGGCGCAGTCGATCAATGCGAATCATGGTCTTCCTCTGTTATTGTTTTCCGGTGCTGCCGAAGCCTCCGATGCCCCGTTCGCTCGATGCGAATTCCTCGACGACGTTGAAGCCGACCTGCAGCACGGGCACGATCACCAGCTGCGCCAGCCGGTCCAGCGGCTGCAGCGTGAAAGCGGCATGGCCGCGGTTCCAGGTCGATACCATGAGCTGGCCCTGGTAATCGGAGTCGATCAAGCCTACCAGATTGCCGAGAACGATGCCGTTCTTATGGCCGAGTCCACTACGCGGCAGGATCATGGCCGCATAGCCCGGATCGGCCACGTGGATGGCCAGGCCGGTCGGCACCAGCACGGTCTGGCCCGGCTCCAGGGTCAGGGGCGCGTCGATGCAGGCACGCAAATCCAGACCCGCGCTGCCGGGCGTGGCATAGGCTGGCAGCAATTCCTTCATGCGCGGGTCGAGAATTTTTAAATCGATGACTTTCATACTTCTACTTTCATGCTTCTTTCTTGTGAGTCAGGTAAGGAATTCAGGTAAGCAGGGAGCGCTGTTCCAGGCGCTTGCCGATTTCCGAGACCAGCTGGCGTGCCAGCGTCAGCTTGTCGGCGTGGGGGAGCACGGTGTGCCCCGCTTCGTCGAACAGGACGATGGAGTTCGTATCCTGCCCGAAGGTGTGATGGCCGATATTGCCCACTAGCAATGGGATGCCTTTCCGCTCGCGCTTGGCCGCGCCGTACTCGACCAGGTTTTCCGACTCCGCCGCGAAGCCCACGCAATACGGCCAGCCCGAGAGCGAGACCGTGCCGGCAACGGTGGCCAGGATGTCGGGGTTCTGGACGAATTCGAGCTGCGGTGCGCCGCCGCCGTCCTGCTTTTTCAGTTTTTGATCGCTGGCGTTCGCTACGCGCCAGTCGGCCACCGCCGCCACGGCCACGAACACGTGCTGGCCGCCGACGTTCGCCATCACGGCATCCATCATCTGGGTAGCCGACAGCACGTCGATGCGGCGCACGCCGTGCGGCGTGGGCAGCGCGGTGGGGCCGGAGACCAGCAGCACCTCGGCGCCGGCTTCGCGCGCCGCGCGTGCGATCGCATAGCCCATCTTCCCGGACGAGAGGTTGGTGATGCCGCGCACCGGGTCGATCGCTTCGAAGGTGGGGCCGGCCGTGACCAGGACGCGCTTGCCGGCCAGGATCTTGTGCTCGAAGGACGCGATCAGTTCATCGAGCAGCTGCTCGGGCTCGAGCATGCGGCCCAGGCCCGTCTCGCCGCAGGCCTGTTCGCCGGCGGCCGGGCCGAAGATGGCGATGCCGTCCGCGCGCAGGGTCGCGACGTTGCGCTGCGTGGCCGGGTTCTGCCACATCTCGACGTTCATCGCCGGCGCGACCAGCAGCGGCACGCCGTGCGGGCGCGCCAGGCACAGGGTCGACAGCAGGTCGTCGCAGGCGCCGTGCGCCAGCTTGCGGATGAAGTCGGCCGAGCAGGGCGCCACCAGCACGGCATCGGCGCCGCGCGTGAGGTCGATGTGGGCCATGTTGTTGGGCATGCGCGGATCCCACTGGTCGAGCCAGACGGTGTTGCCGGACAGCGCCTGCATCGTCACCGGACCGATGAAATGGGTCGCGGCCTCGGTCATCACGACGTGTACCTTCGCCCCCTGCTTGACCAGCGCACGGCACAGTTCGGCGGACTTGTAGCAGGCCACGCCGCCGGACAGGCCAAGGACGATCTTTTTACCCTTCAAGTCCATGCTCATCTCAGGCTCCTCATGGAGCGCCCGATAAGACCTCCATGGCAGCGTTGCAGCGTCTCGCCGTACTAGCGTACTGTCTTCGACGCTGTCGCCTCCCCCTTGGGGATTGCCCTGAAGGCCTTCTCAGGCGCTCCTGTTAGTTTGTTTAATTCTTATTCACGCGGCGCAGTTCATCCAGGATGAACAGGAAGGCGCCGATCGAAATGCCGATGTCGGCAATATTAAATGCCGGGAAGTGGCCCCAGCCGCGCCAGTAAAAATCGAGGAAGTCGATCACGTGGCCGTAGGCGACGCGGTCGATCACGTTGCCGATGGCGCCGCCCAGGATCAGGGCGAGGGCCCAGCAGAACAGGCGCTGGCCGGGGTGGCGCTTGAGCAGGTAGAGGATGAAGCCGATGGCGCCGACGGCGACTGCCGTGAAGAACCAGCGCTGCCAGCCGCCCTGGTCGCCGAGGAAGGAAAAGGCCGCGCCCGGGTTATACACCAGCACCAGGTTGAAGAAGCCGGTCACCGGCAGCGTTTCGCCATAGCTGAACAGCTTTTCGACGGTGATCTTGGTCAGCTGGTCGATCAGGACGATGATGAAGGCGATGCCCAGCCATGGGGCCATGCCGGCTCCGGCCTTGTTGACGGTCGAGATGCTCGATTTTTTCTTGGTTGCCATTGGATTGAAGGTGAATTAAGAAAAACCGCCATGCCGCGGTGGCGGCATGGCGGTCGGCAAGACAGCAATTTTACACAGCGCGCGTCAGGCGAAGCGGCGTGCTTCGCCGGCGCCGAACAGGTTGCTCACGCAGCGGCCGCACAGGCCGGGGTGCTCGTGGTTGTGGCCGACGTCGCGGCGGTAGTGCCAGCAGCGCTCGCACTTCGGCGCTTCCGACGGCGTGACCCGCACCGCTTCCTCCGCCTCGTTGGCCGCTTGCTCGACGGTCGCCTGCGAGGTGATGAAGACGAACTTCAGGTCGTCGTCCAGGCTGGCCAGTAGCGCGTGCTTCTCGCCTGCGGCCTTGATCGTCAGCTCCGCCTGCAGCGAGGAGCCGATCGCGCCGGAAGCACGTACCTCTTCGAGCTGCTTGGTGACGTCGGCGCGCACTTCGCGCAATGCCGCGTACTTGGCCAGCAAGGCCTGCGCATCCGGCAGTTCCGGGAAGGTCCACAGCGTCTGCGTGAAGATGGTTTCGTCGCTGTCCGCATAGGCCTGCTGGCCGGCGAACACGGCCCAGGCTTCCTCGGCGGTAAACGAGAGCACCGGCGCCATCACGCGCAGCAGCGCGTGCGCGATGTGCCACAGCGCGGTCTGGGCCGAGCGGCGCGCCTGCGATTCCACGCCGGTGGTGTACAGGCGGTCCTTCAGGATGTCGAGGTAGAAGCCGCCCAGGTCCTCCGAGCAGTAGTTCTGCAGGCGCGAGACGACCGGGTGGAATTCGTAGCGTTCGAAGTGTGCGGCCACGTCCTTCTGCAGCTCGGCCATCGCGGCGATCGCGTAGCGGTCGATCTCGAACAGTTCGCCGACCGGCACGGCGTGCCTGGTCGGGTCGAAGTCCGAGGTGTTGGCCAGCAGGAAGCGCAGCGTATTGCGGATGCGGCGGTAGGATTCCGTCACGCGTTTCAGGATCTCTTCGCCGATCGACAGCTCGCCCGTGTAGTCGGTCGAAGCCACCCACAGGCGCAGGATGTCGGCACCGAGGGTGTCCGAGATCTTTTGCGGCGCCAGCGTGTTGCCGAGCGATTTGCTCATCTTCTTGCCGTTCTCGTCGACCGTGAAGCCGTGGGTCAGCAGCGCCTTGTAGGGAGGCACGCCGTTCAGCATCGACGAGGTCAGCAGGGACGAGTGGAACCAGCCGCGGTGCTGGTCCGAGCCTTCCAGGTAGAGGTCGGCCGGGAACTGCAGCTGCTGTGCGTGCGAGCCGCGCAGCACGGTCTGGTGCGTGACGCCGGAATCGAACCAGACGTCGAGCGTGTCCTTGTTCTTCTCGTAGACCTCGGCATCGTCGCCCAGCAGTTCGCGCGGGTCGAGCGCCTGCCAGGCGTCGATGCCGTTCTGCTCGATCAGCTTGGCAACCTGTTCCAGCAGCTCCGGGGTGCGCGGGTGCAGTTCTCCCGTTTCCTTGTGGATGAAGAAGGCCATCGGCACGCCCCACTGGCGCTGGCGCGACAGGGTCCAGTCCGGACGGTTCTCGATCATGCCGTGCAGGCGCGCCTGGCCCCAGTCGGGGAAGAACTGGGTCTTGTCGATGCCGGCCAGCGCGGTTTCGCGCAGCGTCGGGCCGCCGTCCTTGGGCGTGATGTCCATGCCGGCGAACCACTGCGACGTCGCACGGTAGACGATCGGGGTCTTGTGGCGCCAGCAGTGCATGTAGCTGTGGTCGAACATTTTCAGTTCGAACAGGGCGCCCGCTTCGGTCAGTGCCGAGCAGATCGGCTTCGAGGCTTCCCAGATCGTCATGCCGCCGAACAGCGGCAGGGTGCTGGCGAAACGGCCGTCGCCCATCACCGGTTTCAGGATCTCGTCGTCCTTCATGCCATGCGCCTTGCATGAGATAAAGTCCTCGAGACCGTAGGCCGGCGCCGAGTGGACGATACCGGTGCCGCTCTCGGTGGTCACGTAGTCGGCCAGGTAGACGGGCGAGCTGCGGTCGTAGAACGGGTCTGCCTTGTAGAGCGGGTGCTTGAAGCGCAGGCCTTCGAGCTTGGCGCCCAGGGTGGTGGCAATCGTCGTGCCTTCCAGCTTGTAGCGGGCCAGCACCGACTCGGCCAGGTCCTGCGCCAGGATCAGCAGCAGGGGCGCGCCGTCGCGCTCGGCCTGGATCAGCGAATAGGTGACTTCCGGATTGACGTTCAGCGCCTGGTTCGACGGGATGGTCCACGGGGTCGTGGTCCAGATGACGATGAAGGCGTTATTTGGGTCAATGCGCGCTGGCAGCGATGGCAGGCCGAAGGCGGCCGCGATTTTTTCCGGTTCCGCGAACGGGAAGCCGACGTCGATCGCCGGGTCGCGCTTGTCCTGGTATTCGACTTCCGCTTCGGCCAGGGCCGAGCCGCAGTCGAAGCACCAGTTCACGGGCTTCAGGCCGCGGTAGACATAGCCCTTGTCGAGCAGCTTGCCGAGCGCGCGCAGTTCGTCGGCCTCGTTACCGTAGGCCATGGTCATGTACGGGTTGTCCCATTCGCCGAGCACGCCCAGGCGGATGAAGCCGGCGCGCTGGCGGTCGATCTGCTCGAGCGCGTAGGCACGTGCTTTCTGGAGCACTTCCGCGGTCGGCAGGTTTTTGCCGTACAGCTTTTCGATCTGGATCTCGATCGGCATGCCGTGGCAATCCCAGCCCGGCACGTAGGGCGCGTCGAAGCCGGCCATCGTGCGCGACTTGACCACCATGTCCTTCAGGATCTTGTTGACCGCGTGGCCGAGGTGGATGTCGCCGTTCGCGTAGGGCGGACCATCGTGCAGGATGAACTTCGGACGGCCGGCCGCTGCCTTGCGGATGCGCTCGTAGATCTTCTTGTCCTGCCATTGCTTGACCCAGCCCGGCTCGCGCTTGGCGAGGTCGCCGCGCATCGGGAACGGGGTGTCGGTCATGTTGACCGGGTATTTGCTCTCAGGCTTCTTGCCGCCCTTCTGGGCCGGCGCATTCTG
>JBBWZO010000186.1:0-6791 GCA_039649125.1 Massilia sp. | reverse complement strand
CGCATTGACATGGTGGAGGACTCCTTCCAAGGCATCGCACGCTCCCAATTCTTGAGGTGCAATAATCATAAAAGAAGTGTTACCCATGTCTCCCGACAAGTGTTACCTATGTCCCCCGGCCAAACAGCCCGGTCCACCCTACGCTCTCTCATTTCATACGATACGTTCTCTCACTTCAACCTGCACGTCAAAATCCAGAAAAACTCGACGCGTTCGATCTTGATCTCCTTGCCGACGCCGCCCACCCGCTTGCGCAGCGCGCTGTCGGACTGGTAGCTCTTCGGCAGCTCGAAGCGCTCGCCGCCAGGCAGCGTCAGGATCTCGTAGGTCGTGCCTTCGGCATCCGTCCGGGCGATCGTTTCGCTGAAGCCCTCGACGAAGGAATCGTCGAGGATCACCAGCAGCACGTCCTTCCCCAGCCGCTTCTTGAGCGTGGCCAGCAGTTGCTCCTGCTCTTTCTTGTTCAGGTGCGACCACAGGAAGCTCACCAGCACCGCCGTGATGTTGCCGACGTCCTTGCCGATGTCGTCGGGCAGGTCCAGCGCGTCCGCCACCCGGAACCTCACCTTCCCCTCCGGCATGCCGCGCTCACGCGCGATGTCGACCAGGCTGGCGTTGATGTCGAGCGCCACGACGGAGGCCGCCGCCTCCGCCACCACCTCGGTCCAGAAACCGGTGCCGCAGCCCAGTTCCAGCACGGTGTGCCCGGCCAGCAGGTTGCCGAGGTGGATACTCATGTCGTCGATGTCTTCGTCCATGTCCGGCTCGAGGTATTTGTCCTCGAGCGCTTCGCCCAGCAGGGCATAGTATTTTGCAACTTGTTGATTACTCATGTTTTTCTCTTACAACTCATAGTTGTCGCCACCGCGCATCGCGGCCTCGACCATCTTGCGGTTCAGGCTCGGCGCCAGCAGTTCGATGAAGGTATAAATATAGCTGCGCAGGTAGGCGCCCTGCTTCACCGCCACGCGCGACACGTTCATGCCGAACAGGTGGCCGACCGAGACGGCGCGCAGGTTGCGGTCGCGCTCGGGGTCGAAGGCCATGCCGGCGATGATGCCCACGCCCATCCCCAGTTCGACATAGGTCTTGATGACGTCGGCATCGATGGCTTCCAGCAGCACGTCGGGCTTCAGCTCGCGCAAGCTGAAGGCATGGTCGATCTTGCTGCGGCCGGCAAAAGCCGCGTCGTAGGTGATCAGGGGATAGGCCGCGATTTCTTCCAGCGAGACGGTTTTGGAGCGCAGCAGTTCGTGTTCCGGCGGCACCACCACCACGTGCTCCCACTGGTAGCAGGGCAAGGTCACCAGCCCGTCCACGGCGGCGATTGCCTCGGTCGCGATGGCGAGATCGGCCTGTCCGGTCTTGACCATGTCGGCGATCTGCTTGGGGTTGCCTTGCAGAAGCGACAGGCGCACCTTCGGGAACTTGCCCATGAAGGCCTGCACCACTTTCGGCAGCATGTAGCGCGCCTGGGTATGCGTGGTGGCAATGGTGAAGCTGCCGCTGTCGTGGGCCGCGTATTCCTTGCCGATGCGCTTCAGGCTGTCGATTTCCTGCATGATCAGCTCGACCGATTGCAGCACCAGCCGCCCCGGCTCGGTCAGGCCACGGATGCGCTTGCCGTGGCGGGTGAAGATGTCGACACCGAGTTCTTCTTCCAGCTCGATGATGGCCTTCGAGACCCCCGGCTGGGACGTGAACAGGGCCTTGGCCGCGTCGGTCAGGTTATAGTTCTGGCGCACGGCCTCGCGCACGAAACGCAGTTGGTGAAGGTTCATTCCTGTTGTTGTGTGTGTGAAAACGCTTATTGGCAACGTAGGGCGCTATTTTATGCGATTGCTTATACCCCTACCGTATATAAGCAAATAAATTGTCAGTAGTTTGGAATAAAGCTCCCAGCCCTTACCATCGCATCTAGCTTAGAGGGTTTGCAACTGCAAACCGCACACACCCAGGATTCCACTATGTACCGCTACGACCAGTACGACCATCTCATCGTCCGCGACCGCATTGCGCAGTACCGCGACCAGGTTGCCCGCCGCCTGAACGACGAGCTGACCGAAGAAGAGTTTCTGCCGCTGCGCCTGCAGAACGGCCTGTACATGCAGCGCCATGCCTACATGCTGCGCATCGCCGTGCCTTACGGCCTGCTGTCGTCGAAGCAGATGCGCATGTTCGCGCACATCGCCCGCAAGTACGACCGCGGTTACGGCCACTTCACGACGCGCCAGAACATCCAGTTCAACTGGATCGAACTGGAGCAGACCCCCGACATCCTGACCGAACTGGCCTCCGTCGAAATGCACGCGATCCAGACCTCGGGCAACTGCATCCGCAACATCACGACCGACGAATTCGCCGGCGTCGCTGCCGACGAGATCATGGACCCGCGTCCGTTCGCCGAGATCCTGCGCCAGTGGAGCACCTTCCACCCCGAGTTCATTGCCCTGCCCCGTAAATTCAAGGTGGCGATCAACGGCGCCGTCGAAGACCGCGCGGCGATTGCCATCCACGACATCGGCCTGACGCTGGTGAAGAACGAAGCGGGCGAAGTCGGCTTCAAGTTCATGGCCGGCGGCGGCATGGGCCGCACCCCGATCATCGGCAGCGTGATCCGCGAATTCCTGCCGTGGCAGCACCTGCTGACCTATACCGAAGCCGTGATGCGCGTGTACAACTCGTACGGCCGCCGCGACAACAAGTACAAGGCCCGCATCAAGATCCTGCTGAAGTCCCTGGGCGTGGAGGAGTTCGCGCGCATGGTCGAGGAAGAATGGCAAGACCTGAAGGATGGCCCGGAAACCCTGACGCGCGACGAATATGACCGCATCGCCGCCTACTTCGAGCCGCCGGCCTACGAAACCATCCCAGGCATCGACCCGCTGGCCGCGCACGCGGACAACAAGGCCTTCGCCAACTGGCTGAACCGCAACGTCAAGCCGCACAAGGTGCCGGGCTACGCCGCCGTCGTGCTGTCGCTGAAGAAGACCGGCGTGCCGCCGGGCGACGCCACCGCCGAGCAGATGGACTTCGTGGCCGACCTGGCCGACAAGTACAGCTTCGGCGAACTGCGCGTGACCCACGAGCAGAACCTGGTGCTGGCCGACGTCAAGCAGTCCGACCTGTTCGAGGTCTGGCAGCTGGCGAAATCGAAGGGCCTGGCGACGCCGAACATCGGCCTGCTGACCGACATCATCTCCTGCCCGGGCGGCGACTTCTGCTCGCTGGCGAATGCGAAGTCGATCCCGATCGCGGCGGCCATTGCCGAGCGTTTCGACAACCTCGACTTCCAGCACGACATCGGCGACATCGAGCTGAACATCTCGGGCTGCATCAATGCCTGCGGCCACCACCACGTCGGTTCGATCGGCGTGCTGGGTGTCGACAAGGATGGCAGCGAGTGGTACCAGGTCTCGATCGGCGGCGCGCAGGGCAACAATGCGGCCATCGGCAAGATCATCGGCCCGTCGTTCTCGGGCGCGCAGATGCCGGAAGTGATCGACCGCCTGCTGCAGGTGTATGTCGGCAACCGCTTCGAAGGCGAGCGCTTCGTCGACACCGCGCAGCGCCTCGGCATCGCGCCGTTCAAGGAACACGTCTATGCCACGCCGATCTCGGCGGGCGAACTGGTTGGGGAAGACCATGCTTGAAGCACATAAAGAAATCATCCGCGGCCGCGAGGTCGTCGCCGACGACTGGAGCGTCCTGCGCCTGGCCGAGGGCGAGGCCGCCGAGACCGTGACCGTACCGGAAGGCAAGATCATCGTGCCGCTGACGGTCTGGCTGGCGCAGAAGGACAGCCTGTCGCAACGCGCCGAACTGGGCGTGTGGATTGCCGCCGACGAGCGCTTCGAGCAGCTGAAGGGCGATTCCGACCGTTTCGCCGTGATCGCCGTGGAGTTCCCGAAGTTCAGCGATGGCCGCGGCTACTCGATCGCCTACAACGTGCGCAAGCGCCTCGGCTATACGGGCGAACTGCGCGCCATCGGCGACGTGCTGCGCGACCAGCTGTTCTCGATGTCGCGCGTGGGCTTCAATGCCTACGCCACGCGCAAGGACCGTTCGATCCACGACGCACTGAAGGGCCTGACCGTGTTTTCGGAAACCTACCAGGCCTCGGTCGACCAGCCGCTGCCGCTGTTCCGCCGCAAGGAACGCGACGTGCCGCTGGAACACAGCGACGCCGGCGCCGGCATTTAAGGCGCATTGGAGATTTATCTATGAGCGACCTCGCCATCCGCGTGCGTGAGACCGAAGCCATCCTCGCGCGCATCGCCGCCGAGTTCACGCCGGCCGTGTTCGCCTCGAGCCTCGCGGCCGAGGACATGGTGCTGACCGACCTGATCCTGAAGGCGAAGCTGCCGATCGGCATCTTCTCGCTGGAGACGGGTCGCCTGCACAAGGAAACCCTGGCGGTGCTGGACCAGGTCAAGGCGCACTACGGCTACGACATCGCCCTGTTCCGCCCGCAGGCGGAGGCGGTGGACGCCTATGTGGCCCAGAACGGCCTGAACGCCTTCTACAACAGCATCGAGATGCGCCGCGAATGCTGCCGCGTGCGCAAGGTCGAGCCTTTGGGGCGCGCGCTGCTGGGGAACAAAGCCTGGATCACGGGCCAGCGCCGCGCGCAGTCGGCGACGCGTTCCGACCTGCGGGTCGAGGAAGACGATCCGGCGCACTTCATGACCAAGTTTAATCCTCTGGCCGACTGGTCCGAGGAAAACGTCTGGGAATACATCCGCGCCAACAATGTCCCGTACAACGCCCTGCACGACCGCGGCTTCCCCTCGATCGGCTGCGAGCCCTGCACCCGCGCGATCGAACCGGGCGAGGACGTGCGCGCCGGCCGCTGGTGGTGGGAAAACCCCGAATCGAAGGAATGCGGCCTGCACGTGGTCGACGGTAAGCTCATCCGTATCAAATCCGTGGCAGCCTGATTCAGTACGCCACCTCAAGAATACAAGGCACAATTCATGACCAACCTTTCTGACACGACGGGCGTTCTCGCCGACGTCAACGCGCGCCACCTCGACGCCCTCGAATCCGAAGCGATCCACATCCTGCGCGAAGTGGCGGCGGAATGCAGCAACCCTGCCCTGCTGTTCTCGGGCGGCAAGGACTCGGTCGTGCTGCTGCGCCTGGCCGAAAAGGCCTTCCGCCCCGGCAAATTCCCGTTCCCGCTGGTGCACATCGACACCGGCCACAACTTCGACGAAGTAATCGCTTTCCGCGACGCGCGCGTGGCCGAACTCGGCGAGCGCCTGATCGTCGGCTCGGTCGAGGACTCGATCAAGCGCGGCACCGTGCGCCTGCGTAATCCGCAAACGGATTCGCGCAACGCAGCCCAGGCCGTGACCCTGCTGGAGACGATCGCCGAACACGGTTTCGACGCCTGCATCGGCGGCGCCCGCCGCGACGAGGAAAAGGCGCGCGCCAAGGAGCGCATCTTCTCCTTCCGCGACGAATTCGGCCAGTGGGACCCGAAGGCCCAGCGTCCGGAACTGTGGGACCTGTATAACACCCGCGTGCATCCGGGCGAGAACATGCGCGTGTTCCCGATCTCGAACTGGACCGAACTGGACGTGTGGCAGTACATCGCCCGCGAAAAGCTGGCCCTGCCATCGATCTATTTCGCGCACCAGCGCGAGGTGATCCCGCGCAACGGCCTGCTGGTGCCGCTGACCCCGCTCACCCCGGCACGCGAAGGCGAAACGGTGGAGAGGCAAACCGTGCGCTTCCGTACCGTCGGCGACATCTCGTGCACCTGCCCGGTGTCGTCCGATGCGGCCACGGTCGAGGCGATCATCGCCGAAACGGCCGTCACCCAAGTGACCGAACGCGGCGCCACCAGGATGGACGACCAGACCTCGGAAGCCTCGATGGAAAAACGCAAGAAGCAAGGATATTTCTGATGAACGCACCTACCGAAGCCCTGAGCGACACGCTCACCCAACACAGCCTGCTGCGCTTCATCACCGCCGGTTCCGTCGACGACGGCAAGAGCACGCTGATCGGCCGCCTGCTGTACGACAGCAAGGGCATCTTCGCCGACCAGCTGGCCGCCGTCTCGCGCTCGAAGCACAAGCGCACCGTCGGCGACACGATCGACCTGTCGCTGCTGACCGACGGCCTGGAAGCCGAACGCGAACAGGGCATCACGATCGACGTGGCCTACCGCTACTTCGCCACGCCGAAGCGCAAGTTCATCATCGCCGACACCCCGGGCCACGAGCAGTACACCCGCAACATGGTGACCGGCGCCTCGACGGCGGATGCGGTGATCATCCTGGTCGACGTGTCGAAGGTCAAGCTGCGCGAAGACGGTGGTGTTGACCTGCTGATCCAGACCAAGCGCCACTCGACCATCGCCAAGCTGCTGCAGATCGAGCACGTGATCGTCGCCGTCAACAAGATGGACCTGGTCAATTACGACCAGGGCGTGTATGAGCGCATCGTCGCCGCTTACCAGGAGTTCGCGAATTCGCTGGGCCTGAAGGACGTCACCGCGATCCCGCTGTCGGCCCTGGCTGGCGACAACGTGGTGGACCGCAGCGACAACATGGGCTGGTACCAGGGCCCGACCCTGATCGAGCTGCTGGAATCGCTCACCGTGTACGACGAAGCCCACGACGCGCCCTTCCGTTTCCCGGTGCAGCTCGTCGCCCGCCACAACGGCCACGAGGCGAACGACTTCCGCGGCTACATGGGCCGCATCGAGTCGGGCAAGGTCTCGGTCGGCGACAAGCTGATGGTGCAGCCTTCCGGCCAATCGGCCACGGTCAAGGACA
>JBBWZO010000180.1:0-8331 GCA_039649125.1 Massilia sp. | reverse complement strand
CCGTGAACTGGTCGTAGGTCGGCGTGCCGAGATTGAACTTGATGCGCATGTCCACCACCGGGATGATGATGCCGCGCAGGTTGATCACGCCCTTGATGAACTCGGGCGCGTTGGCGATGCGGGTCACGGCTTCGTAGCCGCGGATTTCCTGCACCTTCAGGATGTCGATGCCGTATTCTTCCGAGCCGAGCGTGAAGGCCAGGTATTCGCTGCCGGCGCCGTCGTGGGCATGGTTTTGCGTCATGGACATGGTGTTGTTTCCTATTGTGTATTCAGTTATGAGGCAAGCGCCTCGTCGGCCAGCTGGCGCGACGAACGCACCAGCGCCGCCACGTCGAGGATCAGGGAGACGCCGCCGTCGCCCAGGATGGTCGCTCCGGAAATGCCGGCCACCTTGCGGTAATTCGCTTCCAGGTTCTTCACCACCACGTGCTGCTGCCCGACCAGGTCGTCGATCAGCAGGGCGGCGCGCTTGCCTTCCGACTCGAGGATGACGACGATGCCGTCGGCCGCATCCCGGACGCGCGCGGCGATGCCGAACACGTCGTGCAGGGCGATCAGCGGCAGGTATTCGCCGCGTACCTTCAGCACCTGGCCGCGGCCGGCGATGTCGCGCACGTCTTCACGGCGCGGCTGCAGGGACTCGACCACGTAGCCTAATGGAAGGATATAGATTTCCTCACCGCAACGTATAGTCATCCCATCCAAAATGGCAAGTGTCAGCGGTAAAGAGATCGAAATCGTGGTGCCGAAACCACGGGCCGAGCGGATGTCGACCGAACCGCCCATCGCGGTGATATTACGTTTGACAACATCCATGCCGACACCGCGGCCCGACACGTCGGTGACCACGTCGGCCGTCGAAAAGCCCGGCGCGAAGATCAGCTGCCAGACCTCGGCGTCGCTCATCGCGTCCGATACGGCCAGCCCGTTCTGCGCGGCCTTCGCGAGGATGCGCTCACGGTTCAGGCCGGCGCCGTCGTCGGCCACTTCGATGACGATGTTGCCGCCCTGGTGGCCGGCCGAGAGGAACAGGCGCCCCGCTTCCGACTTGCCGGCGGCGCGGCGGGTATCCGGCATCTCGATGCCGTGGTCGATGCTGTTCCTCACCAGGTGGGTGAGCGGATCGACGATGCGTTCGATCAGGCCCTTGTCCAGTTCGGTCGCGGCGCCATGGGTGATGAAGTCGACCTTCTTGCCCAGCTTGCCGGCCAGGTCGCGCACCATGCGCGGGAAGCGCGAGAACACGAAATCCATCGGCATCATGCGGATCGACATCACCGCTTCCTGCAGCTCGCGCGTGTTGCGCGTCAGCTGGCCGACGGACGACAGCAGGCGCTCGTGCAGCATCGGGTCGAGCCCGCTGGAGCGTTGCTCGATCATCGCCTGGGTGATCACCAGTTCGCCGATCAGGTTGATCAGCTGGTCGACCTTTTCCACCGACACGCGGATCGAGGACGATTCCGCGCCCTTTTCGTCTTTCTTCGTTACCTGTCTTTTCTCGGCGGCTTCCACCACCTCGGCCGCTTTCCGTTCCGGGGCGTCGACACCGGCCAGCGCGCGGATCTGCTCGATCGGCTGGAAGAAGCCGTAGCCGCGCTCGTCGTCCGAGAGCTCCTCGCTTGCTGCCGGCGCGTCGTCGAGCGGGTCGAAGAAGCCATAGCCCTGCTCTTCCTCGATGCGGGCGCGTTCGCGCGCCTCGAGCGCACGCTGCTCGGGGGTGAGCGGCGGCGCCTCGAAGATCTTCAGGTCGTCCGGGTCGAGCACGAAGGAGCAGATGGCGACGATGTCGTCCAGGCTCTCGTGGGTGGTGATGACGAGCGCGCTGCGCCCGCCTTCGAGCGGCGTGACCGAGACGCGGCCCATCAGGCCGAGCTCGTCCACCAGCGCATTCACGTCGCGCTGTTCGACGCTCGGCAGCTCGATCTTGTAGCGGTGCGCCCCCTCGCCCGTCTGGGCCTTCGGCTCGGCGTGCAGGAAGGACGGCGCGACCAGCGACGCCGCCGGCACCAGTCCCTCGGACAGGTCGTGCAGCATCATGCGCACGTTGGCCGCGCTTTCCTGGTCGACCTCGGCGCCGTTGCGGTGGCCGTCGAGCTGCATCTTGAGCGTGTCCTTTGCGGCCAGGAAGGCGTCCACGTGCTGCGCCGTGAGCGCCATCTCGCCCTTGCGGATGCGGTCGAGCAGGGACTCCAGCACGTGGGTAACCTCGCTCATGTCGGTGATGCCGAAAGTCGAGGCGCCCCCCTTGACCGAGTGCGCGGTGCGGAAGATCGCGTTCAGGTCTTCGCTGTCGGGCGCAGCCACGTCGACGGCGAGCAGCAGCCGTTCCATTTCGGCGAGCAGCTCTTCGGCCTCGTCGAAAAAGACCTGGTAAAACTGGCTGATGTCGATCGTCATGGTGAAACCTTGCAAAAAAGCCCGTGCATGCGGCGCTGCGTCTTCAAGATCAGCCGATCACTTTCTTGACGACCTCGATCAGGCGCTGCGGGTCGAAGGGCTTGACCAGCCAGCCGTTCGCACCGGCCGCACGGCCTTTCGATTTCATTTCGTCCGACGACTCGGTGGTGAGCATCAGGATCGGCACCTTCTGGTATTCGGGCAGGCCGCGCAGCTGCCTGATCAGCGACAGGCCGTCCATGCGCGGCATGTTCTGGTCGGTCAGCACCAGGTCGACGACCTGGTTCCTGGCCTTGTCGAGGCCATCCTGGCCGTCGACCGCTTCCACCACCTGGTAGCCGGCGGCCTTCAGGCTGAAGGCCACCATCTGGCGCAGCGAACTCGAATCGTCGACCGCGAGAATTGTTTTAGCCATGTTGTGCTCCTGCTTTTTCTTGGGTTTGAATAGCGCCGAATTGCCTGAACAGAGTCAGAACAGTTCGATGTCGCCGCTTTCGAGATGCCGTTGTTCGACCGACTTGCGCAGCACGCTGCGCAATTCGAGGGACTGGATCGCCAGCGCCATGCTGACCTTGCCCAGGCGCTCGACGATTTCGTCGCTGTCCGTTTCGGGGCGGATGTCCGCCCCATGTTCGTCGAGCGTGCCGAGGAATTCGCGCAGGCCCGTCACCCGCTTCAGGGTGCGGTCGATGAGCTGGCTCGTCATGTCCTGGAACTGCATGCTGGTGATCGCCGTGTTCACATGGGTGCCGATCTCGCCCGACATCGCCGCCAGCTTCGCGCTGTCTTCCGGCGTCGGGGTGCCGCCGGCCAGCAGGCGGTCGATCGCTTCCTGGCGCGCGCCGACGGCGCTGTGGATCGCCATGAAGCTGGCCGTCAGCTTGTCCACGGCTTCCTCGAGCAGCAGGCCGGTCTGCAGCAGGTCGGTCTCGACCTCGCTCAGGTGGCGGCGGCCGTGGGTGGACACGCCCGACAGCAGGCGCTTCACGTGCGGTCCCAAAATCTTTTTTCTTGTCATCATGGTCCTGGATTCCTTCCAGCCTGGTGCGCCGCCCCCGGCACCGCCGCGCTCACCGCCTGCGCCGCCGCCTCGCCGTCGCTGCCCGGCACGTCGAGCGTGGCCGCGTCGCGCATGACGGCTTCTTCGGTGCGCTTGTTCATCACGATGATGCTGATGCGCCGGTTGATCGGGTTGAACGGATCGGCGCGGTCGAGCGGCGCGGCCGCCGCCAGGCCCACCACGCGCAGGATCTTCTCGTCGGCCAGCCCGCCCACGACCAGCGCCCGCCGCGAGGCGTTGGCGCGGTCGGCCGACAGTTCCCAGTTGCTGTAGCCGGCGTCGCTGTAGTACGGCGTCGAATCGGTGTGGCCGGACAGGCCGATCCGGTTCGGCACGTCGTTCAGCACCAGGCCGAGCACGTGCAGGATGTCGCTGGTGTAGGGCTGCAGCGTGGCTTTGGCCAGCGCGAACATCGGGCGGTTCTGCTCGTCCACGATCTGGATGCGCAGGCCTTCGCTGGTGATGTCGAGCAGCAGCTGGTTGCGGTATTTCTTCAGTGTCGGGTTGGCCTCGATGACGGCCTCGATCTTCGACTTCAGCGTCCTGAGGCGCTCGCCTTCGGCGCGTTCGAGCGCCGCCTTGGCGGCCTGCAGGTCGTAGGTCTTGTGCGAAGGATCGGTGTCGCCGCGCTTGACCTGGCCGTTGCGGCGCGTCAGGTCTTCACCGCCGCCCTTGATGATCGACGAGCTGTCGCCCGAGCCGGAACCACCCTCCATCGCCACCTTCAGCGGGTTCTTGAAGAATTCGGAAATGCCCTCGAGGTCGCCCTTCGACGTCGAGCCTAGCAGCCACATCAGCAGGAAGAAGGCCATCATCGCCGTCACGAAGTCGGCATAGGCAATCTTCCAGGCGCCGCCATGGTGCCCGCCAGCGGTCTTCTTGATCCGCTTGACGATAATCGGGCGCATTCCTTCGTCAGCCATGAGGTTCCGTCAGGTGTTCAGTTAAATCGGGTTAAATCAGGGGCGGCGAGCTTATTTGCTCTATTACTTGCTCTTCGACTTCTTGATGTGCTCTTCCAGCTCGGCAAAGGTCGGGCGCTCGGTCGAGTACAGTACCTTGCGGCCGAATTCGACCGCCAGCGCCGGAGCGTAGCCGTTCAGGCTGGCCAGCAGGGTCACCTTCACGCACTGGAACATCTTGCTCGATTCGTCGAGCTTCTGCTCCAGCAGGCTCGCCAGCGGGGTCACGAAACCGTAGGCCAGCAGGATGCCGAGGAAGGTGCCGACCAGCGCTTTCGCGATCAGGATGCCCAGTTCCGCCGGCGGAATGCCGACCGACTCCATCGTGTGCACCACACCCATCACGGCGGCCACGATACCGAAGGCCGGCAGGCCGTCGCCCAGCTTGGAGATGACGTGCACCGGCACCTGGCCCTCATGGTGGTGGGTCTCGATCTCGTTGTCCATCAGGTTCTCGATCTGGAAGGCGTCCATGTTGCCCGAAACCATCAGGCGCAGGTAGTCGGCCATGAATTCGATGATGTGGGGGTCGGCCAGCACCAGCGGATACTTGGAAAACAGCGGGCTCGCCTCGGGCGCTTCGATGTCGCCCTCGATCGACATCAGGCCTTCCTTGCGGACCTTGGAGAGCACGTCGAACAGCAGCGACATCAGCTCCATGTACATCTCGCGCGTGTACTGCGACCCCTTGAACACGGTCGGCAGCGCCTTCATGGTCGCCTTGATCGACTTGTTGTTGTTACCGACGAAGAAGGCACCCACGGCCGCGCCGCCGATCATCAGCAGTTCGATCGGCTGGAACAGGATGGCCGCATGGCCGCCGGCCAGGATGAAGCCGCCGAACACCGAGGCGCAAACAACGACGTAACCGAGAATGACTAACAAAAGGCTGCTCCAGAAGGTGGCCGATTAGGATGAAGATCCGGGCCAGGAAATCGTGCATTCCGAGAAAAAGGTTTCTCAGAAAAAATATTTACTCACAGAACTACAATAGCTGGAACAATAGCCGGAGAATGGCCTATGGGCAAGCAAAAAGGCCGCGATTGTCGCCTAAAAGTGCCATATGTAGAGAGTTCGACCAGTATCTTGTAGATAGAACGATAAAGTCGGCGGATGGCCGTCAATGGCGAACTCGTAGCTCATCAGCATGCTGCCGGAACGCATCTCGCGCCGCGCCTTCTGCCACAGCGCCCCCATGGCCGCAGGCGACAGGTAGGCGAAGACGGCGTCGTAGTCGCGAAAGGTGAGCTTTTCGTAATCGCCGAGGATGAAACGGGCACGGCTGCAGCCAGTGCGGGCGCGCAGCCAGCTGGCCAGCCAGGGCAGCGGCGCCAGTTCAATGCCGGTCACGCGGGCGTCCGGCCGGCGCCGCGCCAGGTCGAGCACCAGGCCGCCGAGGCCGCTGCCGATGTCGATCACCTCGATCGCCGTATTCTCCGACGACTGCGGCAGCTGCGCGGCCACCAATTCCCAGGCCGACTTGCCGGACGGGTAATACGGCACCTGCGTGCGGAAGGTCGACCAATACAGCACCAGCATGAACAGGAAGATCGCCAGGAACAGCGCCGGCGGCAGGCCGAGCCCGCCGGCCGCGTACAGGGCCGGCGGAAACGCCGCCTGGATCCCGATCCACCACGGCGCCAGGCGCCAGCGCCAGGTCAGCAGCGCGGCGAACACGCCCTGCAGCACCGCGGCGGCAAGATAGGAAGGCCGGGCGCCGGCACGCGCCAGCAGGTACACGGCGATCAAGGTCAGCGGAAAGGCGGCGCACTGGCACAGCAGGGCGCGCACCGAGGGCGCCCGCAGCAGCCGCGCCGCGTTCATGGCCGGCTCCGCACGAGCGGGCGCGGGGTCACGGAATCAGGCGTCCGGTTCGGCATCCTGCCGGGCGGCCGTCGCCTCGGCTTCCGCCTGGGCTTCCGCCTTGGCGGCGTCCTTGGCCTTGCGCGTCTTGCCGGCGCGCGAAGGCATATGGCACAGGCCGCACAGGTAGTCGTTGTTGAGGTCGAAGGTGTTGACGACGAACTTGCCCTTGCACTTGCCGCAAGGGGCGAGCGCCAGCATGTTGCTCTGGAAGAAACGCACCAGCGTCCAGGCGCGGGTCAGCGAGAGCAGCGGCTCTTCGCCCGGCGCGGCCGGCATCTGTTCGAGGTAGAGCTTATACGCCTTCATCACCGCCTGGATGCCGGAGGCACCGGCGTGCTCGACCAGGAAGTTATAAATATTGATGAACAGCGAGGAGTGGATGTTCGGTTGCCAGGTCAGGAACCAGTCGGTCGAGAACGGCAGCATGCCCTTTGGCGGCGACATGCCCTTGAGTTCCTTGTACAGCTTGATCAGGCGCTCGCGGGACAGCGAGATTTCGCTCTCGAGCAGCTGCAGGCGGGCGCCTAGTGTGATCAGCTCGATGGCGAGCTGGATTTCCTGCGCTTCAGATACGACGCTTTTTTTGCTCATCCCACGGCTCCGGCTTGGTTCACAGCTATCCTACACTATCAACCGGCGCTCAGCGGGGATTTCACAATGTGTCTCAGCTGAAATATTGTGCCGACGGCTGTTTCAGGCGATTTCTTCCACAGGTTGGCCAGCCATCAGGATGGCGGCGTGCGACTGCGCCAGGGCGCGGTCTTTGGTGTGGCTGGTGAGCATCGTCAGGATCGCGGTGTCGTCGAAGCGGAAACGCGCGAGCATCATATTGCCGCCGGCGAGCTTCAGGATCTGGGCATTGCTCATGCCTTCGATCAGGTCGGCGATGTCGGCCGAAATGCCAAGACGGAAAATGGCGGTGACTTTGTCGACACGGATCATTTGCTGCGCCAGCATCAGGT
Organism: Massilia sp.; assembly: GCA_039649125.1. Taxonomy (GTDB): domain Bacteria; phylum Pseudomonadota; class Gammaproteobacteria; order Burkholderiales; family Burkholderiaceae_D; genus Telluria. The sequence continues at coordinate 1,081 of JBBWZO010000180.1, read as the reverse complement.
AGCTCAGGTTGGCGTCGCGAATTTCAGCCATCATGTCGTTTGCAGTCATTTTTATTCTCCAACTCTGATTAGGTCTGGCGCCAGGTGGCGGCGATAATGTGTTGCCAGTGAGATAGATTCTGACTGTAGAGAAACATTAGGGGAATCGGACGGAGACTGTATTTTGCGTCCGGCAAACGCGGGCGCGACCGTAGGGGTTTGTCTGACAAACCCGGGCCGATGAGGGATGCGCTCCTATGAAAACGGAGGCTGAAGCGATGTGGCGAATTGCGCCGAAACAGCTGAGTGGTTGGCAGGACAATCAGCTCATGTGTTGGTTTACGTCAACCAAACCCGGAACTTGAGAGCTGCCCTGCATTATTTTTCAGTGCTATTTCTTGCCTGATGCACCTTTAACGGCAGCACCGTGAGGAACTTTAGGGTGTTGTCACACTATTTTTTGCGATAGTTTTCGACACCGTTCCGCTGCCTCTGACTCCTTTACGGCAGCGTCCGCCTGAACTTTAGGGTTGCGAGCAAAATAATTTGAAAAAAGTTCAAAAACTTTGTTGCGGGCGTCCGGCCCCCGGTAAAAAATAGAACATGAGCGAACTTGCGATGACCCGCGCCGACTGCCTTGCGCGCGACGCCCTGGATCCGCTGGCACCGCTGCGCGCGCGCTTCGACCTGCCGCCGGACCTGAGCTACCTCGACGGCAATTCGCTCGGCGCCCGTCCCCGCGCTGCCCTGGCGCGGGTGCAGGACGTGGTGGCGCGCGAATGGGGCCAGGACCTGATCCGCAGCTGGAACAGCGCCGGCTGGTTCGACCTGCCGCGCCGCCTGGGCGAACGCCTCGGCCCGCTGATCGGCGCGCGGCCGGGCGAAGTGGCGGTCACCGACACCACCTCGCTGAACCTGTTCAAGGCGCTGGCCGCGGCCGTCCGCCTGCAGGCCGGGGGGCCATGACGTTTTGCTGTTTTTTTGCGGCGCCATGCCCCGTGTGCAGTCGTTTTTGATCTTTTTTAAATTTTTTTGCTAAAAACAATTTATTTGCTGACGTGTTATCTGTATTGTGTTTTGTTTATGTAGTTTTGGGTTTCAT
>JBBWZO010000166.1:0-12052 GCA_039649125.1 Massilia sp. | reverse complement strand
CGGAGCCGACACTCATTGACATGATTTATCCAATCTTTTTAGCCGAGCCAGCAGCGCGTGCAGCTTCCGAGGTGTTCATCGCGCCCGAGATCAGGACCGAGTGCACGTCGGCGCTGAACGAACGGATGTCTTCCATCGCAGCCTTGTTGCGGCGAACCAGCCAGTTGTAACCCAGGACCGCAGGAACTGCAACGAACAGACCGAAAGCGGTCATGATCAGTGCTTCACCCACCGGGCCTGCCACTTTGTCGATCGACGCGTTACCCGACATACCGATGGCGGTCAGCGCGTTGTAGATGCCCCAGACGGTACCGAACAGACCGATGAACGGCGAGGTCGAGCCAACGGTTGCCAGGAACGACAGGCCATCCTGCAGGCGCGACTGGACCTTGTCGACCGAGCGCTGGATCTGCATGGTCACCCAGGTCGACAGGTCGATCTGCTCGAGCAGGGCGCCGTCGTGGTGCTGGGTTGCCTTGGTGCCGGTTTCAGCGATGAAGCGGAATGGCGAACCTTCTTTCAGCGTTGCCGAGCCGGCAGCGATCGAGTTGGCTTTCCAGAACTTCTGCTGGGTTTCCTTCGACTGGCGCATGATCTTGGCCTGGTCGATCAGCTTGGTGATGATGATGTACCACGAACCCATCGACATCAGCGACAGGATGATGATGGTGCCCTTGTTGACGAAGTCGCCGTGCTTCCACATTGCTTCGAAGCCGTATGGGTTTTCGACTTCTTCGGTTTGTTCGCCACCAGCGGCCGGAGCGGCTGCGCCTTCGGCTGCAGGTGCAGCTGCGTCGGCTGCGGGTGCTGCGTCAGCGGCCGGAGCGGCTGCTGCGTCTGCCGGTGCGCCGGCGGCCGGAGCGGCTGCTGCCGGTGCGTCAGCGAAGGCCGGTGCCGAAACCAGGGCCGATGCTGCCGTAACCGAGAACAGGACTGCCGCCAGGACAGCGGACAAACGGGTATTCTTAAACATGCTTCCTCCAGAAATATAAAAATAGACAGTTCGCTGATCTAAAGACAACGAAAATCAAAGTTTTGAGACGAACTTCTGTCTCGGTTATTGTTCCAGCGACCAGACGTACTGTACTGGGACCCATGCCTGTTCAGGCTGACCATTGACGGTTGCCGGTTTAAAGCGGCACTGGCCGATTGCGCGCTGCGCTGCGCGGTCCAGGTCACGCGAACCGCTCGACTTCGTGATCTTCGAATCGACCATACGGCCATCGACACCAATCAGGAACGAAATCGTCGTCGTGCCTTCTTCTTCGTTACGCGCGGAGGCCTTCGGGTATTCCGGTTTTGCGCAGGTACTGAAGTCTGCCACTGCCGGGGTACGGCTCGGACCAGCTGGTGCTGCCGGGGCAGGCGCCGGCGGCGCCGGCGGTGCCGGCGGCGCCAGGTCGGTCGTCGGTGGTGGCGTAGTGGTCGCTGCGGCGATCGTGTTTTGCGGTGGCGGCGGCTGCTGCACCTGCACCTCGACCGGCGGGATAAATGGCGGCGGCGGGGCCTTCATTTCCGGCGGTGGCGGCGGTGGCGGGGTTTCCGGCGGTGGCGGCGGCTTTACCTCTTCGATCAACTTCGTTTCCACTGCTTCCTGCACTTTCGTGACCACTTTCGTGCCGAGGCCATTAAGGACTGCCCAGCCGACCAGAACGTGCAACAGGACCACAATGGTGATACCAGTGAGATTCTTCCCCGGTTCCTTCTCATGTGAAAAATTCATGCCTGCTTTCTCCAATACCAACTCTTTTTGTTGCTACTAAACCCACAAAACACGACGAAAAGATACGGCCGCATCCGGGACATCGGCGAATTATACCTACGAATTCTTTTTTGCACAGGTATTTTTGACGCCCCAAAATGGGGGTAAATGCCTGTAAAAACAAGGTTTCCTGCTCATCCGGACGCACTCCCGTTGTGCAAAAAATCGCATCGTATTTGTGTATAAAATCACAACATTTCTGATTTTTACTTACGTACTGTAGAAGATCAGGAAAGAACGGGCTAAACGCCGAATATTTCATGCCTATTTTGCTCTTCGGCAAATATCATATAGTGCAATGACCGGATTTTTGCAAACTATAGCCAGTTTCGGTAAAGCTGAGCGTACGCCAGATCACAGAAGCGGAGGGAGGGTAGAAGGCGGGGTATGACCAGGAGTAATGTCTGGACAAAGACTTGATATGGATTCAGCGGAGGGGTGCTCACGGACATGTATTGACTTCCGATCATGCCCGTGAGTTTGTTCGATGACGACCTATTTATGGACGTTCACAATGCTCACAGTTCCGCGCGGGGGGCTACGCCGGCCGCGCCCACCCTACCGGTGGTGACGCTTCTCGCGGCGGCAGTCGAGGAAGCTGACCACGTGGCCCGACGCGTCGACGGTTTCCAGGCGCACGTCGAACCCCCAGAGCCGGGCCACGTGCTTGAGCACCTCGTGCGCCTGGCTGTTCAGGGGGCGGCGCTGGAACTGGGTATGGCGCAGCGTCAGCGCGCGGTCGTCGCGGGTGTTGACCTGCCAGACCTGGATGTTCGGCTCGCGGTTGCCGATATTATATTGCTCGGCAAGCTGCTGGCGTACGTAGCGGTAGCCCGCTTCGTCGTGGATGGCCGAGATCGTCAGCTTGTCGCTGCGGTCGTCGTCGAGCACGGCGAAGAAGTGGAAGTCGCGGATCAGCTTCGGCGACAGATACTGGGCGATGAAACTTTCATCCTTGAAGTTACGCATCGCGAAGTCCAGCGTCTTGACCCAGTCGCTGCCGGCAATGTCGGGGAACCAGGCGCGGTCCTCGTCGGTCGGGTTCTCGCAGATACGGCGAATGTCGCTCATCATTGCAAAACCGAGCGCGTACGGATTGATGCCGCTGTAATAAGGACTGGTCGCCGGCGGCTGGTACACGACATTGGTGTGGCTTTGCAGGAATTCGAGCATGAAGCCATCGCCGACCACGCCCTCCTTATGTAGTTCCTGCAGAATCGTGTAGTGCCAGAAGGTGGCCCAGCCTTCGTTCATGACCTGGGTCTGGCGCTGCGGATAGAAGTATTGCGAGATCTTGCGGGTGATGCGCACCAGTTCGCGCTGCCAGGGTTCGAGCAGCGGCGCGTACTTCTCGATGAAGTACAGCAGGTTCTCTTCGGGTTCGGGCGGGAAGCGCGGCGGCGGCGCATTGCGTTCCTCCTCCTCGCGCCGCGGCACGGTGCGCCACAGCGCGTTCACCTGCGACTGCGCGTACTCCTCGCGTTCCTTCTGGCGCGCCGCTTCCTGCGCCACCGACAGCTTGGCCGGCCGCTTGTAGCGGTCCACCCCGTAATTCTGGATGGCGTGGCAGGAGTCGAGCAGGTCCTCGACGGCATCGATGCCATAGCGCTGCTCGCACTCGGCGATATAGTTCTTGGCAAACACCATGTAGTCGACGATCGCCTCGGCGTCGGTCCAGGTGCGGAACAGGTAATTCCCCTTGAAGAAGGAATTATGGCCGTAGGCGGCATGGGCGATGACGAGCGCCTGCATCGTCAGGCTGTTTTCCTCCATTAAATAGGCGATGCAGGGATTGGAGTTGATGACGATTTCGTAGGCCAGACCCATCTGGCCACGCTTGTAGCTCTTTTCGGTCGACAGGAAGTGCTTGCCGAAGGACCAGTGGTTGTAGGACACCGGCATGCCGACCGAGGTGTAGGCATCCATCATCTGCTCGGCGGTGATGATCTCGAGCTGGTTGGGGTAGGTGTCGAGGCCGAACTTGCGGGCCATGCGGCGGATTTCCTCGTGCGCCTGCTCGATCAGGTCGAAGGTCCACTCCGACTGTTCGGGCAATGCGCGCGGATTGATGTGGTCATCTGGCATATGCGTGCCTATTTGGTGGGGAGCCTCGCAAACCTGCTGCGCGTCGTACTGTCGGCCTGCGCTACTTGCTGTACCAACATTGTTTCCGCTCGCTACGGTTTTCGAGGCTCCATTTGTTTACCCTCATTTCGGCTGTTTTTTAAACAGCTCCCGGAACACTGGATAAATGTCGGCCGGCGTCACGATCTTCTGCATCGCGAAGTTGCTGTGGTGCGCAGCGACTTCGGTGTACTGCTCCCACAGGTTCTGCGGCGGCCCGTCGGTGATTTCGACATAGGTGTAATACTGGACCTTCGGCATGATGCCGTTGTTCAGCAACTGCTTGCACAGCACGGAATCGTTGTCCCAGTTGTCGCCGTCCGAGGCCTGGGCGACATAGGCATTCCAGTCGGCGCTCGAATAGCGCTCGGCGATGATCTTCTGCAGCAGGTGCAGGGCCGACGAGACCACGGTGCCGCCCGACTCGCGCGAATGGAAGAATTCGTCCTCGTCGACTTCGGCCGCGGCCGTATGGTGGCGGATGAAGACCACGTCGATGCGCTCGTAGACGCGCTTCAGGAACAGGTAGAGCAGGATGAAGAAGCGCTTGGCCGTGTCCTTGCGCGTTTCGTCCATCGATCCGGAGACGTCCATGATGCAGAACATCACGGCCTGGGTGCTGGGCTTCGGCACCTTGATGCGGTTGCTGTAACGCAGGTCGAACGGGTCGATGAAGGGGATCGCGTTGATGCGCGTGTGCCAGTGGTGGATCTGGCGCCGCAATTCGATCACGCGCGGGTCGTCTTCCGGCACCTCGGCATCGAACAGGTCCTGCAGTTCCTGCTGGGCGTCGTGCAGCTTGCGCCGGCTCGGGCCGCCCACCGCGATGCGCCGCCCGAGCGCGCCGCGCAGCGAGCGCAGCACGTGGATGTTCGAGGGCGTCCCCGAGACGTTGTAGCCGGCGCGCTGGGTCTTGAAGTCGACCGTCTGCGACAGCTGGGTCTTGATCATGTTCGGCAGCTCGAGGTCTTCGAAGAAATAATTCATGAATTCTTCGCGCGACAGCTCGAAGATGAAGTCATCCTCGACGGTCTGCTCGCTGTTGCCGGCGCGCCCGCGCCCGGAACCGCCGCCGCCGCTGCGCGGCCGGTTGAACTGGTCGCCTTTCTGGTATTCGGTGTTGCCGGGGTTAACGGTTTCCCACACGCCGCCATGGGCGTGGCCGAAGTGCGGCTCGCTGACGTCCTTGACGGGGATCGACACTTTTTCGCCGTTCTCGACATCGGTAATCGAGCGACCCTTGATCGCGCGACCCACTGCGTCCTTGATTTGCGCCTTGTAGCGGCGCAGGAAGCGTTCGCGGTTGACCGCGGACTTGTTCTTGCCCTGCAAGCGACGGTCGATGAGGTAAGTCAAAACGTGCCTCCTGTAAAACGCGCGGCGGGCCGGCGGCTGCTCCGGTCCCCCTATCTTAATACGCAGCGTGCATCCGCGGGGTGCGCACGGCTGGCAGGGCGGTCAAAAATGCCCGGAACACGCGCCAGGCCAGGAATATTTTCCTGGCGGCTCGGGCGCGCCCGCATTCCCGGCACCTTGCCCGCTCTCCTTACGACGACTTCCTCACACGCAGGTACCATTCGCACAGGAGCCGCACCTGCTTGGCGGTATACCCCTTTTCCACCATGCGGGCGACAAAGTCGGCATGCTTCGTTGCGTCCTCGGCACTTGCCTTGGCATTGAACGAAATGACCGGCAGAAGTTCCTCCGTGTTCGAGAACATTTTCTTCTCGATGACGGTGCGGAATTTCTCGTAGCTGGTCCACGCCGGGTTCTTGCCGCCGTTGGTGGCGCGGGCGCGCAGGCCGAAGTTGACGATCTCGTTGCGGAAATCCTTCGGGTTCGAGATGCCGGCCGGCTTCTCGATCTTTTCCAGTTCGGCGTTGAGCGACTCGCGGTCGAAACTTTCGCCGGTGTCCGGATCGCGGAATTCCTGGTCCTGGATCCAGAAGTCGGCAAAGGTCACGTAGCGGTCGAAAATGTTCTGGCCGTATTCGGAATAGCTCTCCAGGTAGGCGGTCTGGATTTCCTTGCCGATGAAGTCGACATAGCGCTGCGCCAGGTGCTCCTTGATATACGAGTGGTAGCGCTGTTCGAGTTCAGGCGGGAACTGCTCGCGCTCGATCTGCTGCTCCAGCACATACAGCAGGTGCACCGGATTGGCCGCCACTTCGGTGTTGTCGAAGTTGAAGACCTTCGACAGGATCTTGAAGGCAAAGCGCGTCGACAGCCCATTCATGCCTTCGTCCACGCCGGCGTAATCGACGTATTCGTGCAGCGACTTGGCTTTCGGGTCGGTGTCCTTCAGGTTCTCCCCGTCGTAGACCAGCATCTTCGAATAGATGCTCGAGTTTTCCGGGTCCTTCAGGCGCGACAGGATCGCGAACTGCGCCATCATGCGCAGCGTGCCCGGAGCGCACGGCGCCTTTTCCAGCGAGGAGTTGCGGATCAGCTTGTCGTAGATCTTGATCTCGTCGGAGATGCGCAGGCAGTAGGGCACCTTCACGATGTAGATACGGTCGAGGAATGCCTCGTTGTTGCGGTTGTTGCGGAAGCTCTTCCACTCCGATTCGTTCGAGTGCGCCAGGATGATGCCCTCGAAGGGAATCGCGCCGAAACCCTCGGTGCCCTTGTAGTTGCCTTCCTGGGTGGCGGTGAGCAGCGGGTGCAGCACCTTGATCGGCGCCTTGAACATTTCGACGAATTCCATCAGGCCCTGGTTCGCCAGGCACAGGCCGCCGGAATAGCTGTAGGCGTCCGGGTCGTCCTGCGAATAATCCTCGAGCTTGCGGATGTCGACCTTGCCGACCAGTGAGGAAATATCCTGGTTGTTTTCGTCGCCCGGCTCGGTCTTCGAGATCGCGACCTGCTTCAGGATCGACGGGTAGCGCTTGACGACGCGGAACTTGTTGATGTCCCCACCGAACTCGTGCAGGCGCTTGACCGCCCACGGGCTCGGGATCGAGCGCAGGTAACGGCGCGGGATGCCGTAGTCTTCCTCGAGGATGACGCCGTCTTCCTCTTCGTTGAACAGGCCCAGCGGCGACTCGTTCACGGGCGAGCCCTTGATCGCATAGAACGGCACCTGTTCCATCAGGTGCTTGAGCTTTTCGGCGATCGAGGACTTGCCGCCGCCGACCGGTCCCAGCAGGTAGAGGATCTGCTTGCGCTCTTCCAGGCCCTGGGCCGCGTGGCGGAAGTAGGAAACCACCTGCTCGATCACTTCCTCCATGCCGTAGAACTCGCGGAAGGCGGGATAAATCTTGATGACCTTGTTGGCGAAGATGCGCGACAGGCGCGGGTCGAGCCGGGTGTCCACGAGCTGGGGCTCGCCGATCGCCGCGAGCATGCGTTCCGGCGCGCTGGCGTAAGTCAGCGGGTCTTTCTTGCACAGGGCAAGGTATTCGGACAGGGAATACTCTTCTTCACGGGTACGCTCGTAGCGGGCTGCGTAGTTGTCAAAAATGGTCATGTGATGTCCTTTAGTTTGCTAACAACGATCACTGTCACGACAGCCGGACACAGCCGACTGCCCAAGCCCCGGTTTTCTTGGCGTAGTTCAGGAACCTCGCACCCTGTTGCGGGCGAATTGGCCGAGGTCCTCCCGTTTGGCGGGTCATCCTGGTAGCGCCGCGAAGTGGGGCGGCGACTCAGGCGAATTGTTCTTCTTGTAGCCGGCTTGTGGCCGGATTTCCAATTGGCTGGAGATGTTTTTTGTTTCTGAAATTTATTATGTGCCTATTGGTTCTCGAAGTCAAAGCACTATCGAGTATAGGCTCATAAATGCAGTAAGCGCTTGATTATTAACGAAAAACAATTTATTCGTTTCGATAGTGACAGCTTTCGGGAGGACGGTCCTGGCGTCGCGGCCGTATGCGTTCCACACGACGATATCACCGCTTCTTACTGCTGGCTTGTCGAAACATGAAATTCATAGTGCATGATCTTGCGGGCGGACGGCGCACGCGAACGGCACGTGTTTTTGGCAGCTTTTGCCAATGAAAACTGGGCTGTGGCGGCATGCGGTACACTTGTCGGTCCTGCCCTGATGAACAGCCTTTGACGGAGAATATGTATGCTGACCGAGCAGCTGCGCCACACCATCGAACAGATGCCGAAAGCGGAATTGCACATCCATATCGAGGGCTCGCTCGAGCCGGAGCTGATCTTTGCGCTAGCGCAAAGGAACGGAGTCGCGCTGGCCTATCCATCGGTCGAAGCGTTGCGTGATGCCTACGCTTTTACCGATTTGCAGTCTTTCCTGGACATTTATTACGCTGGCGCCAGTGTCCTGCTGACCGAACAAGACTTTTACGACATGACGGCGAGCTATCTTGCGCGTGCCCATGCCGACAACGTCCGCCACGCCGAAATCTTTTTCGATCCGCAGACCCACACTTCACGCGGCGTGCCTTTTGAAACCGTCATCAACGGCATCTGGCGCGCCTGCCAGGACGGGCCGATCAGCGCCTCCCTGATCATGTGCTTCCTGCGCCACCTGTCGGAGGAAGAAGCGCTGGCCACCCTCGACGAGGCGCTGCCCTACCGCGACAAGTTCATCGGCGTCGGCCTCGATTCGTCCGAGGTCGGCCATCCGCCGGAAAAATTCGCGCGCGTGTTCGAGCGCGCCCGCCAGCTCGGCCTGCGCCTGGTCGCCCATGCGGGCGAGGAGGGGCCGCCAGCGTATATCGAGAGCGCGCTCGACGTGCTCGGGGTCGAGCGCATCGACCACGGCGTGCGCTGCCTCGAAAGCGCGGACCTGGTCGAGCGCCTGGTGCGCGAACGGATGGCGCTGACCGTCTGCCCGCTGTCGAACATCAAGCTGCGCGTCTTCGACGTGATGGGCTCGCACAACCTGCGCACCCTGCTCGACAAGGGACTGGCGGCGACCGTCAACTCGGACGACCCCGCCTATTTCGGCGGCTACATGAACGCCAATTTTGTCGCCGCCTTCGAGGCGCTGCCGCTGGACGCGTCGCACGCGCGCCAGCTCGCGCGCAACAGCTTCGAAGCGGCCTTCCTCGAAGCGGAACAGAAGCGCGCTTTCCTGCTTGAGGTCGACGCCTTCTTCGCCAACGCCGCCAAGGCCGCATAAACAAGGGCCGCCATGCTGATCCAATCCCTGCGCATGACGGCGCGCGACTGGCGCGCCGGAGAATTGCGCTTCCTGCTGGTGGCGCTGATCGTGGCCGTGTCGGCGCTGTCATCGAGCGGCTTCTTCATCGACCGCATGCGCGCCGGCCTGGCGCGCGACGCCAACCAGCTGCTGGGGGCGGACCTGCTGGTCAACGCCGACAACCCGGTGCCCGCCGCGTGGCGCCTGGAGGCGCAGCGGCGCGGCCTGCTGCTGGCCGACACCGTCACCTTCCCGAGCATGGCGCAGGGGGGAGAGGGAGAAGAGTCGCAGGCCCAGCTGGCGTCGATCAAGGCCGTCTCGCCCGGCTATCCGCTGCGCGGCATCCTCCGCATCACGACCGACCCGGCCCAGGCCAGCGAAGCGCGCGGTACCCCGACGCGTGCCGTGCCCGCGCCCGGCACCGTCTGGGTCGATGCCAATCTGCTGCCCGCGCTCGGCGTGAAGGTCGGCGACGCACTGCAGCTGGGCGACCGCCGCTTCACCATCGCGCAGCTGGTCGCGGCCGAACCGGACCGCGGCGCCTCCTTCGCCAACTTCGCCCCGCGCGTGATGCTGTCCCTGGACGACCTGAAGTCCACCGGCCTGGTCGACAATTTTGCGCGCGTCACCTACCGCCTGCAGGTGGCGGCGCCGAACGCCAACGACGCGGCGCGTGCCTTCGAATACGGGCGCTGGGTACGCGAGCGCATCGCCGCAGACAATGTCAAGGGCGTGCGCATCGAGTCGCTCGAAAACGGTCGCCCCGAGATGCAGGCGACGCTCGAACGCGCCGACCAGTTCCTGTCCCTCGTCGGGCTGCTGTCGGCAATGCTGGCGGCGGTGGCCGTCGCCATGGCGGCGCGCCGCTTCATGCAGCGCCACCTGGATGCCTGCGCCATGCTGCGCTGCCTGGGCATGACCCAGAACCAGGTGGGCGGCATGTACCTGATCGAATTCGCGCTGGTCGGCCTGGCCGGCAGCATCATCGGCGTGCTGGTTGGTTTTGCCGCCCACTTTGTGCTGCTGGAACTGATCGGGAGCCTGCTGCCCGCGGACTTGCCGCCGGTGTCAATCCTGCCTGCGCTGCAGGGCATCGCCACCGGCATGCTGCTGCTGGTCGGCTTCGCACTGCCGCCGGTCCTGCAACTGCGTAACGTGCCGCACAACCGCGTGATCCGGCGCGAGCAGGCCGCGCCGCAGCCGATGGCCCTGGCGACCTACGGCCTGGGCATCGGCGTCTTCGTTGCCCTGCTGCTGTGGCAGGCCGGGGATCCGAAGCTGGCGCTGCTGACGGCCGGCGGCTTCCTCGGCGGCTTCGCCGTCTTCGCGCTGGTGGCCTGGCTGTCGCTCAAACTCCTGCGCCGCCTGCGCGGCGTCTCGGCCCACCAGGGCTGGCGCTTCGCCATCACCTCGCTGCAGCGCCGGCCCGGCGCGACCATCGTGCAGGTGGTCTCGCTGGCGCTCGGCCTGATGGCGCTGCTGCTGTTGACCGTGGTGCGCGGCGACCTGGTCGCGGCCTGGCAGCGCGCCACGCCCGAGAACGCGCCGAACCGCTTCGTCATCAACGTCCTGCCCGAGCAGAAGACGGACGTGGCGCGCCGCATCGCCGGCGCCGGGGTCGACCAGCCCGTGCTGTACCCGATGATCCGCGGGCGCCTCACCGCCGTCAACGGCAAGACCATCACGCCGGGCACCTATGCCAGCGACGATGCGCGCCGTCTCGCGAACCGCGAATTCAACCTGTCGACGATGCGCGATGCGCCCGAAGGCAACGACATCGTGGCCGGCGCCTGGTATCGCGATGCGCCGGGCGTGTCCGAAGCCTCGATCGAGCAGGGCATTGCGAAAACCCTGGGATTGAAACTGGGCGACGTGATGCGCTTCGACATGGCCGGCATCGTGGTCGATGCGAAAGTGACGAGCCTGCGCAAGCTGGAATGGGGCTCGATGCGCGCCAACTTCTTCGTCATCATCAATCCCGCGGCCATGGCCAACGCGCCGGCGACCTACATGACGGCCTTCCACCTGCCGCCGCAGGGTGCGAACCTCGCCAACACGCTGGCGCGCACCTATCCGAACCTGACCGTGATCGACATCAGCGGCATCATCCGCCAGGTGCAGGAGGTGGTCGACCAGGTGGTCGTGGCGGTCGAATTCCTGTTCCTGTTCACGCTGGCCTCGGGCGTGCTGGTGCTGTATGCGGCCCTGATGGGCTCGACGTCGGAGCGCACGCGCGAAGCGGGGCTGCTGCGGGCGCTGGGCGCGACCCGCAGCCAGCTGGCGCAGGCGCAGCGCATCGAGTTCGTGCTGGTCGGCGGCCTGGCCGGTTTGCTGGCGGCGAGCGGCGCGGCGCTGCTGGGCTGGGCACTGGCGACCTACCAGTTCAAGTTCCCGTGGGCCTTCGAGCCGGGCGTGTGGCTGGCCGGGATCGTGGCCGGCATGATCTGCGCCCTGGTCGGCGGCTGGCTCGGTTTGCGCAGCGTGCTGCGGCAGCCGCCGCTGCAGACGCTGCGCGAAGCGTAGGAAGCGAACAACGTTCCGGACATTCGGCCGGCACCGCCAACAGTATTCGGCGTTCCGCGTGGGCACGGAGTGCCCGCGCTACGCTATCATGTCGCCATGTCCGAGAACCAAACCCTGTACGAAATCATCGGCGGCGAAGCGCGCCTGCGCGAACTGGTCGACCGCTTTTATGACCTGATGGAGCTGGAGCCCGAATTTGCCGGCATCCACGCCCTGCACCCGAAGCCGAACGACAGTTCGCGCGAAAAGCTCTTCATGTTCCTGTCCGGCTGGATGGGCGGCCCCGACCTGTTTGTCGAACGCCATGGCCATCCGCGCCTGCGCGCGCGGCACCTGCCGTTCGGGATCGGCACCAGCGAGCGCGACCAGTGGCTGCGCGCAATGGGCTGGGCAATGGAAGACATCGGCATCGACGAGGATCTGCGCCTGCGCCTGATGCAGTCTTTCTACCAGACCGCCGACTGGATGCGCAACAAGGCCGACTGATGTCCACAGTCGAATTTGCCGCGTTGTTGCTTGCCCTGCTGGCC
>JBBWZO010000146.1:0-24897 GCA_039649125.1 Massilia sp. | reverse complement strand
TTCCTGTCGATGATCTCGCGCATCCTGCAGTTGCTGCTGATTGACATCATGTCGGTCGGGATCTCGCTCGGTAGCCAGGGCGAGGCGCTGGGCGAAGGCGAGGCCGAGCGGCGGCGCCTGCTGATCTCGCACCTGGACGTGTGAGTCGCCTTCACTCGGCCACAAACACCACCGCCGTGCGCGGCGGGATGCTGTAGGTGCCGGTCGAGATGTCGTAGCTGGCGTTGGCGGCCCGCTTGTCGCCCGCGCCCGGCGCCAGATGCGCCGGATGAAGGCGCATGCGGGTGCCGCGCGCCTGCGGGTCGGCTACCGCGTGCGCCACGATGTCGACGTTGACGAAATAACTGATCCGGCTGAAATTCGCATCGGGGTAGCCGCGCCCGTCCAGGGTGGCGGCGAGCACCGTCGGCACCTGGTGCGGACCGGTATTGAAGAAGCGCAGCCGGCGCTTGATCTCGGCGGCGCTGGAAAGGCGGAACAGCGGCGAGCTGGCGCGGATGCGCAGCAGGTCGCGGAAGGCGTCGCGCGCAAACGCGATGTCCTGCGGCGCTGGCTTGATCGCGGCGTTCGCCAGCAGCGGCTGCAGCAGCGCGAAATCCTTGCCGTTGTCTTCTGCCGGCGGCAGGCCGGTGGCGAAGTAGTTGTCCTGGTACGACCAGTCGAGCCGGTTGAACCAGTCGCCCGAATTGAAGCTGTTGCGGTCGAGCGATTTCGAGCGCAGCACGTCGATCCCGGCGTGGAAGTAGGCCACGCCCTGGCTGAAGGCGTTGATGGCCATGCCCAGCACCTGCACGCGCGCGCGGTCGGCGCTGCTGGTGGCCAGCGGCAGTTTGAACACGTTGGCGTCGAACAGCGTGTGGTTGTCGTGGTTCTCGACGTAGTTGACGGCCTCGCCGGGTTCGCTGGCGTAGCCCGCCGGCTGGCCGTTGTAGTCGATCTGCTCGAGCGTGCGCACGGCGCCGTCGTGCGTCATCAATGGGTAGCTGCGGACCGAGCCGGCCAGTCCCACGCGCACCAGGTCGGCCGTCTTGAGCAGGTCGGCAGGCGGGCGCGTTCCCGCCAGCGCATTCGGGTCGTACACCAGGCCGTTGATGTAGCCCTGGCGTTTGAACATCGCCGCGCCCGAGTCGCCGGCCGAGCCGCCGCGTATGGCGTCGCGCGCGCGGTCGCTGAAGGTGCCGATGCCGGTGCCACCCAGCGACAGCTGCGAAGCCTGCACGAAGCGCGCGCCGTCGGCCACTTCGCCGAAATTCCAGCCTTCGCCGATCAGCTGCACGTGGCGCCCGGCGGCCTTGTCGACCTGCCGCTGCAGGCGCAGCATCGCCGCGCGCGGCTGGTGGCCCATCAGGTCGAAGCGGAATGAATCGATCTTGTATTCCTTGGCCCACAGGACCGCCGAATCGATCATGAGCTTGCCCATCATGAGGTTTTCGGTGGCGGTGTTGTCGCAGCAGGTCGAGCGTTCGATGCCGCCTGTCGCGTTGAGCCGGTGGTAGTAGCCGGGCACGATGCGGTCGAGTACCGACTTCTCGTCCTGGCCGGCGATGAAGGTGTGGTTGTAGACCACGTCCAGGCCGACGCGCAGGCCGGCGCCGTGCAGGTGCATCACCATCTCGCGGAATTCGACGATGCGGCGCGCGCCGTCTTGCGGGTCGCTGGCGTAGCTGCCTTCCGGCGCGTTGTAGTGATACGGGTCGTAACCCCAGTTGTAGCAGTCGGTATGCGCGGTTTTCGCGATCAGCGCCTGCTGCGCTTCGCCGTCGGGGGCGCCCTGCGGCCGCGGCACGGCGCAGGCCTGTTCCGGGATGCTGCCGATGTCGTACACGGGCAGCAGGTGGATGTCGGTCAGGCCCGCTTGCGCCAGCGCTTTCAAATGACGCATGCCGTGCGAACCGGCTTCGCCGAAGGCCGTGTACTTTCCGCGTTTCGCGGGCGGCACGCTGGCGTCGTCGCGCGAGAAGTCGCGCACGTGCAGTTCGTAGACCGACATGTCGGTCTGCGCCTTGACCGTGTCGGGGATGCGGTGCGCGTCCCAGCCGCGCGGCTTCAGGGCGGGGGCGGCCAGGTCGGCGATGTAGCTGCGCTTCGAATCCGTGGTGAGGCTGACGGAATACGGGTCGGTGACCAGGTTGCGCACCAGGCCGGCACCGGCCGCTACGACGTCGACCAGATAGGTGTAGTAACGGCCGGAGAGGTCGGCCGGCAGCTGCGCGCCCCAGACGCCGGTGCGCGCGTCGAAGGAGAGTGGGTGGATGGCGCTGGCGCGGCCGCTGCCCTGCTCGCTACCCTGCTCATAGATGCAGACGGCCACGTCCTGCGCGGTCGGCGCCCACAGTTTGAAGCCGGTACGGGTGTTGGCCGGGGTGGCGCCGAGATCCGGCACCTTTTCCGCGGCGGCGTACAGGTCGTCCAGCGCCCCGGCGCTTTGCAGGCGGGTCGCGTCGAGCACCGTGCCGTCGGCCGCTTCGCGCACCAGCACCAGCTGTTCGCGGTGCAGGGCGGCGATGCGGGGCAGGTCGGCCTCCTGCAGCGCCAGCACCGGGCCGGCGCCGACATACTTGAAACGCTGCGCGCTGGCGGCCGGCACCTGCCCGCTGAAGACGGCAAGATCGAGCGCGCCGGCGGCGCCCGCCACTGTCGCACCTGCGCCGGCCTTGATCGCGCCCGTCGGCGAGTGATACAGGCGGAAGCGTCCTTCAGCGGCCACGCCCGGCCATTTCGCCAGCCGCCGGTCGAGCCAGACGGCGCGGGCCTCGAACTTCTGCGCGGCAGGGTGCAGGACGGTGGCGAACGAGGGGCTGTCGCAGGCCTGCAGGGGGACGGCCGCCTGGGCGGAACAGGTGACGGCGGCAGCGAGGGCGGCGCAGGCGTATCGGATCATGGTCTATATTGAACAGTTGACGTAGTTCAGCTACAGGAGTGCGATCAGGCGGAAGATATTTACCGAAAGCTCGCGTGAATTCGATGTAATTTTACTAGTCTTTCCAGGCGCCGCCGATAAAAAAACGCCCGCCTGGAAAGGCGGGCGCTTGTCGTTGCGTCGAAAACGGCGTCGAACGGATCAGGCCTTGGCCGTCGCCGGTGCGCCGGCGTTGTCGGCGCTGCGGTAGAAGTCGACCATCTTGTAGCGCTTCGCATATAAACCGAAGGCGATCGCCGCAAGGAGCGCAAAGGCCGCGAAGAAGTACATCTGGAAGGCGATCACGCTGACCCCGGAACTGGCGATGGTGCCGAGCACCGCGTCGTTCTTGACCGCCGCGTTCACGACCAGCACCCACAGGTTGCCGACGGTGACGGCCAGGCTCCACAGGCCATGATGGTGCCCTTCATCGAGGCCGGGGCCTGGCTGTAGGCGAATTCCAGGCCGGTGGCCGAGACCAACACTTCGCCCATCGTCAGCAGCGCGTACGGCAGGATCTGCCAGGCCATCGAGGTCGGGGTGCCGGCATCCATCGACACCTGGATGGTGCCGATCACGAGCCAGGACAGGGCCGAGAAGGCGATGCCGGCCGTCATGCGGCGCAGCGGCGTCGGCGTGACGCCCATCTTTTGCAGCATCGGGAACAGCACCAGGTTGTTGAACGGGATCAGGATCATCACCAGCAGCGGGTTGAGCGCCTGCATCTGGGCCGGCAGCAGCGTGAACTCGTTGCCGAAGATGGAGAAGGTGGTGATCATCGAATTGGCCTGCACCACCCAGGTCGAGGCCTTCTGGTCGAACAGCGACCAGAACGGCGTTACCAATGCGAACACGACCAGGATGCGCAGCACGGCGCGCACGCCGTCGACTGCTTCGTCCGGGTGCAGGCCGCGTGCGCGTTCCAGCTGCATCGAGGTGCCGATGCCGCCGAAGGCCAGCAGCAACACCAGCGCCGTGCAGGCGGCGATCACGAAGCCCCACTGCGGCGACATCGCCAGCGAGACGATGGCGCCGATCACGCCGAGCAGCGCGATGACGAGGCCCGGACGGCCCTGGCCCGGCTTGTGCGCCAGCAGGGCGCTGCGCGCCACGCGGGTAAACGAATGCGGGCTGGGCGCGGCCGGCGGCACGTGCACGTACTTGCGGCGGCCGCTCCAGAAGATGACGGTGGCGATGAACATCAGGATGCCGGGGATGCCGAAGGCGACCGCCGGTCCATAATTCTTCAGGAACAGCGGCATCAGCAGCGAGGCGAAGAAGGAGCCGAAGTTGATGATCCAGTAGAAGGCATCGAACACCAGCTTGGCCTTGCCCTTGTTGGTCTGGTCGAACTGGTCGCCGACGAAGCTCGACACCAGCGGCTTGATGCCGCCCGAGCCGAGCGCGATCAGGCCCAGGCCGAGGTAGAAGCCCTTGACGTTGTCCTCGAAGATGGCGAGGCAGGCGTGGCCCGCGCAGTACACGAGGCTGAGCCAGAACACGGTGTTGTACTTGCCGAAGAAGCGGTCGGCCAGCCAGCCGCCGAGCAGCGGGAAGAAGTACACGCCGATGACGAAGGTGTGGAACACGTGCTTGGCTTCGCCCGTGCGTTCGGACTCCGGCAGGAACAGCAGCAGCGTCGAAATCAGGAAGGGCGTGAGGATGTTGCGCATGCCATAAAAGCTGAAGCGCTCGCAGCCTTCGTTGGCGATGATGTAGGGGATCTGCCGGGGCATCTTCCCGGTCGATGTGGTCGGCGTCGGCTGGTTCATGGGACGTCTGGAGAATGGAGTAAGCCGGGATGCTATGACGGGCCTCGGGTCTTTGCAACAGGAAAATATTGCGCTGTGCAGCATGCCGTGCAACATCTCCGTAGTTTTGCTACGTCCGTGTTTTAAGTGCAAATATTATTTGCATGTAAGCCATTGAATGCAAAGGAAATATGCCATTCTTGCCGACCGCTCGATGGATTGTAAGTTGGCAAAACCTGCTGTATATTGCATAAAAACCACCCAACCAGTTCATGCCATGACCCAGACTTCCACACACAACAACGACTGGTGGCGCGAAGCCATCATCTACCAGGTCTATCCGCGCAGCTACCTCGACTCGAACGGCGACGGCGTTGGCGACCTTCCCGGCATTACCGCGAAGCTCGACTATATCGCCAGCCTGGGCGTGGACATCGTCTGGCTCTCTCCCTACTTCAAGTCGCCAATGAAGGACTTCGGCTACGACATCTCCGACTACTGCGACGTCGACCCGCTGTTCGGTACCCTGGCCGACTTCGACGCGATGGTTGCCAGGGCCCATTCGCTGGGCCTCAAAATCATGATCGACCAGGTCATGGCGCATACGGCCGACGCCCACCCGTGGTTCGTCGAGAGCCGCTCGAGCCGCGACAACCCGAAGGCCGACTGGTACGTCTGGGCCGACGCGGCGCCGGACGGCAACCCGCCGAACAACTGGATGTCGGTCTTCGGCGGCTCCGCCTGGCAATGGGACACGCGCCGCAAGCAGTATTACATGCACAACTTCCTGGTCAGCCAGCCGCAACTGAACTTCCATAACCCGGACGTGCAGAAGGCCCACCTGGACGCGCTGCGCTTCTGGCTCGAGCGCGGGGTCGACGGCGTGCGCATGGACGCCTGCAACTACCACTTCCACGATACCGGACTGCGCAGCAATCCGCCGGCGACCAGGCGCGACACCGCCTCCGTCACGGATGTGAACCCGTACGGCATGCAGGCGCACATCTACGACAAGACGCGCCCGGAAAACATCGCTTTCCTGCAGAAGATCCGCGCGTTGCTGAACGAATACGGCGCGGTGTCGATCGGCGAAGTCGGCGCCGACGACGCCCTGGCCTGCATGGCCGAGTACACCGCCGACGGCGACAAGCTGCACATGGCCTACAGCTTCAACCTGCTGACCCCGGAATTCACGGCAAAGCACATCCGCACCCAGGTCGAAGAGTTCGAAGCGCGCGTAAAAGGCGGCTGGGCCTCCTGGTCGGTCGGCAACCACGACGCGATCCGTGTCGTGACGCGCTGGAAGGGCGAGGACGCCCCGGCCTCGTTCGCGGCGATGGTCCTCGCCATGCAGCTGTCGCTGAAGGGCACGCCCTGCCTGTACCAGGGCGACGAGCTGGCGCTGCCGGAAGCGGACGTGCCGTATGAACTGCTGCAGGACCCGTACGGCATCACCTTCTGGCCCGAGTTCAAGGGCCGCGACGGCTGCCGTACGCCGATGCCGTGGACGGACGAAGCGCCGAACGCCGGTTTCACGACCGGCACGCCGTGGCTGCCGGTCGCCGCGCCGCACCTGGCCGCGGCCGCCTCGGTGCAGGAAGGCGATGCCGCATCAAGCCTGAACGCCGCGCGCCGCATCGTCCATTGGCGCCGTTCGCTGCCGCAGCTGACCCGCGGCGATATCTCCTTCTTCGACGCACCGGAACCGGTGCTGGCGCTGCGCCGCACGCTCGACGGCCAGCCGACCGTGCTGGCGGCGTTCAACCTGTCGAACGCGCCGGTCAGCTTTGAGTGGCCGGAAACGGCGGCAGCGCAGAACCTGGACGGGCACGGCCTGCCGGGCGAAGCGGCCGGCGGCAAGGTCACGCTGCCGGCCTATGGCGCCTGGTTCGGTACCGCGGAATGATGTCCTGGGCCACCTGCGTGGTGGCCCGATTGCGCCTGAACAGCCCGGTTCGTAGGGTGGACTCTCGAGTCCACGCGTTTTGGTACCTGTGAATATTCGAGGCATCACCGTGCCCAGGAATATCCGTCCCACGATGACCTTCCGGGCGGTGACGTTGCTCCATGCCGACTGTGTGCATGCGTTTCGAGCGCGTGGACTCGGGAGTCCACCCTACATTCCGGGTTACGTTGAGGCCGGCAAGCGTGCCGCGACACGCTGCACCTCGATTCAATCCGCCGACTTCAACTGCACCCGGCGGATACCGCGCCGCCATTCGTCCAGCGACAGCACGGTGTCGTTCTGCAGGTCCTCGACGAGGACCTGGTCGCCCGTCTTCGCCACCAGGAAGCTCTCGCGCCGCTGCACCTTTTCCTGGCGGTTTTCCACGAAACTCATCTGCCAGTATTGCCTGCCGTTGATCAGGCGCGGGGCCAGGGCGTCTTCGATGATGGCGCCGTGTGCCTTGCCGCGCGAGCGCTTGTCGATCTCCGCGGACCAGGCTTTCACTTCCGGCAGCGCCAGCAGGGTGGCCATGGCCTGTTCCCTGGTGACGACCGGTTCGGTCTTTTGCGCTTGGGCGACCGGTTTCGGCGGCGGCACCGGTTTCGGCTCGTCCTTGCAGGCGCTCAGGACTGCCGCCAGCGCGGCGGAAACGGTGATCAGGAGGAGGGTGGTCGGTGCGCCGCGTTTGCTCATGGTGGGCCTCGTGGAAACGTGCCGCCATACTAAACGAAGCAGTGGCCAGCGGCAATTGAAGGCCCTGCGACAGCGCGGGGCCGCCACCCTACAGACCGGCCAGCATTGATCGAGCGTCATCACTTGTTGCCGTAAGCCAACAAATGTTTTTATGCGTAGAATGGATGAGATTAAATGCTGTAATTCATGGTGATTATATCGGTTATCACTCAACCTCAGGGCGGTATGGCCGTGTCACCCCTTCCATTCAACGAAACCTCGCGTGCATTAATGAATTTGTTATCGAACATGAAGATCGGCCAACGCCTGGCGCTCGGCTTTGCCGTGGTCCTGGCCCTGTCCATCGTCATCACCCTGACCAGCATCCTGAAACTGAACGTGGTGGCCGACGCCGCCGAACAGATGCTCGAGCTGCCGATCAAGAAGGAGCGCCTGATCAGCGAATGGAGCGGCAATATCGCGGTTGCCGTGATCCGCACGTCGGCCATCATCAAGAGCAGCGATACCTCGCTCAACGAGTTCTTTGCGAAGAACACCGAAGAAACGAACCGGAAGGCGGCGATCTACATGAAGGAGGTCGAGCCGCTGCTGACCAGCCCTGAAGAAAAGGCGGCATTCGAAAAGATGATGTCGCTGCGCGGCCCCTATGTGGGCGGCCGCATCGAAGCCATCCGGCTCAAGAGCGAAGGGCGGATCGAGGAATCGATGCAAACGCACGACAAGGTGTATATCCCGGCGGCAGAAGCCTACCAGGCCAACATCCAGCACCTGGTGGCGCTGCAGCGCAAGCAGGTCGATGACCTGCGCGGCCAGATCCAGCAGACCAAGAACGACAGCGGCCGCACGATGATCCTGCTCGGCGTCCTGAGCGTGGCCTTCGGCGCCGTCTGCGCCTGGTGGCTGACCCGCTCGATCACCCGTCCGGTCCAGGCCGCCGTGGCCCTGGCGCGGCGCGTGGCGGCGGGCGACCTGAGTTCGCAGCGCCAGGCCAGCGCGAAGGATGAAATCGGCGTCCTGCAGGACGCGCTGGCCGACATGAACGACCAGCTGCTCGGACTGGTCTCGGAGATCCGCAACGGCTCGCACGCGATCGCCACCGCCTCGTCCGAGATCGCGGCGGGCAATCTCGACCTCTCCGCGCGCACCGAGCAGCAGGCCGGTTCGCTGGAAGAGACGGCAAGCTCGATGGAAGAGTTGACCTCGACCGTGGCCCAGAATGCCGGCAACGCGCGCCAGGCGAGCGTGCTTGCAACCTCGGCCAGCGAAGTGGCGGGCCGCGGTGGCGCGGTGGTGTCGCAGGTGGTCGAGACCATGGCCTCGATCAATGACTCGTCGAAGAAGATCGCCGACATCATCGGCGTGATCGACAGCATCGCCTTCCAGACCAACATCCTCGCGCTCAACGCGGCGGTCGAGGCGGCGCGTGCGGGCGAGCAGCGCCGCGGCTTCGCGGTGGTCGCGACCGAGGTGCGCAACCTGGCGCACCGCTCGGCCGCGGCGGCCAAGGAAATCAAGGTCCTGATCAACGATTCCGTGGCCAAGGTGGACGACGGCGCCAGGCTGGTCGACCAGGCCGGCGCGACCATGAACGAGATCGTCGGCAGCGTCAAGCGCGTCACGGACATCATCGGCGAGATCACGGCCGCGACCGAGGAGCAGACCGCCGGCATCGGCCAGATCAACGGCGCGATCAGCCAGATGGACCAGGTGACGCAGCAGAACGCCGCGCTGGTCGAGCAGGCCGCGGCCGCCTCGAACGCCATGCACGAGCAGGCCGGGCAGCTGCTGGAGGCGGTCAGCGTGTTCAAGCTGGCCGACGATGCCGGCCAGGCGCCGCGCCGCAGCGGCGGCCAGGTGCTGACGGCGACGCCCGCGCGCCCGCGCCTGGCCTGAAGGGCCGCCCAGGCGGGCTCGCCGGGCGAGGCAGGAATGCTAGACTCGGCGCACGCCGGCGCACGCCGGCGCACGTCCACGCACCTTCGCAGCCGCCGGCATCCAGGAACAGGAAGACATCGTGAAGCACATGATTCGATATGCCGCGGCCGCCGCATGCGCGGCAGCCCTGCACGGCGCGGTGCTGGCGGCGCCGGATGCCCGCGCCCAGGCCGAAATCGCCCACCTGCTCGACTACGTCGCCAGCCCGGGCTGCCAGTTCAAGCGCAACGGCAGCTGGCACAAGGGCGACGAGGCGCGCAGCCATTTGCGCAAGAAATACGATTATCTTCTCAAGCGCAATCTGGTGACGGATGCCGAGTCCTTCATCGAGCGCGCGGCGACGCAGAGCAGCATGAGCGGCAGGGACTACCTCGTCCAATGCGGGGAGGGCAAGCCGGTCGCCAGCGCGGCCTACCTGAAGGAGGAGTTGTCGCGCTATCGCGCGGCGGCAAAGTAAGGTGACCGGGCAGGCGCGCGTGGGGTGGAGTCCCGACTCCACGCGTTGTGCATCCGTCGCACAGCCATCCTGTCGCGCTCAGTCAAAGGGCCGACATGACTGGCACCACCGGCATTCACTCCGCCGCCTGCAGCCCGTTTTCTTCGCACCAGCGGCGCAACGCGGTCCGGGTCGCTTCCGCGCGAAAGCGTTCCCAGGCATCGCCCGCGCCGCGCTCTTCCAGCAGGCGGGCATAACCCTCGATGTCCCTGTCGCGGAACATGTCGCGCACCAGGGCCTGGTCCTCGGGCAGGTGGGCGGAGGCAAAGCGCAGCACGAGCTCGTCGCCGATACCAAGCGTACCCGCGGCCGGTACCGGCACATAGCGTGCGTCGGCGTCGGAAGACGAGGGCATCGGCGCCTCCTCATCCATATACTCGTCGTTCAGGCGATGGATCATGCCCGTGTCGCGCGACACCATGGCCGTGACCGCGCCGCCGCCATCCTCGACGATCATGGCCGCCTGTTCGAGTTCATCCAGATTCACTGTTGGCATGGCTAATCCTGTGCAGGTAGTCGGAGCTGGCAGTATGAGCCGCCTGCACGCGATGGCTGCGCACAGTTGGAGGCAATACGGCAGGGACGGCCTCAGCCTGCCAGCTGCAGGCCATGCGCCTCGCACCAGTCAGCCAGTACGGCGCGCGTCTGCGCTTCGCGGAACGCATGCCAGCGGTCCGTCAGTCCACGTTCCTCGACCAGCCAGCTGAACTCGCGGTAAGCGCCCGCATGCGTGAACATCTGGCGCACGCGCTTGGCGGCGTCGGGCAGGGCCGCATCGGCGAAATCGAACACCAGCTGGAGTCCGAGGCCGAGCCTGCTCATGGAAGGAACCGGCACGTAGCGCTCCGACGAATCGATATCCTGGGGCACGGGCGCCAGCGCCTCATCCACCAGCCCGGAGCGCACGTGCACCTCTCCCGTGTCGAGCGACACCCAGGCCCTGGCCTCGACTCCCGCTTCCGACACCATCAGTACGGCGTCTTCGAGGTCTTCTGCATTGACAGTAGGCATCGTATCCTCCAAAAGTAAAAAGCCTGCAAGGCGCGAACCTTGCAGGCTTATTGTAAAGGCAGCAGTCCGGTACCGGAGGGCCCGGACTGCTGCTTACTTCTTCTATTACATCATGCCGTCCATACCGCCCATGCCACCCATGCCGCCCATGCCGCCCATGCCGCCGGCTGGCTTGTCTTCGACGATCTCGGAGACCATGCAGTCGGTGGTCAGCATCAGGCCGGCGATCGACGCTGCGTTTTGCAGGGCCGAGCGGGTGACCTTGGCCGGGTCCAGCACGCCCATTTCGACCATGTCGCCGTAGGTGCCGTTGGCGGCGTTGTAGCCGTAGTTGCCCTGGCCGGCCAGCACGCCCGAGACGACGACCGATGCTTCTTCGCCAGCGTTCTGGACGATCATGCGCAGCGGCTCTTCCATTGCGCGCAGGACGATCTTGATGCCGGCTTCCTGGTCAGGGTTGTCGCCCTGGAAGTTGCTCGAAGCGCGGGCACGCAGCAGGGCGACGCCGCCGCCTGGTACGATGCCTTCTTCAACAGCGGCGCGGGTCGCGTGCAGCGCGTCTTCCACGCGTGCTTTCTTTTCCTTCATTTCGACTTCGGTGGCAGCGCCCACCTTGATCACGGCAACGCCGCCGGCCAGCTTGGCCACGCGCTCCTGCAGCTTTTCGCGGTCGTAGTCCGAGGTCGCTTCTTCGATCTGGATACGCACCTGCTTGACGCGCGCTTCGATGTTTTCAGCCGAACCTGCACCGTCGATGATGATGGTGTTTTCCTTGCCGACTTCGATACGCTTGGCCTGGCCCAGTTCAGCCAGCGTGACCTTTTCCAGGGTCAGGCCGACTTCTTCGGCGATCACCTGGCCGCCGGTCAGGACAGCGATGTCTTCCAGCATGGCCTTGCGACGGTCGCCGAAGCCTGGCGCCTTGACGGCGACGGTCTTCAGGATGCCGCGGATGTTGTTCACGACCAGGGTTGCCAGTGCTTCGCCTTCGATGTCTTCGGCGACGATCACCAGCGGACGGCCGGCCTTGGCCACTTGCTCGAGGATCGGCAGCAGGTCGCGGATGTTCGAGATCTTCTTGTCGTACAGCAGGACGAACGGATTTTCCAGGATTGCGACTTGCTTTTCTGGATTGTTGATGAAGTACGGGGACAGGTAGCCGCGGTCGAATTGCATGCCTTCGACGATTTCCAGCTCGTCCTGCAGGGATTTGCCGTCTTCAACAGTGATCACGCCTTCCTTGCCCACTTTTTCCATTGCTTCAGCGATGCGCTCGCCGATCGAATAGTCGGAGTTGGCGGAAATGGCGCCGACCTGGGCGATTTCCTTGGAAGTCGTGCAGGGCTTGGCGATTTTCTTCAGCTCGTCGACGGTGGCGGTAACAGCCTTGTCGATGCCGCGCTTCAGATCCATCGGGTTCATGCCGGCGGCGACGAATTTCATGCCTTCGCGGACGATCGCTTGTGCCAGCACGGTTGCGGTAGTGGTACCGTCACCGGCGTTGTCGGAGGTCTTGGAAGCGACTTCCTTGACCATTTGCGCGCCCATGTTCATGAGCTTGTCTTTGAGTTCGATCTCTTTCGCGACCGAGACACCGTCCTTGGTGACGGTCGGGGCGCCGAAGGAGCGCTCGAGAACGACGTTGCGGCCTTTCGGGCCGAGTGTGACTTTAACGGCGTTGGCGAGAATGTTCACGCCTTCGACCATCTTGGCACGGGCGGAATCGCCAAATATGACTTCTTTAGCTGCCATGTTGTTGCTCCTTAACTTGGGATTCGATGGATATTCGTATTACTGCTCGACGATTGCCATGATGTCTTCTTCGCGCATCACCAGCACTTCTTCGCCACTGACCTTGACGGTTTGACCGGAGTATTTGCCGAACAGGACGATGTCACCGACTTTGACGTCCAGCGCGCGCACTTTGCCGTCTTCGAGGATCTTGCCGTTGCCGACCGCGAGTACTTTGCCCTGATCCGGCTTTTCTGCCGCTGCTTCAGGAAGGACGATACCGGAGGCGGTTTTGGTTTCCTGGTCCAGGCGCTTCACGATGATACGATCATGCAAAGGACGAAGTTTCATACAAACTCCTTAAATATCAGTAAGTTATAGTTTTTGCGGCAATTCTGCTGCAAGCGCTTTACCGTGCAGCAGAACCGCACTGGAAAACATGGTTAGCCAGGTGGAGTTGTTAATTGTTAGCACTCTCCCCTAACGAGTGCTAAGTATATGGGCGACGAGTTGCTTTTTCAAGAAGGCACGCTGCATTTTTATTATTTGCGCTTTGCCACTTGAATGGCGCTGGGCACTGTCGAAAAGGCAGGGGCGAGGGGGTCGAGGGGGTCGGGGCGGGGCGAAGAACGCCTCGCCTGCTGACAATTAGTAAAAACGCACCGCATAAATGGGTGGCAGCGTGGTCGATATTTCCTGCCATGCGTCGCCGCCGTTTTCCGAGAGCCATAGGCCGCCGGTGGTGGATCCCATCAACAAGGTTTGGCCGTCATCGGCCACCGCCAGACCATGGCGATAGACGAGGTCGTAGCAATGCCGCTGCGGTAATCCGTTACGCAAATCCTCGAACGACTTGCCGCCATCCCGTGTCCTGCTGACCGAAAGCGCCGCATTGACCGGAATGCGTCTCTGGTCGGCGACGGCCGGCACGAACCAGGCGGTATTCGGATCACGCGGGTGGGCGGCGACCGTGAAGCCGAAGTCGGATACCGGCGCTCCCGCGGTCTCCGGCTGTGCGACCTGCTGCCAATGCGCGCCGGCGTCTTCCGAACGCCAGATGCCATTGTGATGCTGGCACCAGAGGGTATCGGGGGCCGCTGCGCACTGTGCGATCAGGTGCGGATCCTGGGTCGCTTCATCTCCCGCTTGCTCGGGCGGCATATACGCGGCGCGCATGCCCGAGGAGCTGACTGACCAGCTTTCGCCGCCGTCTCGCGTGACCCACGCGCCGCCGCAGGAGACGCCGACCAGCATGTGCCGGCCATCGCGCGGGTTGACACAGATCGAGTGGATGCCTGGCACGTCATAGCCGCCGCCAAACCACCTGGCACGCTCGGGCACATCCCAGAGCGGGCGGACCAGTTGCCATGAATCGCCACAGTCCTGCGAACGAAACAGGCCGCCGGGCAGGGTGCCGGCCCACAGCACTCCCGGTTCATTCACGCCGCCGGTCGCCAGCGACCAGATCAGTGCGAGCTTCCAGGGCACGTCATCTTTGCGCTCCTCCGGCTGAGATGGATAGGCGGGTGCGGCAATTTCCGTCCAGAGCCTGGAATCCTTGGAGCGGCGGTGCAGCTTGACGCCGAAATGGCCGAGATTAAGGGCGGCATAGCAGGTGCCGTCGCGCCTGTCATGCAGCGCCATGGACACCGGTTCGCCGAGGAATCCGATGGGCTCTACAGCCCAGCCGTTTCCGCTGCGAGCGAGTTCAAATAATCCCTTGCGGGTGGCGATCAGAGCCGGCGTGTTCGTGTTCACATTCATGGTCAGCCTCCTGAAAGAGCTTGCAGCACATGGACACTGCTGTTGGCTTGAAGACGATCGTTGAGACCCACGCGGTCGCGGATGCGCCCGCCGTCAATGAAGACGACGACATGGGGGCGCAGATGGCCCTGGTCGTCAAGTATGTAACCACGCAAGCGGGGATTGGCCGTGAACGCGACTTCGAGCGCATCGCGCAGGCGCGTGGCATGCGTGTCGATTTCCGGCACCTCGGTAAAGCGTCTCAGTTGCTGCGTGAAGACCAGCTTTGCCATCGACGGCTCCTCGGCGCGGTTGCTTGGGCGTGTTTGAGTGTGTTCGGGTGTGTTCGGGTGTATTCAGGCGTTTAGTAGCCGCGCGTTCTGTCAACAATTCCTGCGACCGGCGCTCCGCGTTCGAGCGCATTGATTTTAGCGGTAATTTGCTGAATGCTCTCCGTGCGTTGCGTCATGGCGGAAATGTGCGGCGTCATCTCGATGCGCGGTTCGCGCCAGAATGGGTGTGCCGGTGGCAATGGTTCTTCACGGAAGACATCAAGCGTGGCGGTCGCCAGTTGTCCGTCGGCGAGCGCCGCGAGCAAATCATCCTCCACCAGATGCGCACCGCGCGCGACGTTGATCAACTGTGAACCGCGGGCCATCATCGCGAACAGGCGGCGGTCAAGTATGTCCGCCGTATCTGCAGTCAGCGGCAACAGGTTGACAAGGACCTGCAGTCCGTCCGGGAATTGATCGAGCCCTTGCTCGCCGTGGTAGCACTGCACGCCTTCCACACGCTTCGGATTGCGGCTCCAGCCCCGTACCGGAAATCCCGCTGCCGCAAGGCTCGCCGCCACCTGTGCGCCTAATGCGCCAAGGCCCATGACGCCAATGTGGTGGTCCGCCTGTATCCTGGCAGGCAACGGTTGCCATGTGGCGGACTGCTGCAGGCGCGCATAGTCGTTCATGCGACGGAAGTGACGGATGACGGCGTGATGTACGTATTCGACCATTTGCGCGCCCATGCCTGCGTCCTCGATCCTGATGAGCGGCACATGCGGGGCGAGCAAGCCGGGATGCTGGTTCAGCAGAGCGAGTATTGCATCGACGCCGGCGCCGAGGTTGAACACCGCTTTCAGGCCCGGCCGGTCTTGCAACAGCTCGACCGGCGGCTTCCATACCAGCGCATAGTCGGCGGGCTCGTGATCTCCTGGTTCAAAGATGCGTATGCGCGCCTGTGGCAGACGAGCGCCCAGTTCGGAAAGCCATGGCGCCGAATCATCGCCGGCCATGTGATACAGGATATTCATTCGGTCGCTCATCACTTCGCGAACAACTGCGCGATATCGGCGAATGCCTTGACTTCGAGCGCATTGCCGCTGGGATCATGGAAGAACATGGTGGCCTGTTCTCCCGCCAGTCCCGGGAATCGGATCTGCGGCTTCATGACGAATTCCACGCCGGCGCCCTCGAGCCGGGCGGCGAGGGCTTGCCAGTCCGGCATCGATAACACCACGCCGAAGTGGGGAATCGGCACGCGTTTTCCATCGACGTGGCCGTAGCCCGACGGCTCGACGCGGTGGCCGACCAGATGCGTTACGATCTGATGCCCGTAGAAATCGAAGTCGATCCATTCATTCGAGCTGCGTCCCTCTGCGCAGCCGAGCACCTCGCCGTAGAAGTGACGGGCGGCATCGAGGTCGTGAACGGGAAAGGCAAGGTGAAACGGGTGAAGCACAGCCATGGTGTCCTCTATTGAATAAGCAAAGTTGCCATTCTAGTGCGTTGTCGCGGCTAAGAGTTTCGTTCCGGTCCTCGCCCGTGATTGTCGGATTGCCGGAACGATTCAGAAAGCAACTTCCCCAGGGTTTTCAGTTTCCCTTCGAACGATTGTGCTTCAATGAATCTGTGTGCGGGTCAGATCGTTGCGAATGGCTGTCAGCTGGTCGCGCAGGTCATGTAAAACGCTGGTGGGCTGGCCGGCGCTGCAAAGCACCTGGTGTGGAATGCTTTGTGCCTTTTTCTTCAGGGCTCGTCCTTCCCTGGTGAGGTTGATGCGAACCTGTCGTTCGTCCGCTTCATCCCGGGTACGCGTGATCAGTGACGAAGCTTCCAGTCTTTTCAGCAGCGGCGTAAGGGTGCCCGAATCAAGAAACAAGCGTTCGCCTATGGCCTTCACCAGGATGTCGTCCTGTTGCCATAAAACCAGCATGACCAGATATTGCGGGTACGTCAGCCCCAGCTTGTCGAGGTACGGCTTGTAGGTTTTTGTCATCGCCAGCGAAGCCGAGTAGAGCGCGAAGCAGAATTGATTGTCCAGCGCCAGCACATCATCCGGTGCGGCGACCGGGGTGTTGATTGGATTGGTCATGGGATGCCCCTTTGCCATGGGATAATCAATTGCACCTAACGTATTATTCCCCATCCTATGCGAATACCCAAGAAAGTACTGATCGCTTGCGCTCTGTTCATATCGGCATGCACGCTATGGGCGCAGGAACTGCCCCCGACTGTTGCCGCGGCGTTAACGCGGGCCGAAATTCCCGGCTATGCAGTGGGTGCATGGGTGCAGGACGTGAGCGGCGGACCGGCCATCGCGGCTTCGAATCCGGACATACCGCTCAGCCCCGCTTCGGTAATGAAATTGGTGACCAGCAATGCGGGACTCGAAATATTGGGGCCGGCGTTTACGTGGAAGACCCAGGCATACGCCGCCGGCACGCAAACCGGCGACGTACTGCATGGCGACCTGATCATCAAGGGCAGCGGCGATCCCAAGCTGGTTCTGGAGAACTTCTGGCTGTTCCTGCGCCGCATCCGCGCGAGCGGGATTCGGGTCATCCGCGGCGATGTCGTCCTCGACCGCAGCGTTTTCGAAGACATGGCATACGACTCCGCATTGTTCGATGCCGATCCCCTCAAGCCGTACAACGTCGGACCGGATGCGCTGCTGCTGAACTACAAGTCGCTGAGCTTCCGGTTCGCGCCGGATGAGACCGGTCGCGCAGTGCGCCTGACGGTCGACCCGCCGGTCGATGGTTATCGGGTTTTTCCTCCGAAGCTGTCGCATGGCGAATGCGGCGACTGGCGTGCCAGGCTTAACCCCGTCATTGACGCGGCCGGGGTGAGGTTCGGCGGCCGATTCCCGGCGTCGTGCGGCGAAAGGATGTGGAATGTCCATCCATACCAGTTGACGCACACGCAATATTTTTCGGCTGTATTCCGGCAAATCTGGGCGGACCTCGGCGGGAAATTCACTGGCGAGGTCAAAGGTGGCTATGTGCCCGAGACGGCACGCCTGGTGGCCGAATGGGAATCAGCCTCGCTTGCGGAGGTGGTCCGCGATATCAACAAGTTCAGCAATAACGTCATGGCGCGCCAGTTGCTGTTGACCATCGGCTATCGCACCCTGCAGCTTCCCGCTACCCCGGAACGCGGCGCGGCCATCGTCAAGATGTGGCTCGCCAACAAGGGCATCGACGCGCCCGATCTCTCGATTGAAAACGGTTCCGGGCTGTCGCGCAGTGAGCGCATTTCGGCTCTGACGCTGGGGCGCATGCTGGTAAAGGCCTACCAGTCCGCCACCATGCCGGAATTCATCGCGTCTATGCCGCTGGCAGGTCATGACGGCACGATGCGGACGCGTCTGAACGGACTGGGCACCGCCGGACGGGCACATATCAAGACCGGGACGCTGGCCAATGTAAGGTCGATCGCCGGTTATGTGCTGGCGGCGTCCGGCAAGCGCTACGCGGTGGTATGCATCGTCAACCACCAAAATGCGGCCCGCTCGCAGGAAGCCCAGGACTTGCTGTTGCAATGGGTGTATGAAAACGGATAACGCCCACCTGGCAATGCAGCTAATCGGTTTCTCCCCGGATACTTTCTCGTTACAATGGCTGCGGCGGTCCATGTGAACAGCGGGCAAGAGCGAGAAAACTGCAGAAAACCGCAGAAAACTGCGAGGTGGAGTGTAACCGATGGCGCAAGCCACTATGGATGGATGTGCGAAGAACGCTGTGCCGCGCAACGTGGGTGTCCCAACGCCAGCGGGTTCCATGGCGACTTCTGTTCCGTCCGTTCCGTCTTTTCCTTCGCCCAGCCGCCCGAAATCGATCGGTCCGCAGCGCTTTGAATTCACCGGCACCGGATCGGAATACTTCCGTATCTGGATAGTCAACCTGCTGCTCATCATAGCGACCCTCGGCGTCTATTCCGCCTGGGCCAAGGTGCGGCGGCTCCAATACTTCCACCGCAATACCCGGGTCGCCGGCGCTACCTTTGATTATCACGGCGACCCGAGGGCGATATTGAAAGGGCGTGTGCTGGCGCTAGGCCTGGTCGTCGCCTACAAAATCTCTTATGACTTGTCGCCGCTGGCGGCAGCGGTGATCGCCGCCGCGCTGATTGCGATCACACCCTGGTTCATCGCCCGGTCCATCCGCTTCAGGCTGGCCAACACCAGTTATCGCGGATTGCGTTTTCAATTCCGCGGCAGGGTCCGCCAGGCATATCGCAAGCTGATCCTGTTCCCGATCTCGCTCGCGGTCATCGGGTTCCTGCTGTGGACCCTCGCCACCTCGTTTTTCAGGAGCGCGGGGCCGGGCATCTTCCTGCTGGTGGTGGCGTTACTGCTGCTGACGATCGGGGCGACCGTGCCGCTGGCGCATTGTTTTTTGAAGCGCTATCAGCATGAACATGCGGATTTTGGCCAGGCGCCATTCTCCTTTCATGCACGCGCCGCAGACTTTTTCAGCATCTATGGCAAGGCGGTCGGCTTCTTCTTTCTCGGCTCCATCCCCGCCGGCATCTTTGCCATCGCCACTGCAAAATTGTATGAACTGTTGCTGGCCACCGTATTCGGCTGGTTGTTTGCGCTGCTGTATGGACTGGTCAGCGCTTATGCTTTTTACTTGTTTGTCCGGCCCTACCTGGAAAGCAACTTCCAGAATCTCATCTGGAACAATACCGGGCTCGGCGATCATGCGTTCGAAAGCCTGGTCAGCACGCGCAAGCTGTTGTGGATCCACGCATCCAACCTGATCCTGATGACGCTGACCCTCGGTCTTTACAAGCCATTCGGTGCAATCCGCCTCGCGAAGTACCGCATTGAAAGCGTCACGCTGATCCCGGCCGACAACCTTGAACAGTTCTGGGCGGACCATAACATCGACCGCACCACCGCGCTCGGGCAGGAGACCGGCGACATGTTCGATATCGATATCGGCCTATGATCAATGCCATCTACTACGACGGCCACACCACCAGACCGCGGCCGGTCCGGCTGCTGATCCATAACGGCATAGTCTCGTTGAATGGCTCCGGTTATCGTCGTACTGTCAGAGTGGCTGACCTGACAGTATCGGAACCGCTCGAGCATGCGCCATGCCTCATGCGTCTGCCGACCGGTGGCGTCCTCGAGGTCAGCGACCCATCGCTACATGAGCTGCTGGCGCAAAACGGCTACGCCGCACCGTGGATCGTTCGCTGGCAACAACGCTGGCCGTTGGCACTGCTCGCGCTGACCGCCTTGCTGGCGCTGCTGACGCTTGGATATCAGTCAGGCTTGCCCTGGGCGGCCGACAAGCTTGCCCAGCATTTGCCGAGCTCGATCGAGCGCAAGATCGGCGAAGAACAGTTGAGGCTCGTGGATGACGGCCACATGCGGCCGTCGCGGCTGAACCTGGCCGAGCAGGCGCGACTGCAGCGCCTGTTCGCCGAAATGAAACAACCGGGTGACGAGAACAGTGTTTATCGACTCGAATTTCGCGACAGCCGCCTTGGGCCGAATGCATTTGCACTGCCCAACGGCGTGATCATCATGACGGACCAACTGGTCAGGCTCGCCCGAAGCGACCAGGAAATACTCGGGGTCCTCGGGCATGAGCTGGGCCATCTTCATCGCCGGCATTCCTTGCGCAGCCTGATGCAGGCATTGGGTGTCGGGGTGGTGATCAACCTCTTCATCGGCGATGTATCGGTCGTGCTGGCGGCTGCGCCGACTTTGCTGCTCCATCAGAACTATTCGCGACACTTCGAGCGCGAAGCTGACCAGTATGCGATCGATATGATGCGGGCGAACGGCATTCCGCTATCGCCGATGGCGGATTTGTTTGAGAGGATGAAGGAGCGCGCTGAGGAGCGGAATGCGGGAAGTCGTATGGGTCCGAGGCAACAGGCTGAACGTTCCGAATACTTCAGTTCGCATCCGAGCGATGGCGAGAGGATTGAGACCTTGCGCGCTGCGGACAGGTGACCTTCGCGCATGACATCCAGTTACAGCATCACGGGCTTGTCGGAGAGCTGGTTCCGCGAAGAGCCGTCATCCGGGTAATGCGCCTGCAGCAGCGCATTCAATTCACCCAACGCGGCGATTGTGCTGTCATGATAGCGGCCCTCGGCAAATCCGCGCGTCATGGTGCGACAGATCGCCTGCCACTCACGTGCACCGATCACCTTGCCGACGCCGCGGTCGGCCACGATTTCTACTTTATGGTCGGCCAGGTTCACATATACCAGGACACCGCAGTTTTCTTCCGTATCCCAGACGCGGTAATGGGCGAACAAGTCGCGGGCGCGAGCGCGTGATGATGCGCCGCTCCACACCGCCTGCAAGGGAAGGGCGGGCTCGACGATCATCCGCACCTCCGCCCGATGCCGCGATTCGCCTTCTGCAATCGCTGTTTCGATGGCCTTTAGCGTTGCGGGAGGAAACGCACGCCGGCCGTCGCGGGACGTAGTGCGCAGATGCCGAACCAGTCGAGAGAGTCGATTCATCACCAGTCCCCCGAAGCGCCGCCGCCGTCAAAACCGCCACCGCCGCCGGAAAATCCGCCGCCGCCCATCCTGCCACCACCAAAACCGCCGCCGCCAAACCCTCCGCCAAACCCGCCACCGAGGCCGCCGCCGAGGATCACGCCGGCATTGCGCCCCCATGCGTCGCGATCATGCCTGTAATAGCGCCGTGAGGACCCGCGGCGCGAGAGCATGACGAACAGCGCCATCACCACGAGGAACAGGATGAGCGTCGTATCGAACGCAATGCCGCCGCCTTGATTTACAACGTCGTTACGTTCCGCCGCCGGCAGCTTTTCCTTGTCCAGGAAACTGGTGATCGCCGACACGCCGGCGGCCAGTCCGCCGTAAAAATCATTCTGGCGGAAATGCGGCGCGATGACGTCTTGCAGGATGCGCTTGGATTGGGCGTCGGTGAGGCTGCCCTGCACGCCGCGTCCGGCTTCGATGCGAAGACGACGCAATGCCGGCGGATTGTCCTTCGCCACCACCAGGATCACGCCATCGTCCACGCCTTTTCGCCCGAGCTTCCATTTGTCGGCGACGCGGATGCTGTATTGCTCGATTGCTTCGGGTTCGGTTTTTCTGACCAATAGAATCGCGATCTGGCTGCCGGTCCGTTCCTCGTACTCCTTGAGGACGTTCTCCAGATTGTTGCGCTGATTCTCGGTCAGCATGCCGGCCATGTCGGTCACCCGCGACTGCAGCGCCGGAACAGGGGTCAGCCCCTGCCCATGTGCAAGCATAACGGTCAGCGCAAGCGCCACTGTCAGCAAGAGCCTGAAAATCGTCATTGTGAGGCCCGCTTACTTGCCGAAATCTACCTTGGGCGCATTGGAAATCGCCTTTTCATTGTCCACCGTGAACGACGGCTTGACCTCGTAGTTGAACACCATCGCGGTGAGATTGGTCGGGAAGCTTCGGGCCAAAACGTTATAGTCGGCCACCGACTGGATGTAGCGCTGGCGCGCAACAGTAATGCGGTTTTCCGTGCCCTCCAGCTGCGACTGCAGGTCGCGGAAGCTGGTGTCGGCCTTCAGCTGCGGATAATTTTCAGATACCGCCATCAGGCGCGACAGCGCGGACGACAGTTCGCCCTGTACCTGCTGGAATTTCTTGAACGCTTCAGGATTGTTCAGCACCTCGGGCGTTATCTGGAAACTGGTGGCTGCGGCACGCGCCCTGGTCACGGCTTCCAGCGTTTCCCTCTCATGGGAGGCATAACCCTTGACGGTGTTGACGAGGTTGGGAATCAGGTCGGCGCGGCGCTGGTACTGGTTGACGACCTCGCTCCACGCCGCCTTGACCGACTCATCCTTTGACTGGAATTCGTTATAGCCGCAGGCGCTGAGCATCGACACCAAGCCTGCGAACGCGAACCACCTTAGCCATGTCTTCATGTCGCTCCTCGTCCAAATTTTGTCGAAATCACAAGATGGATTTCATTTATGGGCGATAGTTCGCGGTTTCAACAGGACTGTGCTCATTGCGAGCAAAATCAGGGCTGTCGCCGCGTAGTCCTGCCAATAGGGCCGCTCACCCAGCACGAACGCGCCGGAGAAGATGCCGACCACCGGAATCATCATGACCGACAGGCTGGAAGCCACCGGCGGCAGGGTACGTGCCAGCCCGAACCAGACGGTCTGGCAAAACCCGAAGACCAGCACCGCGTTATAAACGACCGCACCCCATTCATTTCCGCTCGGCATACGCCATGCACTGCTTTCGAACAGGAGCGATGCGCTGCCGATCACCATGCCGGCGATCGCCATCATCCAGAAGGTCAGCGCAATGGTGGGCATCTCGACCTGCGTGCGTTTCATGATGACGGTGCCGTACCCCCAGGCTGCGGCGCCCATCAGGGCCAGGACACTGCCGAGCGGCTTGCCCGCCATGGAAGCAAACTCGTTCGACAGCAACAATAAGGCGCCGAGGAATGCGCAGCCGATGCCGACCCAGCCGGCCCGGGTCGGCCGCTCGCCGAACAGTAATAATCCGCACAGCATGGCCCACACCGGCATGGTGTAGCCGAGGATGGCTGCGCGGCCGGATGAGAGCATCTGCACGCCGAAGATGATCAGAACGTTCCAGACCAGCATGTTGGGAATCGTGAGCTTGACGACGTCCATGAAATGGCCGCGGGGGATCGCGAGCGAGACGCCCTGCATGCGGCTGGCCAGCCAGACCAGCGGCAAACCACCGAGCAGGCAGAGGGTGCGGAAGGCAAGCGGTGGAAACTCACGGACCCCGATTTTCATGACCGGCCAGTTAATGCCCCATGAAAGCGTCAGAACGATCAGCAGGATCCAGTTTCTGCGAGAAAGCGATGTCATGCCGAAACGATAGCACGACAAGTTACAATGCGTTTTTTGCAGCCTCCTGCCGTATTCCGTATAAAAGGTCACTAGTGACATTCATCGAAAAACTTTCCGCCGCGTGGACGGCGCACGATTCCCTGCTTTGCGTAGGCCTCGACCCGGATATCAACAAGTTTCCTGCCGACCTGAACGGACGGTCCGATACCATTGCCGACTTCTGTAAAGCGATCATCGACGCCACCGCTGACGTCGCCTGCGCCTTCAAGCCGCAGATCGCCTACTTCGCCGCGCTGCGCGCGGAAGACCAGCTGGAAGATATCTGCCAGTACCTGCGACAAAAGTATCCGCAGATCCCGATCGTGCTGGACGCCAAGCGCGGCGATATCGGCGCCACGGCCGAGCAGTACGCGCGCGAAGCATTCGAGCGCTATGGCGCCGACGCGGTGACGGTGAGCCCGTACATGGGCTTCGATTCGGTCGCGCCTTATCTGGAATGGAAAGACCGCGGCGCCATCGTCCTGTGCCGCACATCGAACCCGGGCGGTTCCGACCTGCAGTTCATGACGGTGGAAGGCAAGCCGCTCTATCAGCACGTTGCTCAAATGGTGGCGGAAAAATGGAATACCAATGGACAATGCGGGCTGGTGGTCGGCGCCACCTTCCCGGCAGAGCTGGCGCAAGTGCGCAACATCGTGGGCGATATGCCGCTGCTGGTTCCGGGTGTGGGCGCGCAGGGCGGCGATGTTGAAGCCACGGTGACTGCCGGCAAAACGCCAAAGGGTACCGGCATGATGATCAATTCGTCGCGTGCGATCCTTTATGCGAAGGCCGAGGCAGGCGAGGACTTTGCGAAGGCGGCGCGCAGGGTTGCGATTGAAACGCGGGATGCGATCAACCGCTATCGCGGGTGAATGACGGCGAAATGACGGCCAAACCGTAGAGCGGGTCGTGACCCGCCCTACGGCTTCATAGATCAGCCAACAATTGCGAGGGGGGCAGGGGTGGTGCGATTCAATTCGGCGTCCTGGATCAAACGCCGCAGTAATATGCCGGGCAAGCGCGATCATGCGGACCCCGCAGCCTGTCCATCCGGGGGAGAGGCGTCGACATGAAACTCCATGTACTGGGTTGCGCCGGCGGCATAGGCGGCCAGCAGCGCGCTACAACCTGTCTGCGCGTGGATGACGACATCCTTCTCGATGCCGGCACCGGAGTGGCCCATCTCGATCTTCAACAGCTCGCGCGGCTGGATCACGTTTTCATCACCCATCCGCATCTCGATCATGTGGCCGGACTCGCATTGCTGGTTGATACCGTGCTCGGCCGGCGAAACGGGCCGGTCACGGTACATGCGTCGGAACAGGTGATCGACGCGCTGAAAACGCATTTGTTCAACTGGGTTCTGTGGCCCGACTTTTCGACGATTCCAAGTGCTGACGATCCGATTCTGCGCTGGGCGCCTTTCAAACCGGGCGCATCGATCGAGCTGGAAGGCCGGGTCATCAGCACCTATCCGGTCGACCACACGACCGGCTCGGTGGCGTATTACGTGCACCGGGACAGTGCGGGCTTCCTGTTCAC
>JBBWZO010000128.1:0-9975 GCA_039649125.1 Massilia sp. | reverse complement strand
AGATCGAGCGCCTGGCGCCGCACAAGACCTTCCCCGGCAACCGCCCGAGCAACACGATCCTGATGGAATACCTGACCCCGGCCACGCTGGGCGCCCTGATCGCGCTGTACGAGCACAAGACCTTCGTGCAGGGCGTGATCTGGGACCTGAACAGTTTTGACCAATGGGGCGTGGAGCTGGGCAAGGTGCTGGCCAAGAAGATCGAGGCTGAACTCGCCGGCGACCCGCAGCCGGAACAGCACGACAGCTCGACCAATGGCCTGATCGCGCGCGCGAAGGCCGCCGTGTAATGAACAACAGCGGAACAACAGCGTGGACAGCAGCATGAAGAATCTGAAGATCGACGTCCTCCATGACGAACCGATGCAGGTCGGCGAGTGCCCGCTCTGGCACGATGTGGAGTCGGCCCTGTACTGGGTCGACATCAACGGTTTGACCGTCAACCGCGTGCACCCGGCCAGCGGCAAGTTCTCCTCCTGGAAGATGGGCTCGGAACCCTCGGCGATTGCCGCCGACGGCGACAACAACCTGGTGGTCGCCACCCGCACCGGTTTCGTGCGTCTGAACACCACCAGCGGCGACATCGACGACATCTGCCCTGCCCCCTACGATACGAAGATCACCCGTTTCAACGACGGCCGCGTCGACCCGCTCGGGCGCTTCTGGGTCGGCACCATGTACGAGCCGCGCGACAAGCCCGCCGCCGAGATGTACGTGCTCGAGCGCGACGTGCTGCGCCGTGCCTGGTCGGGCGGCATGACCAACTCGAACGGCCTGGCCTGGGCGCCGGACGGGCGCACCATGTTCCACGCCGACACCACCAGCCACCGCATCGACCGCTACGACTTCGATGCGGCGGCCGGCCAGGCGTCGAACAGGCGCAACCTGGTCGTCTTTTCCACGGACAAAAGCGCGGCGGACTACGGCGGCCGCCCGGACGGCGCGGCGGTCGACAGCGAGGGCAATTACTGGGTTGCGATGTTCGAGGGCGGCCGGCTGCTGAAACTGTCGCCCACCGGCGAACTGCTGCGCGAGATCCTCCTGCCGGTGCGCTGCCCGACGGCGGTCGCCTTTGGCGGCGCCGACCTGCGCACCCTGTACGTCACCAGCGCCAGCCACGGCCGCTCGAACGCCGAGCTTGCGCAATATCCGCTGACGGGCAAGGTGCTGTGCATGCGCATGGATGTGGCGGGACTGGTGCAGCCCGAATACCGGCGCTGATTACAACGTGCCGTCATCGCAAGGGACGTAGGGTGTGCGGCTATACCCGGCGGCTGGCGGCCACGCTACTTGATCGCCGCCCACGCGTTCAACTATCCCTCGCATGTCGCGAGGTTTCATCCGTGCGTTGAACGCGTGAGCGGCATTGACGCCGCGTGCAATCACGCACCCGGGTGGAGCCGCACACCCTACGTCCCTCCGACAAGCCGAGCGCGCCCTCCTCCGCGCCTGTGGCACCATGACTCCCGCCCGATCCGGACTTGCGTAGTAGAATTTCTTGCTAAGCTCACATTCATGTAGTAAATTTACATGAACTGCTTTCCTTCCCTTCTGCAAACCGAACACACTATGGCTCTTTCCGATTTCGACCTCGTTCTCTTTGGCGGCAGCGGCGACCTTGCAATGCGCAAGCTGCTGCCTGCGATGTACGCGCGCGATGTATATGGCGACCTGCCGTCGACCGCCCGCATCATCTGCGTCGGCCGCGACAAGAGTTCGCAGGAAGAATTCCTGGATTTCGTCGACACCCATTCGAAACAGCACATCAAGGACCGGGAAAGTGTCGACGAAGGCAAGTGGCAGCGTTTCCTCGAGCGCGTCACCTATGTTGGCCTGGACGCGACCGACGTGAAGACCTATGGCGCCCTGGTCGAGGCGCTGCGCAAGGAAGAAGCGATCACCCGCGTGTACTACCTCGCCACGCCGCCGCACCTGTTCGCGCAAATCTGCGACAACCTGGCCGCCACCGGCCTGGCCACGCCGAATTCGCGTGTCGTGCTGGAAAAGCCGCTCGGACGCGACCTCGAATCGGCCAGGCAGATCAATGCCGACGTCGGCAAAGTGTTCGCCGAATCGCAGATCTACCGGATCGACCACTACCTCGGCAAGGAAACCGTGCAGAACCTGCTGGCACTGCGCTTCGGTAACGTGCTGTTCGAGCCCCTGTGGCGCCGCGAATGGATTTCGGACGTGCAGATCACCATCGCCGAGAAGATCGGCGTGGGCAACCGCCTCGGCTACTACGACACCTCGGGCGCGCTGCGCGACATGCTGCAGAACCACCTGCTGCAGTTGCTGTGCATCGTGGCGATGGAGCCGCCGACCTCGATCGCGCCGGACGCCGTGCGCGACGCCAAGCTGCAGGTGCTGCGCTCGCTGAAACGTTTTACGCCGACCACGCTGACGCAGAACATCGTGCGCGGCCAGTACCGTGCCGGCTTCGTGGACGGCAAGCCCGTGCCGAGCTACCGCGACGAACCCGACGCGCCGAAGCACTCGAAGACCGAGACCTTCGTGGCCATGAAGGCCGAGATCGACACCTGGCGCTGGGCCGGCGTGCCGTTTTATCTGCGCACCGGCAAGCGCATGGCCGACCGCCTGGCCGAGATCGTGGTGCGCTTCAAGCAGATCCCGCACTCGATTTTCAACCAGCCGACGTCGAGCTTCCAGCCGAACAGCCTGGTGATCCGCCTCCAGCCGGACGAAGGCCTGTCGCTGAACCTGATGGCGAAAACCCCGGGCGATTCCATGCGCCTGAAACAGGCCGAACTCGAACTCGACTTCCGCGAGCAGTTCAAGGCGCCGCGCATGGAAGCCTACGAGCGGCTGCTGCTGGACGTCCTGCGCGGCCAGCTGACCCTGTTCATGCGCGGCGACGAGCTGGAAGCGGCCTGGGAATGGGTGGAACCGATCCTCGACCACTGGGAACAGGACGACACCGCGCCAGTGCCCTACGCCTCCGGCACCTGGGGTCCGGCCGCCTCCTCGGCGCTGATCGGCCGCGACGGGCTGCAGTGGCGCGAAGAAGCCTTGCCGGAAGACTGACCTCATCACAAACTCATCTATGCTGCTCGATTCGATCCGCACCCAGCTCGACTCGTTCTCGAAGTCCGAGCGCAAGGTCGCGCTGGCCGTGCTGAAGTCCCCCAACACCACGGTCAGCCAGAACATCACGGCGCTGGCCAAGAGCGCCGAGGTATCCGAGCCGACCGTCGTGCGTTTTTGCCGCACCCTGGGCTATGACGGCTGGCACGAGTTCAAGCTGAAGCTCGCGCAAGGGCTGGCGCTGGCCCTGCCCGCCGCCAACGAGCAGCCGGCCCAGGACGACCTGGCGGCGGATCTCGTCAATAAAATCTGCAGCCGCTCGATCAACACCCTGCTCGACCTGCGCAACAACCTGAATGCCGAGTCGGTGCAGAAGGCATTGGACATCCTGTCGCGCGCGAACAAGATCGAGTTCTACGGCCAGGGCACCTCGGGCTTCGTGGCCTCCGACGCCCAGCACAAGTTCTTCCGCTCGGGCGTGCCGACCGTGGCCTATACCGATCCTGCCATCCACTCGATCGCCGCGGCGCTGCTGCGCGAAGGCGACTGTGTCGTCGCTATCTCACAGCGCGGCAACAACCCGTCGATGGTACGCTCGGCAAAACTGGCGCGCCGCGGCGGCGCCGACGTGATCGTGCTGGCGCCCTCGGGCACGCCGCTGGCCGACATGGCCAGCGTGCTGATTCCGATCGACCTGGTCTTCAACATCGACCCCTACACGCCGATCTCGGCGCGCCTGGCCTACCTCGTCGTGATCGACGTGCTGGCCGTGGGCCTGGCGCTGCAGCGCGGGCCGGAGTTCCGCAAGAAGATGCAGAATGCCCAGAAGGCGCTGGAGGAGTTCGACATGCAGTTTGATTCGTTTATCGGGTGATCCGCGAGAGCGGCTGGCGGACACGGCGCCGCTTATCAAGCGGTGAAACGCGTGGACTCCGGAGTCCACCCTACGAATCGCGGTAAATGTAGGGTGGAGCGGGCGACCGCTTCCGGCCCGACGTGGCGATCCTCGACATCGGCCTGCCGGACATGGACGGCTATGCCCTGGCCGCCGCGATCCGCCGCCGCGACGCTGCGGTGCGCCTGGTCGCCCTCACCGGCTACGGCCAGCGATCCGACATCGAGCGCGCAACCGAGGC
Organism: Massilia sp.; assembly: GCA_039649125.1. GTDB lineage: Bacteria > Pseudomonadota > Gammaproteobacteria > Burkholderiales > Burkholderiaceae_D > Telluria. Next base: position 5,794 of record JBBWZO010000128.1, on the reverse strand, counting down.
GGGGTTCGATGTTCACCTCACCAAGCCGGCGTCGCTCGACGACCTGCAGCGGGCAATCGCGGACGCCGCCCTTCGCTCGGAAGCGACATGAACAGGCGCAAAAAGCTGACCTTCCGGGGAGCGCACGCCGATGACGACAGCCTCGTCCTGAACGTCATCGCCGGGCGCAAGACGGTTACCGCCGATACCGTAGAGGATTACTACAAGGGCTATGGCGAACTGGGCGACGGCGGCTACGAAGCCGGCGACATCATCGACGTGTACGACCTCCGGGGCCGCCTGCGCTGCATGATCCGCGCGCTGGAGGTGCGCGTCATCCGCTTCGGCGCCATTCCGGAAGACGTGTGGCGCGGCGAAGCGATGTCGAGTGCGTAGGAGTTCCGGGAAGTGCATGTGCGCTGCCTGCCGCACCTCGACCTGCATGACGGGTTTGAATTCGTGACGCTGCATTTCGCGTTGGTCCAGGGAACCCATCACGCTCCGGAGCGTTAATTTCGGTCGACCGACCATCGGCCAAGCACCTGCGTTCCGGGTAACTTCCGCTCCACCAGTGGTGTACACCGGGTTTCACTTCCACCGGCACGCAACGGCCGACAAGCAGTACATGCCTGTACCTGGACCTCGTCGACTTGGCCGCCACAGGCGCCAGTTCCTACGTCATTCAGCGCGCACGCATTCAGTGAAACTGGAACAAGCATGGATTCCACCCTTGCCTATGCGACGACCCCGCTCGCCCTTGCATCGCTTGCCATCATCGCCGGCGTCGGTATTCTCAAGCTCCTTGTCTCGGGCAAGAACAATGCGTTGAACCGTTTGATCACGCACTACGGGTTCATCGTCGTGCTTGCGTTTGGCATTCTTGGCAATCTCCTGTATTTCTACAGCCAGCGTCTCGCGTCAGAGGCCTTGGTCTTTGGCAATGTCGTCGAAGCCGGAACGGGGGTACCGCTAGGCCGCGTCGTGATCGATGCCGGTCCCCACTCGCGCGGGATGAGCGGCGATGACGGTCAGTTCGTCCTTGCAATTCCTGCCTCGCGGGCGCAACCGAGCTACACGATCCATGCCGTCTTGCCGGGCTTCGAGCGCGCCACGACGACCGTCCAGAGTGCAAGCCGAATGTTTTCCACGATCGAACTGAAAAGAAAGCCGTGGGTCAATGTCCTGAATTTCGGTGCGGCCGACGCCATCGTTGGGCATTACCTTGGCTTGCCCGAGCTTTACCTGCCCTTGACAATCAATAATCCGGGAACCAGCCCTATCACCCTGAGTAATTTTTCGTTGAGTATGACTTCCCCGAGCGGCAATAAGCGCCAAATGATAGTGGGAACGTCCTCACCCTCGATGATGGCCCCCTGGAGCCTGCCGTTGCTATATGTTCAAGTGAAGGCCCTGGAACGCTACTCGTGGGTGAGCGGCTTTATTCAGTACGACCAAGGTGTGCAATCCCTTTCCCAGCGCGTGACCAAAATCCTGCAGGGCTCTCCCGGGTTTAAGCAGACTGGACCGCAAGTGGGCGCGAGCTATTTATCGACCGAACTACATGAGGAACTACTCTCAGCCGCCGAACAAAATTGGTTCTGGGAGCCGGGAACCTCTTCCATCAAGCTGGTATGTAACGATGACAGCGGCCGCCGCTATGAAATCTCGACCGGGATTACGCTGTCGGAGAAGCAAGTCGCATCCATGAAGAAAATCACGGAGTATTACAAGAGCGGATACGGCATCCTATTCGGCTCCCAGCTTGTTCCGGTAGGATCGGCACAGCCCTCGCAGCAAGTGAAACTCAATCCGAAATGACGCAGGCGGACGACGCGTCGGCCGGGTGTAGTCCAGGGCAGCCTTGCAGCCCCCGAGATCGGCTAGAATGGCAGGTTTCGACTGCACCGATCGTCACTCGCCATGCACATCAATCCAGAACGCAGCACCCGCCCCGACTATGACCTGCTGGTACGCCAGGTCGCCAGCGTCCTCGAAGGCGAACGCGACCTGACTGCCAACGCCTCCCAGTTCTCCGCGCTCGTGTACGACACCCTCGCCGACCTGAACTGGGCCGGTTTCTATTTCACCGTGCCGTCGAAAAAAGGCGAAGGCCAGGACCTGCTGGTCGGCCCGTTCCAGGGCAAGCCCGCCTGCGTGCGCATTCCCTTCGGCCGGGGCGTGTGCGGCACCACCGCCGTCGAGCGCAAGACCATCGTGGTGCCGGACGTGCATGCGTTCCCGGGACATATCGCCTGCGATTCGGCCTCGAATTCGGAGATCGTGCTGCCGGTGATCAAGGATGGCAAGTTGATCGGCGTGTTCGATATCGACAGTCCGAAGCTGGAGCGGTTCACGGAAGAGGACCGCGTGGGCCTCGAGGCGATGATCGCCGCCTTCCTCGACGCGACCGACTGCTGATTTCGGCTTCTGGCGGAACTGAACGCAGCAAACAATGTTCATCGTTCACGCGTGGACTCGGGAGTCCACCCTACGTACCGCGGGGCGTTGGTTTTCGACCGTTTCACCCGCCGTACCGCCGCCCAGGCTATGCAAAGAATATTTTGAATTATTAACATTTAGGCAAATTATATGAACCAACTCGAACAGCTGAAGCAATACACCACCGTCGTGGCCGATACCGGCGACTTCCAGTCGATCAAGGCCTATGCGCCGCAGGATGCGACCACCAATCCGTCGCTGATCCTGAAGGCCGTGCAGAAGCCGGAATACCTGCCGCTGCTGCAGAAGGCCGTGGCCGAGTCGAATGGCGGCACCACTGAAGAAATCGTCGACCGCCTCTTGATCGCCTTCGGCGTCGAGATCCTGAAGTATGTGCCGGGCCGCGTGTCGACCGAGATCGATGCCGCCCTGTCTTTCGACACCGAAGCGACGGTCGCCAAGGGCCGCGAACTGATCGCGCTGTACGAAGCGGCCGGCGTGTCGCGCGAGCGCGTGCTGATCAAGATCGCCTCGACCTGGGAAGGCATCCGCGCCGCCGAGATCCTGGAAAAGGACGGCATCCACTGCAACCTGACCCTGCTGTTCTCGCTGTGCCAGGCCGTCGCTTGCGCAGAAGCGCGCGTGAAGCTGATTTCGCCCTTCGTCGGCCGAATTTACGACTGGTACAAGAAATCGACCGGTACCGATTACCAGGGTGCGCACGATCCGGGCGTGCAGTCGGTCAAGCGCATCTACCAGTACTACCGCAAGTTCGGCTACCAGACCGAAGTCATGGGGGCGAGCTTCCGCAACACCTCGCAGATCCTGGAACTGGCCGGCTGCGACCTGCTGACCATCTCGCCGGACCTGCTGCAGAAGCTGGCCGACAGCGACGCGCCGCTCGAGCGCAAGCTGGTGGCCGATGCGGATGCGCACATCGAGAAGATCGCGATCGACGAGAAGACCTTCCGCTTCATGCTCAACGAAGACGCAATGGGCACCGAGAAGCTGGCCGAGGGCATCCGTGCCTTCGTGGCGGATTCGGCCAAGCTGAAGAAGATGATCGAAGAGATGCGCTGATCCATGCGCAGAAGTTGAAGACAAGGCGCGGCTTCGGCCGCGCCTTTTTTTATTTGGCCCGTACCCCCTCGAGCATGGTGCGGATCAGCTGGTCGCCGGTCTCGACCAGCCCGAAGGAGCCCGGCTCGAACATCCAGTTGCGGATCAGGCCATCCATCATGGCCCACAGGCCGATGGCGAACGTGTGCAGCTGCACGTCCTCGCGGATCAGCCCAATGGACTGGGCCAGCCTGAGGCGGGCCTGTACCTGCATCATCCAGTCCTGCTGGCTCTGGCGGCGCCGGACCCGGACCGCATCCATCTCGCTGACGAATTCGACCTTCAGCGAGGCGATCTCGAACACGCGCCGCGCCTGCGGGTTGGTTTCCGTCACGCGGAAGATCTCGACAAGGAATTCGCGCAGGTCATCCAGCACATTGGCCTCGTCAGCCTCGCCGAGCACGCTCAGCGCGCACTCGAACGGCAGCGTCGCGCGCTCCATCATCGCATTGAACAGGGCGCCCTTGTCGTCGAAATGCCAGTAGATTGCACCGCGCGTCACCCCGGCCTCGCTTGCGATATGCTGCAAGGTCGTTCGTGAAACACCCTGCTCAACAAACAATTTCTCCGCAGCATCAAGGATGCTGTCGCGCGTGGCTGCCGCTTCTTCTTTTGTCCTGCGGGCCATCGTCTCTCTCCAAAGTAGGTTGGTCCTGCACGTTAAACATACACTCGTGATAGTATATAAAAAAATCCGTAAAAGCCAGTGATACAACCGTGCCCCGGACCGAGAGGTTCTGGAGGGCGGTTGTATCTTTTCCAAAAAACTCGAAGGAAGCACACGTAATGCGCTCTGCCCACTCCTCTCACCTGTCCCGGTCGCTGTCACTGAGCCGGATCGCTGCCGGCACCCTGATGGCCGTGGCCCTGCTGTCGGCCTGCGGCAAGAAGGACGCTGCCGCCCCGGCCGGTCCTGGCGCCGCCGGCCAGATGCCGGCGCCCGAAGTCGGCGTCATCACCACCAGATTCGAAACGGTCGCGCTGCAGACCGAACTGCCGGCGCGCGCCGAACCGGTGCGTACCGCCCAGGTCCGCGCCCGCGTCAACGGCGTGGTGCTCAAGCGCCTGTTCACCGAGGGCAGCGTCGTGAAGGAAGGTCAGTCGCTGTTCCAGATCGATCCCGCACCTTACCAGGCACAGCTGGCCGCCGCCCAGGCCGACCTCGGCCGCGCCCAGGCGACCCTGACCCAGGCAAGCGCCCAGGCCGAGCGCTACAAGCCGCTGGTCGAAGCCAACGCCATCAGCAAGCAGGAGTATACCAACGCCGTTGCCGCCCAGAAGCAGGCGGAAGCGGCCGTGGCGGCCTCGCGCGCCCAGGTGCGCATCGCCCAGATCAACTCCGGCTATGCCAACGTGTATGCGCCGATCTCAGGCCGCATCGGCCGTGCGCTGGTCACCGAAGGTGCCCTGGTGTCGGCCGCCGAAGGCACCGAACTGGCGCTGATCCAGCAGACCGACACGATGTACCTGAACATAACCCAGTCGGCCTCCGAAGTGCAACGCCTGCGCAAGCAGGCCGGCAACGGCGGCCTGGCGAAGGACCTGCCGGTCACCGTGATGCTCGACGACGGCACCGAACTGCCGACCAAGGGCCGCCTGCTGTTCTCGGACGTGACGGTCGACCCGAGCACCGGCCAGGTCACCCTGCGCGCGACGGTACCGAACCAGGACAACGCCCTGCTGCCGGGCCAGTACGTGCGCGTGCGCGTGGCCCAGGCCCAGCTGCCGAACGGCATCGTCGTGCCGCAGCAGGCCGTCACCCGCGGCGGCGCCCAGGGCGACACCCTGATGGTCGTCGGCCCGGACAACAAGCCAACCCCGCGCACCGTCAAGATCGCGTCGCAGCAGGGTTCCGACTGGGTCGTCACCGAAGGCCTGAAGGAAGGCGAACGCGTGATGGTCGACGGCTTCCAGAAGCTGCAGATGCTGCCGCCGGGTACCCCGGTCAAGGCAGTGCCATGGCAGCCGACGGCGCAGGTCGCCGCGGCCGCACCTGCCGCGGCTCCAGCGCCAGCTGGCGCGGCAGCAAATGCTGGTCAGGCAGCTGCCGCGACGCCGCGCCAGCTGCCTGCCTCGGCCCCGTCGGGCTCCACCGTGGGTGCCGCGCCGGCGACCGCCTCGACCAGCCGCTAAGCGCCGCCGGACCAGAACAGGACTATTGCAATGGCACGTTTTTTTATTGACCGCCCTATTTTTGCCTGGGTGATCGCGCTGTTTATCATGGTGGTCGGCGCGGTCTCGATCACCCAGCTGCCGA
>JBBWZO010000118.1:0-20520 GCA_039649125.1 Massilia sp. | reverse complement strand
CCCGGCGCGATGCCTGGCTGGCCGGCATCGCCCACGACCAGTCCCTGAAGACCGCGCGCCTGATGACGCTGATTGAACTGCTGGTCGACGACCACCAGCCGGAAGCGGCGCTGGAGGCGGTGGCCGAACTGAACGCCAGCGGCCAGCGCCACATCCATGCGCTGCAATGGTCGATGAAGGCACACCAGCAGGCGCGCAACTGGCCGGAAGTGCTGCGCCTGGTGCGCATTCTCGACAAGCGCAAGGCGCTGCACCCGGCCCTCTCGGCGCGCCTGCGCGAGCTGGCCTACGAGGCGCTGCTCTCCGGCGAGGGGCGCGACGCGGAAGCGATCCGCCGGGTCTGGGCCACCGTGCCTGCTCAGGACCGCACCAAGCCGTATATCGCGGCGCGCGCGGCGGCGGCCTTCAACGCCAGCGGCCTGCAGGACGAGGCGCGCTTGATTGCGGAAGAAGCCTTGAAGACGGGCTGGGACGAGCGGGTGATCCGGTCCTACCGCGATGCGGCAGGACCGGCGGGCTCGCCGACCCTGCTGGCGCAGATCGAGCATTGCGAAACCTGGCTGCGCGAGCGCCCGAACGATCCGGAACTGGCGCTCACGCTCGGTTCCCTGTGCCTGCGCCAGAAGCTCTGGGGCAAGGCACAGCGTTACCTGGAGCAGGCGCTGTCGGACGCGCTCGACTCGGCGATGGTGCGCGACGTGCACCTGAAGCTGGCCCAGCTGCACGAAGCACTGGGACAGGAAGAGCAGGCGGCGGGCCATTATCGGCAGAGCGCGCTGGCGAACATGCTGTAAGACCGGCTGGGGTGAACCCGCTCTTACAAATCGGCAATTCGAGAAGCCCCCGTCACGCGGAGCGGCATTCAAGTCGCGTCGGCTCATGCACCGCGGCAGAGCCGTCCACCCTGCACGCCGGCATGCCTTGCCTCACCTGTGGAATCGGTCCGCACGGCAAGCTCGTGCGCCGCACAATCGGATGCCTATTCGATATAATGCACCCCTTTATTGATTCTTCAGCAACCAAGGACAAACCCATGAGCTTGAATAACGTCCCAGCCGGCCGCGACGTGCCGAACGACTTCAACGTCATCATCGAAATCCCGATGAACGCCGATCCGATCAAGTACGAAGTCGACAAGGACACCGGCGCGATCTTCGTCGATCGCTTCATGGGCACCGCGATGCACTATCCGTGCAACTACGGCTATGTGCCGCAAACCCTGTCGGACGACGGCGACCCATGCGACGTGCTGGTCATTACCCCGTTCCCGCTGATCCCGGGCGTGGTCGTGCGCTGCCGCGCAATCGGTATGCTGAAGATGACGGACGAAGCCGGCGGCGATGCGAAGATCCTGGCGGTGCCGGTCGACAAGATCCTGCCGATCTACAGCCACTGGCAGAAGCCGGAAGACCTGCAGGACCTGCGCCTGCAGCAGATCCAGCACTTCTTCGAGCACTACAAGGACCTCGAAAAAGGCAAGTGGGTCAAGATCGAAGGCTGGGTTGGCCCGGACGAAGCCAAGGCCGAGATCGTGAACGGCGTTGCAAAGTTCAAGGAAACACAACAGCAGTAATCTGTTGCGTTCGCAAGAAGGCCCGGCACCCTTGGGTGGCCGGGCCTTTTTTTGTGCTGGGAATGCGCGCCACCGCTCGCGCGTTACCAGCCGCACCTTACCAGCCGTGCACTACCAGCCGATATCCTGCAGCAGCGAATACGTCAGGTCGCGCGACGGGGTGACCGTGTGCGACAGGTCGGCGTTAATCGACGGTTCCATCAACTGGTTCGCCTTGGCGTCGGTGATGTAGTGCGACACCGAGGAGCCCGGCTCAACCGCAGTCGGCGTGTACATCTGGATGCGGCGCCGGGAGTCCGTGCCGGCCAGGCGCGTCGGGTCGATGCCAAGGCTGGCTATCACATCCGAAGGGAAGCGCGACCTGCCCTGCAGGGCGGCGCGCAGCGTGACCCCGGCTTCCTGCGTCACCCGCACCGACGGGATCGTGATCTCCGGGTCGCTGCCGCTGAGGCCGGTCGGCTCACCGGGAGCGTTATCTGCCACGATCATGCCGATGGCCCCCGCAGACTGGACGTTGCGTGCCTTGTTCACGAACGGACATTCGCCGCGCGATACCAGGGCAATGTTGCCGCGCACCGCCAGGGCGTTCGCAGGGCTCAAAGGTTCGCAGGCGAGGCCCAGTCCGTCCTGTTGCTCGACCACCGGCATCAGCTGGCCGACAACGGCCGGGACGCCGAGCGGCGGGCCGAAAGAGGCGTCGCCGACCTCGTAGTTGCCGGCAGCGCTGCCGGCGGCGCTGCCGCTGATCGTCAGGCGCGAGCGAGGGGCGAGCACCTGGGGCGCGGCGGCGGTGACGACCGGGCCGTTCCAGGACAGGCCGTTGCCGCTGATGGCCGAGGCGGCGCGTTCGGCGTCGGTCATGTTGACCCAGAGCCGTTCGGTACGGTTATCGACCAGGAAGTGGTCCCAGACCGAAGGAATGTCGGCGAACTCGGCGCCGGTTTGGTTGCTGGTGAAGGTCTGGAAGCCCAGGCCGTGCGCCATTTCGTGCAGCAGCACGGTGACGAGGTCGGTGCCAGCGCCGGCGTTGTTGTCCAGGCCGAGGTAGAAGCCGGGGCCGGGCAGGCAGTCCGGGAACAGGCCCAGGCGCGAATTGAAGCGCGCAACGATGTGCGGCTCGCCAGGCGTGGCGACGTCGGTGCCGGCCAGCTTGCTTGCCAGCGCCGACGGATACCAGGTGTTTGCCCGCGGTGCGTTGGGGAAGTCGGACCAGACCTCGTTGGCGCCGGCCGAACCGAGCACTGCGGTGTTTTCCGTGCACGCGAGCGGCATGAAGGACGCGCCGATCCGGATCGGCACGTTGCTGGTGAGCGTTGCGCCCCAGATATCGGCGGCGTGCTGGAAGGCGTTCAGGCGCTGCTGCCCGAGCGTGGTGCCGGGATTGCCGCCGATCGGCGTAACCGGGGTCGGGTCGTTGAAGCCTTCCCCCGGCGCATTCTGGTTGATGATAACGATGGTCGCCGCTTGCGTACCGGCAACGGCCGCGCAGGAAAGGGCGAGGGCGGCTAAAACGCGCAGCGGTGATTTAATCATGGTCGTGTTCCTCAGTGTGCGCAGCGGCGGAAGTGGAAGCGGACGGGGACGCCGACGGGGAAGCCAAAGCGGCGCCGTTGACTGCCTGTTCGGCCGCTGCCTCGCCGTGGAGGCACTGCTCGCTCAGCTTGCCGTCGGCGCCGCGCTTCACCACTGAATAGACCAGTCCCCGTTCGCCGAGGCGTACGTGCTTGGCGCCGCCCGGATGGGTGACGAGCATCGGCTGGGACGGCGCACGCATGGCAGAGGATGTCGGCTGGGCGGCCAGCGCCCGGCTCTCGGCCGGCGTCGGGGCGCGCAGTTGGCCCGTCTGTGGATCGCGTGCGACGATCATGCCCTGTTGCCCGGCTTGCTGCTGGGCTTGCTCCTGCTGGGCCGCTGCCTTCGGCGGCAGGGCCACCCAGATCGCGGCGCAGGGCAAAACTGTGAGTAATTTTTTATATGACATGGTGGGGTTCTCCGGTAAGGCTTCAGGTCGACGACGTGCGGCGCGTGAAGCTCAGCGCGCCCAGCCCGAGGGCCAGCATGGCGTATGGCGAAGGTTCAGGCACTAAGGTTACTACTCGGACCGCAGCGAGGCCCGCGTAGTCAGGGTGTCGGCAAAGCCGACATGGCGGAGGGCGCCGGCCGTGACGGTGGAGTCGAGTGCTTTCATGGATGTGCTTTCATGCGGAGCCAGAAGGATGGGGTTCCACTCGCGCTGGCTGTCACGAGGCCATGGTTGAGTTCATCATATGAGCTGAAAGATAAGGAACATTGATATTCATTCAATGCGGACGGCAACTCGGCGGTATGCGGATTGTCTAACTTGATTACGCTTCAATGCGTGGCTCGAAGCCGCGTCGAGGTGGGGTCGGTGAAGCGAGGGAGTGTCTGGCGGGGGCGGTGCGTGGCTGGCGGCTGGCGCTCCGCGGAAATGACGCGAGTATGTCCACGTACGAAGGGGGAACACAGGTGTCCACCCTGCGAACGCGGGTGTGCAAATGTCACGGTACGAACGACCTGCGGATAGACGAGAGCGCGAAGCCAGGGCGGCAGCGCGGGACGGCTGCCGGAACACGTGCGCGGGCGGCAGGCGCCGCCCGCGGGATCGGGTCAGCGTCGGGCCAGGTAGCTGCGCAGGCGCAGCTTGCCGACGATGCCGATCGGGAAGAAATAGATCGACAGGATGAACAGCACGCCCAGCCACAGCATCCAGCGGTCCGGGTGCAGGGCGGCGGCCAGCAGCGGCACGCCTTCGAGCGCGGCGGACGCCTTGCCCATCAACGCCATCAGGTAGTTCTGGGCAAGGATGAACAGCGTTGCGCCGATCACGGCGCCGTACATGGTGCCCATGCCGCCGATCACGACGATCAGCAGGATGTCCGTCATCACCTTGAATCCGAGCGTGTTGTCCGGACCGACATAGCGCACCCACAGCGCCATCAATGCGCCGGCCAGTGCCGCCACCAGCGCCGCGACCACGTTGGCCCAGACGCGGTAGACGACCGTGCGGTAGCCGAGTGCCTCGGCGCGGAACTCGTTCTCGCGGATCGCCTGCAGCACGCGCCCGAAGGGCGAGTTCACCAGGCGCAGCAGGAACAGGAACAGCAGCAGGCAGCCGACGAACACGACATAATAAGTCAGCAGCTTGCCGTCGATCGAACGGCCGAATACCTCGTTTTCCATCAGCGTGAAGCCGGGCGTGAGCACTTCCGGGACGCTGAAGGTCTTGCCGTCTTCGCCGCCGGTGAAGTCCGACAGCTGCGAGGCCAGCACGGCGAACGACGAGGCCACGGCCAGCGTGATCATCGCGTAGAAAATGGCCCGCACGCGCAGCGCGAACAGGCCGATCACCAGCGCCAGGACCAGGGCCAGCAGCAGCGCCAGGACCAGGCCCGTGAACATCACGCTCCAGGTCGCTTCCTCGACCGAGGCCAGCCCCAGCCCGATGCCATAGGCGCCGATCCCGTAGAACATCGTGTGCGCAAACGAGACGATGCCGGTGTAGCCGAGCAGCAGGTCGTACGACGCGACCAGCACGATATACACGCAGATGGTGGCCGCGGCGCCAAGCGCCCGTTCGCCGGAAGTCAGGAAGGGCGCAAACGCCAGGCCCAGGAAGATCAGTAACAGCAGGGCGCCCAGTGCGCGGCTGCGCGGCAGATCGCCGGACAGGATCTTGTTCATCATGTGCTCAGCCCCGCGATGTCGAATACAGCCCGGCCGGGCGCCACATCAGGATCGCGATCATCAGGACGATGTTCGAGACCAGTGCGAATTTCGGCGCGAGAAAGCCGGCGTAGTTGGCGACCAGGGCCATCAGCAGGGCGCCGATGAAGCAGCCGCCCACCGACCCCAGCCCGCCGATGACGATGACGATGAAGATCGCCACCATCATCTCGCCGCCCATGGCGGCCGTCAGCGTTTCCTTGTACAGGCCCCACATCACGCCGCCCAGGCCGGCCAGCGCGGAGCCGGCTGCGAACACGGCGACGAACAGGCGGCGGATACGGTAGCCGAGGCTTTCCACCATCTCGCCGTTCTCGACGCCGGCGCGGATCAGGAGACCGATCCTGGTGCGGTTCAGGGTCAGGAACATGGCCGCGAACACGACCAGGCCGACCACGACCGCCACCAGGCGGTATTTCTCGATGGCGGCCTCGCCCACGAAGATCGCGCCGCGCAGCGAGGCAGGCAGCGGCAGCGGGATCGTTTCCGCGCCCCAGACCACGTTGATCAGCTGCTCGGCGACGATCATGCCGCCCATCGTGATCAGAATTTGCTTCAGGTGCTGGCCATACACCGGCATGATGATGACGCGCTCGAAGGCCCAGCCCAGCAGGGCCGTGACCAGCATCGCCATCGTCACCGCCAGTCCGAGCACGCCGAGGTTGAGCAGCAGCGAATCGGCTTCCATCCAGCCCTGCATCGGCAGCAGCACCAGGGTGGCTGCGTAGGCGCCGACCGCGACGAAGGCGCCGTGGCCGAAGTTCAGCACGTCCATCAGGCCGAAGACCAGCGTCAGGCCGCTGGCCATGATAAAGATCATCATGCCCATCGCCAGGCCGGCGACGGTCAGGGTGACCCAGGTAGGGAAGTCGCCGACCAGGGGCAGCGTCAAGAGGGCCAGCGCGGGCACCAGCAGCAGGGGCGCCAGGTCGCGCGGCGCGCCCGGCAGCGGAGATTCGGCCTGCAGCGCGGCCTGCGCAGCCTGGGGTGCCGCATCCTTGGGCGCGGCGGCAATCGGGGGAAGGGTTGCACTCATGGTGATTCCTATTGGTGGGAGTCGAGCGACAGCCCGAGCAGGCGCTGCTGCAGCGCGTCGTCCTCGGCCAGCGCCGCCATGCTGCCGGCGTGGGCCACGCGGCCGTCGTCCATCACGCTGACGGTATCGCCCAGCGAGCGCACGAAATTGAAGTTCTGTTCGACCAGCACGATCGTGGTGTCGGTGTCCTTCAGTTCGCGGAAGGCCGCGATCAGGCTATGCACGATGGCCGGGGCCAGGCCCTTGGTCGGCTCGTCCACCAGCAGCAGCTTGCGTGGCTCGACGATCGCGCGGGCGATCGCCACCATCTGCTTCTGGCCGCCGGAGAGGTTCCCGGCCGGGTAGTTCCAGAATTTCTTCAGGGCCGGGAAGAAGCCGAAGATCCACTCGACGCGCGCCTGGTCCATCGGTCCGCTGGTGGCGGCCAGGTGCAGGTTTTCGCGCACGGTCAGGCTGGAAAACACGGCCATGCTCTCCGGGACATAGGCGATCCCCAGACGCGCGATGTCGGGCGTGGCCAGCTTCGTGATGTCGCGGCCGTCGAAGACGATGCTGCCGGCGCTGGCGCGCCATAATCCCATGATGGTGCGCAGCGTGGTCGTCTTGCCGGCGCCGTTACGGCCCAGCAGCACCGACAGGCCGCCGCGCGGCACGACCAGGTCGACGCCGTGCAGGATGTGGTACTGGCCGATGTGGGTGTGCACGCCGGACAGCGTGAGCAGGGCGCCGGCCGTCCCGGGTATGGTCGCGTCACGCATGTTCGGTTTCGGGTGTTCCAAGATAGGCTTCCTGTACGATCTTCGATTGCATCACTTCGGCAGGGATGCCGTCCGCCACCAGGGTGCCGTTGTGCAGCACGACGATGCGGTCGGCCAGCTGGCGCACCACGTCCATCTTGTGCTCGACCAGCAGCACGGTTTTATTCCCCTCGCGCTTGACGGCGTGGATCAGGTCGAGCACGACCGGCACCTCGTCGACGCTCATGCCGGCGGTCGGCTCGTCGAACATCAGGATGTCGGGTTCGAGCGCCAGCAGGATCGCCACTTCCAGCTTGCGCTGGTCGCCGTGCGAGAGCGAACCTACACGGGCTTCCCGCTTGGCGAGGAGCGCGACCTTTTCCATGTAATGCTCGGCGCGGGCGATCAGTTCCTTGTGGCTGAACCAGACCGAGAACATGTTCATCCCGGCGCCGGCGCGGCTCTGCACGGCCAGGCGCACGTTCTCCATCACCATCAGGTTCGGGAACAGGTTCGTCAGCTGGAACGCGCGGCCGATGCCCAGGCGCGTGCGGCGCGCGGCGCCATGACGTGTGATGTCGGCGCCGTTCAGGAACACGCTGCCCGAGGTGGCCGGCAGCTGGCCCGAGACCAGGTTGAAATAGGTCGTCTTGCCGGCCCCGTTGGGGCCGACGATCACGGTCAGCGTGCCGGGGTAGAAGTCGGCCGTCACCGCGTTCACGGCGACGTGTCCGCCGAAGCGGATCGTCAGGTCGCGCGTGGACAGCGACGGCTGCCGGCCGGTGTGGACGTTGACTGCGGCGGCCATGTCAGCGCTTGTTCTTTACCGGCAGCGGCATCTCGGCGGCCGGGATCTCGCGCACCAGTTCCAGCAGGTCCCACTCGTTCTTCTGGTCCTTCTTGATGCGGAAGTGGTATATCGACTGGATCGCCTGGTGGTCTTCCTTGCGGAAGCTCATCTTGCCTTTCGGGGTCTCGAAGGACATGCCCTCCATCGCGGTGACCAGCTTCTCGCTGTTACCGTCCGGGACTTTCGAGAGCGCATTGAACACGGCGCTGGCGGCGGCAAAACCGCCGGCGGTGAACATGTCGGGCGGCGCCTTGAAACGCTTGGTGTGCTCGGCCACCAGCCAGTCGTTCATCCTGTTCTTCGGGAAGGCGTAGTAGTAATAGATCGTGCCTTCGGTGCCGGCGTAGCTCTTCCAGGTCTTCATCACCGGCAGGATGTTCCCGCCCGGCGCCAGCGCGATGCCGAAGCGCTCCGGCTTCATGTCGGCGATCTTGTTCATCGGGTTCGGGCCGGCCCAGACGATGCCGAGCACGCGCGGCTGCGGCTTGTCCTTCAGGGCGTTGAACAGGCGCTGGGTCGGGGCGGTGAAGTCGGTCGAGGTGGCCGGGGCGTATTCCTCGTGCACGACCTTCGCCTTGCTGCCGGTCGCGCCCAGGGCTTCCTTGCCGGCCTTGATGGCGTCGCGGCCGAAGGCATAGTCCTGGGCCAGGAAGGCGACGCTGCCGCCCTTCAGGGTGGTGGCGGCGGCCATCGCATCCTGCATCGAGCTGCGCGCGGTGCGGAAGATGTACTTGTTCCACTTTTCGGCGGTGATCGCGTCGGCCACGGCCGGCTCGATGACCAGCACCTTCTTGTATTCCCTGGCCACCGGCAGCATGGCGATCGCCGAGCCCGACGAAGTGGTGCCCACCGCGATGGCGACCTTGTCGTCGCCGTAGGCTTCGGCCAGCAGCGTGCGGCCGAGGTCGGGTTTGCTCTGGTCGTCCTTGACGATGACCTTCAGCTTGCGCCCGCCGATCTCCATCTTGCCGCCGGTGAGGTATTCCAGGCCCATCATGAAGCCGGTCTCGGTTTCCTTGGCATAGGTTTCGAGCGGGCCGGTCTTGCCGGCGATGAGGGCGATCTTCAGGTCCGGGCCGGCGGCCAGCGCGAAGGGCGCGGCGCTCACGGCGAAGGCGGCCAGGACGGCTGCGCTGAGGGGTTTGATGAGAGAAGTAATTCGATGGTTCATGCTGTCTCCTGTGATTCTATTCTTAAGGAAGCCGCGACAGGAACTGGCGGATCGCGCCAAGGGCTTCCGGTTCGGTGAGCATCGGCGCATGGCCGACGTTCGGCACTTCGGTGTACTGCAGCGTCGGCGCGGCACGCCGCATCCAGGCCGCCTGGTCGGGCTCGACCAGGTCCGACAGGGCGCCGCGCACCAGCAGCACGGGGCGCTTGTGCGCCAGGCGCTTGAATGCGAGGCGGCCCGCCAGCGAGGTCGGGCGGAGTTTGCCTGTTTGCAATGCTAGCGCAATACGGGGGTCGTAGCGCAGCGCCAGCTTGCCGGATTCGTCGGGGGCAAAGGCGCGCTGCGCCCACTTGCCCCATTCGGCGTCGGAATTGTTCGGGAAGGCGCAGGCGTTGATGTCCTTCAGGTAGCCGGCCGCATCATCCCAGCTGGCGAGCGCATTGCAGCGGCCCGCATAGCCGGCGATGCGCGCCAGGCCTTTGGCCGACAGCACGGGGCCGACGTCGTTCAGTATCGCGCCGGCGATCAGGTCGAGGTTGCGCACGGCCAGCGCCATCGTGATCAGGCCGCCCATCGAGGTGCCGATGAAGACGGCGCGGGCGATGCCCAGGTCGTGCATCAGCTTGGCGACGTCGCCGGCGTAGACGATCGGGTTGTAGTGGTTCGGATTCGGGTCGCGCGCGGAATGGCCGCGTCCGCGCACGTCGGGCGCGATCACGCGCCGGCCCATGCGGGCGATCTCGGGCGCCAGCTCGTCGAAGTCGGCCGAGTTGCGGGTCAGGCCATGCAGGCAAATGACGGGGAGGCGCGCCGGCGGCCAGGCTTGCGCATTCTCCGCCGGCGCGGCGGCCGGATAGTCGCGGGCGTACAGCGCCAGTCCGTCGGTGCTCTCGAAGCTGATTGGTGTGAAGTTGGACACGCTGCGGATCCTGTTGTTCTTGGTGTCGGGAAGCGGGAGGGGAAGGGACGAAGACGCCCCCCGCGCCGCCGGAGCGGCGGCGCTGTGCCTTCCTGGCTGAGATTCTCAGCGCTCGCCAGGGATCAGAAGCGGTACTCGAGCGTGGCCGAAACCGTGCGCGGGTTGCCGTAGAAGGCCGTCAGCGTACCCTCGTTGCCCAGGGTCGGGAACAGGTAGCCGGCGGTCTTGTAGCGCTCGTCGCTCAGGTTCTTGCCGTGGATGCCGGCGCGGATCTTGCCGTCGGCACGGGTCCAGATGATGCTCGCGTCATACAGCTTGTACGATTCCTGGTCCAGGATCGACACGGTCTCGAACTGGTTGGTGGCGCCCTTGTAGGAAACGCTGCCGATCAGCGAGATCTTGCCGTTGTGGCCCATGATCGGGGCGGCGATGTCGTAGTTGGCGCGCAGGTTGGCCGAGTTGCGCGGCGTGTTCTGGAACACGCGCTGGCTGGCCAGGTTCACGTTGTTGACGATGTATTCCTTGTACTCGGCATCGATGTAGCTGTACATGCCGGCCAGGGTGAAGTCGGGGGTGAGGTTGGCGACCGCCTCGAACTCGAAGCCGCGGATCTTGGCCTTGCCGGCGTTGGTGGTGACGCCCGCGAAGCTGTCGTCGCGGCCGTCGCCGTTGGTGTCGATCGCCACCGAGCCAGGGATCTGCACGTCGTTGTAGTCGCTGAAGAACAGGGCGGTGTTGGTGGTGATGCGCCCGCCGTTGAAGGCCGATTTCAGGCCCAGTTCGACCGTCTCGATGGTTTCAGGGCTGTAACCGGCGCGCGCCTGCGCCACCGGCAGGCGCAAGCCGACGATGTTGATGCGCGGATCGAAGCCGCCGCCCTTGAAGCCTTCGGCGTACGAGGCGTACACGTTGTGGTCGGCGTTGAGCTTGTAGTTGACGGCCACGCGCGGGGTGAATTTCTTGTCTTCGCGTTCCAGGTCGCGCATGTCGGTGTCGATGCGCAGCGGGATCGCGCCCGGGTTGCCCATCTCCGGGGTGCCGCCCAGGCCCAGGAAGATCTGGCGGTAGATGGCGGCGGCGCGCTTGTCGACCGTGTAGCGGCCGCCCAGCGAGACCGAGAACGCGTCGCTGAAGTTGTAGCTGCCGTCGAAGTAGGCGGCCCAGGCCTTGGTGCCAATGTCGCCGCTGGTAAAGGTCGAGGTCGGCAAGAGACCCGCCAGGATGGTGTCGAACTTGTTGTAGGCCTGCGCGTCGATGTAGTACACGCCGGCCACGCCCTGGATCTTGTCGCCGGTGTAGGTCAGGTTGAATTCCTGGCTGAACTGCTCGTTCTTGTACAGGGCCGGCACTTCCATGTCGACCACCGGCAGGGCGTCGAAGTCGATCGGCGCCCAGGATTTGTCCTTGCGGCTGGCGGTGATCGACTTCAGGGTGAACCGGTCGTTGATGTTGTATTCGATCAGGGCCGAGACGCCGTGCGCGGTGACTTCCTGCTCGTGGCCCAGGGCCTTGGTCAGGTTGGCGCGGGTGTCGAACTCGTTCGAGAGGATCGGCGCGCCGCTGCTGCGGCCGACGATCAGGCGGTGGCCGTTCTTCGGGTTCGAATCGTCCTGCGTCGCGTCGCCGGCGATGCGGACGAACAGGTCCGGGGTCGGCGTGAACTCGGCCGACAGGCGCAGGGCCGTCACGTCCTTGTCGTAGTTGTCGGCGCCGGTGTAGAGGTTCTTGCCGAAGCCGTCGCGCTTGAATCGCGCCACGGTGCCGCCGATGCGCACCGTCTCGGAAACCGGGGTGCTGGCGGTGGCCACGCCTTCGGCCTGGCCGTACTTGCCGACCGTGGTGCGCAGGCGCACGTCGGGTTTGGAGGCCAGCCTGCGGGTGACGTACTTGACGGCGCCGCCGATGGTGTTGCGGCCGTACAGGGTGCCCTGCGGGCCGCGCAGCACTTCGATGCGCTCGACGTCGTAGATGTCGGCCACGGCCGCCTGCGGACGGGCGAGGTAGATGTCGTCGATATAGATGCCCACGCCCGACTCGAAGCCGGCCAGCGGGTCGGCCTGGCCGACGCCGCGGATGAAGGCGGTGAGGGTGGAGTTGGTCGCGCGCGAGGCCTTGAGCGTGGTGTTCGGCAGGGCCAGGGCGAGGGCGGTCACGTCCGGCACGCCCTGTTTCGACAGCTGGTCCGCGCTGAAGGCGGTGACCGACACCGGCACGTCCTGCAGGGTTTCCTCGCGGCGGCGCGCGGTGACGACGACCTTCTGGACGTCGGCGGCGGTGTCGCCGTCGGGGGCCGGTGCGCCCGACGCCTGCTGGGCGTGTGCAACACCCATGGCGCTGCTCGACAGGGCGAGCAGGGCGGCGGCAGAACGAACAACCAGTGTCATTTTTTTCTTTGTCAGGCGCATCTAAGTCTCCTAATTTTTGGAATGGCTCATGCAATCGTTCATGCAAGGGCTTATGCAATCCCGCATGTGATCGGACTCGCACGCCAAGCAGTGTGCCTCGGTTCGATCTAGGTGAAAAGACAACATCGCGCCCACCGCTTGTGCGTTAATGCACAGCTCGCAGCACCACGATGGGGCGTTTTTTATGCAGGAAGAATGCTGCAGGCGCACAATTTGTGGGCGCTCAAACATGCATATGGGAATTAATGGCGGAAGGAATGTGCACTGGTGCACAACTAGGGCACAATATAGCGTATTGATATTGAACAAGTGCGCCGATGAATACCCTGCCTGAGTGGACCGACCTCCGATTCTTCCTCGAGCTGGCGCGTGCCGGCACCCTGTCCGGCGCCTCGCGCCGCCTCGACGTCGAACACACAACGGTGGCGCGCCGCATCGACCGCCTGGAAAAGGAGCTCGGCTCGACCCTGTTCGACCGTTCGCGCGAAGGCTACGAGCTGACCGAAATGGGCCTGGCCCTGCTGCCGCATGCGGAAGCGATGGAGGGCGCGGCACTCGCCGCCACCGAGCAGCTGGGCGGAGCCGAAGTGGCGGCGCAGGGCGTGGTGCGCCTCGGCGTGCCGGAAGTGTTCGGCGTGAAGGTGGTGGCGCCGCTGCTGGTCGGGCTGCTCGATGCCAACCCGGACCTGACGATCGACCTGCTGGCGTTGCCGCGCTTTGCGAATCTCGCCAACCGCGAGGCCGACCTCGGCGTGATGCTCGATCCGCCCACGACCGGGCGCTACATGGTCACGCGCCTTGCGTCCTTCCGCTTCTACCTGTACGCATCGCCCGCCTACCTGGAAAAGCACCCGCCGATCCGCCACCAGTCCGACCTCACCCAGCACTATTTCGTCGACTACGTGCAGGACCGGCTGGCCAGCCGCGAACTGTCCTATCTCGACGAACTCGGTTTCACGCCGCGCCGGCGCCTGTGCTGCTCGGGCATGACGGCGCAGATCGAAGCCGCCTCGCTCGGGATGGGCCTGATGATGGCGCCGCCCTATGCGGTGCCCGACGACGGCAGGCTGGTGCAGGTGCTGCCGGGCTTCCACGCCGAGCGCTCGTTCTGGCTGGCCGCGCCGACCGACCTGTACCGGCTGCGCCGGGTGAAGCTGGTGTGGAACCTGTTGCGCGATTACGCCGACAGCCAGCCCTCGCTGTTCGTGTGATTCAGGCGCCCGTGCGAAACTATGATTTCGTGAGTCAGTCCCGTAGCGTGGACGGGTTCCCCGTCCACGCGTCGATCGTTGAGGGCGAGATCATCGCGCGAGGGGATGCGACCGATAACGATCAACGCGTCGACGGCAACTCCGTCCACCCTGCCTTCTTCTGACGACACTTCACCCATGCGCAGCCAGATCAGCGACGAGATCACTTTCCGCAAACTCGAGATCCTGCTCGCCTACATGGAGGGCGGCAACCTGAACGCCGCCGCGCGCATGCTCGACATCAGCGCGGTCAGCGTGCACCGCGCGCTGCATTCGCTCGAGGAGGGCACCAGCTGCCAGCTGTTCACCCTGAAGGGACGCAACCTGATCCCGACCGAGGCGGCCCAGGTGCTGGCCGAGGTCAGCCGCGAAGTGGTCAAGCTGATGGCCGAGGGCGTCGCCGCCACCCGCCGCGCCGCCGGCTATTCGGCCGACCGGCTCAAAATCGGTTCGCTCTATTCCCTGACCACGGGCACCATCCCGGAAGTCATCATCGGCATCAAGCTGCGCAAGCCCGAACTCGAAACCGAGCTGGTGCTCGGCTCGAACGAGGAACTGCTGCACAAGCTCAAGCAGAACGCGATCGACGCGGCCCTGATCGCCGTGCCCGATCCCGACCCGGAGGTGGAATCGATCGCGCTGTTCGAAGACGACATTTTCTTTGCCGCGCCGGCCGGCTCGCCGTATGCGGGCGCAGCGGAAATCGACCTGCGCGACTGCGCCCACGAGAAATTCGTCAGCCTGGGCGACGGTTTCGCGACCCTGCACGGCTTCCAGGGCGCGTTCCGGGTCGCCGGCTTCGAGCCGACCGTCGTCATGAAGACGGGCGACATCTTCTCGCTGATGAACCTGGTCAGCGCCGGGATCGGCTACACGCTGCTGCCGGGACGCGTGCGCGACGTGTTCGGCGACAAACTGCAGCTGATCCCGCTGAAATCCGAATACCTGATGCGCCAGACCATCGGCCTGTCCTTCCTGCGCGTGCGCGAGCGCGACCCCAACCTGCTGGCGCTGGCTGCCGTCTGCCGCATGCTCAGGCACGGCAAGGGCTGAGCTCAAGGGCGAGATGAAGGGCCGCACTGCGCGGCCGAACTTCCCCGTTGCGCTATCGATCCAATACTTACGCTGAACGTAAACGTCGCTGACCCTGCGTAATTGATCCCGGCCGGATTCGCAGCTACCTTATGCCGCAGCAGTACTGACAAAAGAGCATGCCTTTTTTCCATGCCGGAGCAGGCGCGGCGGGCGAAGGGCAATGTAATGGAGACGTTTCACAAAGCGCCGCGGAGTCGGCGCGACCCATGAAGGAGATAGTCGTGTCTTCTCACATGCTGTCGATCTACGCATTGGTGATCATGTTCGTGATCGCCACCATCCTGCCGATCAACATGGGCGTCATCGCCTTTGTCGGCGCCTTTCTGGTCGGCACGCTCGTCGCCGGCATGCAGACCAAGGCCATCATGGCCGGCTTCCCGGCCGAACTCTTCCTGACCCTGGTCGGCATCACTTACCTGTTCGCGCTGGCCCAGAACAACGGCACCATCGACTGGCTGGTGCGATTGGCGGTGCGCGCCGTCGGCGGACGCATCGCCGCCATTCCCTGGGTGATGTTCGCGATCGCGGCGCTGCTGACGGCCGTCGGCGCGGTCAGCCCGGCGGCGGTGGCGATCATCGCCCCGATCGCGCTCGGCTTCGCGGCCAAGTACGGCATCAATCCGCTGATGATGGGCCTGATGGTGATCCACGGCGCCCAGGGCGGCGGCTTTTCGCCGATCAGCATCTACGGCGGCATCACCAACAAGATCGTGCAGAAGGCCGGCTTGCCGATCTCCGAGCTGACCACCGCGTTCGTCAGCCTCGGCGTCAACTTCGGCGTCGCGGTCATCCTGTTCGTCATGTTCGGCGGCCTGAAGTTGATGCGCCAGGCTAAACCGGGCGGCGCCGGCCTCGGCATGCCGATCGGCGGCTTCGGCACCCAGGTGGCGGTGGCGGCCCAGGGCCCGCAGATCTACGACGACGCCGAAGGCGAGTCGATGACCGAGGAAAAACTGACGCGCGACCGTTCGCCCGAGGCGCTGACCTCCGTGAATACAGGGGGTGGGGCTGCCGCGCCGGCATCGGGGGCGGCAGCGGCCTCGGCTTCCATTACCCAGGATGCCCCGGTCACGATGCAGCAGCTGGCCACCGTCTTCGGCCTGGTCGCGCTGGCCGTGGCGACGCTGGTCTACAAGCTCGACATCGGCTTCGTCGCCATCACCATCGGCCTGCTGCTGTCGATGATGGCGCCGCAGGTGCAAAAGCGCGCCATCGGCCAGGTGTCGTGGCCGGAGGTGATGCTGATCGTCGGCGTCAGCACCTATGTCGGCGTGATGGAAAAGATGGGCACCATCTCTTTTGTGGGCACCAGCGTGGCGAGCCTGACCTCGCCGCTGATGGTGGCCCTGCTGCTGTGCTTCGTCGGCGCGATCGTGTCGGCCTTCGCATCGAGCACGGCGGTGCTGGGCTCGCTGATTCCGCTGGCCGTGCCTTTCCTGTCGGCGGGCACCGGGGTCGACCCGATCGGCTTCATCGCCGCCATGGCGGTGGCCTCGACCATCGTCGACGTCAGCCCGTTCTCGACCAATGGCGCGCTGGTGCTGGCCAATGCCCAGGGCATCGACCGCGACGTCTTCCTGCGCCAGCTGATGATCTACGGCGCCATCGTGACGCTGGCGGCGCCGCCCCTGGTCTGGCTGCTGTTCGTCGTGCTGTAAGCCCTCATTCAAGGAATCGACATGGCTGAATTCGATAACAAGCGCTGGAACCGCCAGCAGAGCAACCGCCAGGAGCGGCTGGCACGCGCGCAATCGGCGCTCGGGGCGGCCCTCACGGGCAAGGCGGTGGCCGCCGACCGGATCGTCGAGCTGCTGCACGCGGTGCTGGAACCGGGCGACCGGGTCTGCCTGGAGGGCAACAACCAGAAACAGGCCGATTTCCTCGGCAAGGCACTCACCCGGCTCGACCCGCAGCGCATCCACGACCTGCACATGCTGCTGTCGGTGCTGTCGCTGCCCGAACACCTCGACGTCTTCGAGAAGGGCATCGGTTCGCGCCTGGACTTTTCCTTCTCCGGCCCGCAGGCGGGGCGCCTGGCCAAGCTGGCCGCCGCCGGCAAGCTGAACATCGGGGCGATCCATACCTACCTCGAACTGTTCGGCCGCTATTTCGTCGACCTGACGCCGCGCGTGGCGCTGGTGGCGGCGGAAATGGCCGACCGCGAGGGCAACCTCTACACCGGGCCGAACACCGAGGACACGCCGGCCATCGTCGAGGCCACGGCCTTCAAGAGCGGCATCGTGATCGCCCAGGTGAACAAGATCGTCGACACGCTGCCGCGCGTGGACATCCCGGGCGGATGGGTCGACTTCACGGTGCAGTCGCCGACCCCGTACTACATCGAGCCGCTGTTCACGCGCGACCCGGCGCAGATCTCGGAAATCCAGGTGCTGATGGCGATGATGGCGATCAAGGGCATCTATGCCGAGTACCAGATCGAGCGCCTGAACCACGGCATCGGTTTCGACACCGCCGCCATCGAGCTGATCCTGCCGACCTATGGCGCCGAACTTGGCCTGAAAGGGAAGATCGCGCGCCACTGGGCCCTGAACCCGCATCCGGCGCTGATCCCCGCGATCGAGGCCGGCTTCGTGGAATCGGTGCATTCCTTCGGCTCCGAGCTGGGCATGGAAAACTACATCCGCGCGCGGCCCGACATCTTCTTCGTCGGCCCGGACGGTTCGATGCGCAGCAACCGCGCCTTCTCGCAGGCGGCCGGCCACTACGCCTGCGACATGTTCATCGGCTCGACGCTGCAGATCGATTTGCAGGGCAATTCGTCGACCGCCACGCTGGGCCGCATCTCCGGCTTCGGCGGGGCACCGAACATGGGGTCCGACGCGCGCGGCCGGCGCCACACGAGCGCGGCCTGGCTGAAGGCGGGGCGCCAGGCGCGCGAGGGCAGGAACGTGATCCCGCGCGGGCAAAAACTCGTCGTGCAGATGGTCGAGACCTTCCGCGAGCACATGGCGCCGGCCTTCGTGGAGCGGCTCGACGCCTGGCAGCTGGCCGAGCAGGCGAATATGGCGATCCCGCCGGTGATGATCTACGGCGACGATGTCACCCACATCCTGACCGAGGAGGGCATCGCCAACCTGCTGCTGTGCCGCACCGAGGAGGAGCGCGAGCAGGCGATCCGGGGCGTGGCCGGCTACACTCCCGTCGGGATGGGACGCGACAAGCGCATGGTGGAAAACCTGCGTGACCGCGGCATCGTCCAGCGGCCCGAAGACCTCGGCATCGACAAGCGGCTGGCCACGCGCGACCTGCTGGCCGAGAAGAACATGAAAGGCCTGGTGCGCGCCTCCGGCGGGCTGTACGAGCCGCCGAAACGCTTCAGGAACTGGTGAGGAGAACGATGGAAACCCTACATTTTCGTTTCGAGGCCGGCAGCACGCCGGTGGCCCCCCCGCCTTTAGTCAACACCGTCCAGCTGGTGGGCGTGGTCAGCTCCGGCAACCTCGAGGTGCTGATCGAGCCAGCCGCGCTGGGCGGCGCCTGCGAGATCGAGGTGCGCACCGCTGCCAACGGCTTCGGCGCCACCTGGGAGGCCGTGATGAACGACTTCCAGGCACGCTGGAAGCTGGCCGATGCCCGCATCTGCATCAACGACATGGGCGCCACGCCCGCCGTGGTGAGCCTGCGCCTGGACCAGGCTGTGGAATCGATGACCGGAGGCCCGCCGTGAGCAGTTATCTCGAATTGAACGCGCGTCAGCGCATTCCCCACATCTTCGACGCCGGATCGTTCGAGGAATTCATGCCCCCGGTCGAGCGCGTCATCAGTCCGCACCTGGCCCAGCTCGACGCCCCGGTCTCCTTCGACGACGGCGTCGTCGTCGGGCGCGGCCTGCTGGGCGGCCGGGTCGTGTTCGGCGCCGCGCAGGAAGGCGGCTTCATGGGCGGCGCGGTGGGCGAGGTCCACGGCGCCAAGCTGGTCGGCATGCTGCACCGGGCCATCGAGGAGGAAGCGCACGCGGTGCTGCTCCTGCTCGAATCGGGCGGCGTGCGCCTGCACGAAGCCAATGCCGGCCTGATCGCCGTCTCGGAAGTCATGCGCGCGCTGCTCGACGTGCGCGCGGCCGGCATCCCGGTGGTGGTGGCGGTGGGCGGCTCGAACGGCTGCTTCGGCGGGATGGGCATCACGGCGCGCTGCGCGAACACGGTCATCATGTCGGAAGAGGGCAGGCTGGCCATGTCCGGTCCCGAAGTGATCGAAACCGCGCACGGCGTGGAGGAGTTCGATTCGCGCGACCGGGCCCTGGTCTGGCGCACCACGGGCGGCAAGCACCGCTACCTGCTGGGCGACTGCCAGGTGCTGGTGCCGGACGATACCGCGGCCTTCCGCCATGCGGCCATCGACGCGATTGCCGCTGCGCGCGCCGGCGAGGTCGCACTCACCCTGGCCGGCCTGGAAGCCGAGCAGGCCATGCTGGAGAGCCGCCTGGGGGACTTCGGCGACCAGATCGAACCGATGGACGTGTGGCGTGCGCTCGGCGTGCCCGATCCGGCCGCCGTGCCGATGCTGGAAGCCGACGCCTTCCTCGCGCTGGCGTCGAATTACCGTGCCGGTCCCGGCGCAGGAGGCAAATGATGGATTGGCAGACACTTGCGAATGAACTGTTCCCGGAAGGGCACGACATCGTCGAACGCGAACACTTCCTGTCGGGCAGCGGCCAGCTGGCCGGCCAGACGGTGGCCGTGATCGGCACCACCGACCACGCGCCGATCGGCATCGAGATCGCCCTCGCGCAGGCGAAGGCGGTCCTGAAGACGGTGGCAAGCTACCCCGGGCGGCCGATCCTGATCCTGGTGGATACGCAAGGCCAGCGCCTGCGACACCGCGACGAGATGCTCGGCATTAACAGCTACATGGCCCACCTCGGCAAGTGCATCGACTTCGCGCGCCGCCAGGGACACAGGGTGATCGGCCTGGTGTACGACCAGGCGCTGTCCGGCGGCTTCATCACCAGCGGTCTGATCGCCGACGCCTGCTTCGCCCTGCCGCAGGCGACCATCCGCGTGATGGGCCTGCCGGCGATGGCGCGCAGTACCCCGGGGCCCGAGGAAAGGCTGACCGAGCTGGCGAAGGACAATCCGGTGTTCGCGCCCGGTGCCGGCAACTACCTGCGCATGGGCGGCCTGCACGCGATCTGGGAGCGCGACTTCGCGCAGGAGCTGGCGAGCGCGCTGGCAGCCATCGAGCCCCGGGACCGGCGCATGGCCCTGGGACTGGAACGCGGCGGGCGCCGGCTGGCGCAACCGGTGGCGGAGGCGGTCAGGACGGGTGCCCATGTTCGCCCGGCATGACCTGGTGTGGCTGGGCGCGGAAGGCTGGCGCCAGGCGCTGGCCGGGGCGCCGGCCGAGGCGCACGCTGCGCTGGCCGCCTGGCGGCAGGCCGACTGGCCCGCCGTCGTGCGCCGCGCGGATGCCGACCTGGCGCCCGGCGAGGTGGCGATCGGCATTCCGCTGCCGCCGCGCGCCGAAGACGGGCGCAAGCTGCGCGTCGCCTGCCGCGTGGCTGCCGCTGCGATCAGGCGCCACCAGCGGCCGCTGCCGCTGGCACAGGCCGCCGAGCAGTCCGCGGTGCAGTCCTCCGAAGTGCTGTCGGGCTGGCGTTTCGCCCTGTCCGAACTGGCGCAACAGGCCGGCGCGGGAAGGCTCGATGTACGCGTCTATGGCTCCGCCGCGTTGCAGGTCCTCACCGGGCAGCGCTACCTGAGCGCCAGCTCCGACATCG
>JBBWZO010000104.1:0-5052 GCA_039649125.1 Massilia sp. | reverse complement strand
GCACGACGTCCTTCGAGCGGTGCACCGCGACCTTGGTGAAGCCCAGTTTCTCGAAAATCGGTTCCAGCACGCCCGGGGTCGGGGATGCGAACTCGACGAACTCGAAGCCCATCAGGCCCATCGGATTGTCAAACAGGTCAGCCATGTTGTTTCCCTTTTTGGTACAAAATAATCTCCTCCAGCCGGCGCGCGCGCCTCGTGAGCGGCGGCGCCGAGCCGAAATCCGGGCCGGCACTGCTGGTGCCGGCCGCCCCTCCTCCTGTGAGCGGACCGCCCGCCCGGCACGGCCGGGCGTGTCGACGACCGGAATGATACGCCAGTTGGGCGCCTGTTCCACATCCGGCGATGTCGAATCGGCGCATGCACGCGGCGCGCGCATACCCGAGACCGGGCCCGGCAGGAAGCCGCCTTTTTTAGCGTGCCGACGCCTGCGGCAATACGCGCGCCCCGATGCTGGCACGCTCCAGCAGCAAGGTTTTGATGTCGTTTAGCAAGACAACCGGATGCAGGTAGGAGGTCGAGTAAATCTCGCGGACATCGCCCGCGGCGTCGATCAGGTACACCTTCAGCATATGGCTCAGTACCGGCACCCGCTGGCCCGGCGGCGGCGTGGCCACCGATACGTCCTGGCCGAATCCATCGAGCACGGGCGCCAGTTCCCTGCCGTTACGCGTGGTGAGGAAGTGCCATGCGAGGCCGCTCCTGTCGCGCGCCCCGGCGCCGCCATAGCTGCGCACGGCCGCGGGGGTATCGTATTCGGGATCGAAGCTCATGCTGACGAAGCGCACCTTGCCGCACAGGGACGGGCTGCGCGCGATCGTGCCCTTCAGGCTGTGCAGGGTGGCGTAGGCCAGCGGGCAGCCTTGGGCATCGGTGCAATAGGTATAGATGAAGGAAAACAGCGTGACCTTGCCGGTGGTGAACTCCGCCAGGCGCCGTACGCTGCCGTCGCTGTCGAGCACCATGCCGTCGGGCGCCTTCATGATCGGCTCGAGGCGGTAACTGCCGGGCGCGGGCGGGACGAAGGCCAGCGCCGGGACGGCGGATGGGCCAGCTGCCGCGGCGCCGCTGCCCGAACATGGGCCGACTGCGAGCACGAGTGCCAGTGCGGCCGCCCGCACGATCGCCCTGCCCGCCGCCGACCGGCCGGCGGGGCGCTCCGGGTAAGGGAGGGCGCCCACCGCTATCGCGCCGCAACGGTGCCCGCAGCCGGAGCGGCCCGCTGGCCCGGTCCGGCGCCGAATTTCATGTGGTGCGGCCGGCCCAGCTTGAGCCTGTAGAAGTCCACTTTCCAGCGTTCGCTCAGCTCCTTGCCATCCCAGGCGAACAGTTTCACGAACTGCTCGTTGTCGCGCCCCGACTTGTCCCAGTTGGCCAGCAGCGACGAGCTCACGTACACCCGCTTGCCGTCCCAGCTTTGCGAAATCATGTTGACCTGGGACCCGGTCTTCTTCGCATAGGTCTGGCGCGGCGCTTCCGGCTTGCTGATGTCAAAGTAGCGGGTGGTGCCTTCCGTGAAGGTGTTCACCCATATCCCTGGCCGTCCGCCCGCATCGAGATATCGACCGGCAGCGGCGTCTTCGCCGGATCCCCGATCGTGCCGACGTCCCTGGCCTGCCACTGTCCCTTCGCGTCCTTCTTCACCAGCCACAGTTTCGAGGTGAGCGCCGTGGCGGTGATCGCCCAGTCGTTACCGGGGTTCAGGGACCAGCGGATCTCGAGCGGGGCGCCGGGCACGCTCAGGACTTGCTCGGGCTGCATGGACTTCAGGTTCCAGACCACCATCGTATTGCCGAACTGCTTCATCGCGCCCTGGTCCTTGATCAGGGTGCCCAGCGGCGTCATGTAGTTGTTCTTGCCGGAGAGGCTGGAGCTCAGCATCGCATTCCTGCCCGGATTGATCGCGAGGTCGTAGCCGTAGCCGTCGGCCCCTTTGATCGCCGACGCGGCAGGCATGTCGTATTTCCTGATGAATTCGCCCTTGTTGCTGTACAGGGCCATGCCCGTCGTACCGCCGCCATCCCTGGTGTTGGACAGCGCCCCGATCAGCATCCTGCCGGGCAGCGCATAAAAGGTGTGCGGGCCGACCAGCCCCGAGCGTTGGGCGAAATCGGCTATCGTCCTGACCAGCCGCGGCCTGGCCGGATCGGTATGGATGTCGAACACGTAGATCTTGCTGTCGTCGAGTCCGCCGGACCAGAGGAAACGCCGGTCGTCGGTAAAGCCGGCATGGTGGGCCTCGCCGCGCCCGCCCACCGATACCTGCGTCAGCACCTGGCCGAATCTGGGTGACCTGGGATTGGCGTCGAGCGTCACCAGCTTGTCGGAGCCGTCGCCCATTCCCTCGACGCCCAGCGTCCACACGTACAGGTAATCCTCCTGCCCCTTGATCAGGTTCGACAGGTAGGGAGAGTTGCAGGTCTCGTCCGCGAGGCATACGGGCTGCCAATACTGCACAGGACGGCGCCGGACAGGGCGGCGGCAAGCGCTGCCGCGCGCATGAATCGATTCAGTCGCGTCTTGGTCTCCTCTCAGGACAATCCGGCTCTGCATGCGCGCGGAAAGGCGCCGACGTGCCCGGCAGCATCCGCTGCAACGCAAACGCAAGCGTTCTTGCCAAAGATGGCAATGCAGTAGCATTGCTGCGCGTCGGCCCTGGGGCTTGCGCCACATCAAAGCATCGCCGCTATTTCGCGAAGGTCTCCACGACCAGTCCGCGCAGCCACTGGTTTCCCGGGTCCTGGTTGTAGCGCCGGTGCCAGAACATGTTCGTCTGCAGGGCCGGCAGCGCCAACGGCGGCGTGATCCAGGCCAGTCCGAACGGCGGACCGGCGCGCTCGGCCAGCTTCCGCGGCACCGTCACCACCAGGTCGCTGCTGCCGGCGATATAGGGCACGGCGGTGAAATGCGGCACCCGGAAGCGGGTCGCGGCGTCGATGCCGGCCTTCTCCAGCAGCTGGTTGATGCGGTCGTAGGGGGCCTCGCTGGAGCCGACGAACAGGTGCTCGGCGGCGGCGAAGCGCGGCAGATCGACCTTCTTTCCTTCGCTCAGGAGCGGATGGCCGCGCCGCATCATGCTGACATAGGGCTGCCGAAACAGCAGGCGCTGGTAGAGCGCCTCCGAGATGTCCTCGAAGGGGCCGATCGCGAGGTCCACGCGACCGCTTTCCATCTCCTCCTTGAGAGCAATGCTGCCCGCCCGTACCGAGCTGATCTGCAAGCCGGGCGCCGCCACGCGGCAGCGCTCGATCAGCGCGGGCATGAAGTGCACCTCGCCGACGTCCGTCATCGCGAGCGTGAAGCGGCGCGTGCTGGGGCCGGGTCGAAGGCGCTGCGCCGGTTCAGGGCCAGGGTGACCTGCGCCAGCGCCGCGCCGGCCGGCTCGGACAGCCCTTCGGCGAAGGGGGTCGGCTGCATGCCCTGCCCGGTGCGCACGAACAGTTCCTCGCCGAACGGGCGCCGCAGCCGTGCCAGCGCATTGCTGACGGCCGACTGGGTCAGGCCGAGGCGGCGCGCTGCGCCCGAAATCTGGCGCTCGCGGTAGACTTTCTGGAACACGGCCAACAGGTTCAGGTCAATGGTATGGGGTTCGATCACGGGGCTCCGATATTAATTCCGTAAATAGTCTACATTCACCTATTTACGTCGTAAAACACCAGCGCCTGACTTAGAGTGCGGTTTGAGGATAACGACAACGACCAGGCGAGGTACGCGCATGACCCAGAACATCGGTACAGACTCCGGCAGCAAAGCCGCTTACATGTCTGGATTCGGCAACGAATTCGCCACCGAAGCCCTGCCCGGCGCCCTGCCCCGGCACCGCAATTCGCCGCAGCGCGTGGCCTACGGCCTGTACGCCGAGCAGATCTCGGGCACCGCCTTCACCGCGCCGCGTGCCCACAACCGCCGCTCCTGGCTGTACCGCATCCGCCCAGCCGCGATGCACGGTCCCTTCCAGCCGATCGACCAGGGCCGCATCGTCGGCCATTTTGGCGAGCTTGCCCCGCCGCCGGATCAGATGCGCTGGAGCCCGCTGCCGGTCCCGGACGCGCCGACCGACTTCATCGAGGGCTGGGTGACCATGGCCGGCAACGGCTCGGCCGAAAGCATGAGCGGCTGCGCCATCCACCTGTATGCTGCGAACCGCTCGATGACGGACCGCTTCTTTTATTCCGCCGACGGCGAGCTCCTGATCGTGCCGCAGCAGGGGCGGCTGGAAATCGCGACCGAACTGGGCAGGATCGCCCTCGAACCGCAGGAAATCGCCGTCGTCCCGCGCGGCATCCGTTTCCAGGTGCGCCTGCCGGACGGCGCGGCGCGCGGCTACATCTGCGAGAACTTCGGCGCCCTGCTGCGCCTGCCCGACCTGGGCCCGATCGGCTCGAACGGCCTGGCCAATCCGCGCGACTTCCTGACCCCGAGCGCACACTACGAGGAGCGCGAAGGCGACTACACGCTGGTCGCTAAAATCTGCGGCAACTTGTGGGAAGCAAAGATCGGGCACTCGCCATTGGACGTGGTCGCCTGGCACGGCAACTACGCGCCCTATAAATACGACCTGCGCCATTTCAACACCATCGGCTCGATCAGCTACGACCACCCGGACCCGTCGATCTTCCTGGTGTTGCAGGCGCCGAGCGACACGCCGGGCGTGGACACGCTCGACTTCGTGATCTTCCCGCCGCGCTGGCTGGCCGGCGAAGACACCTTCCGCCCGCCCTGGTTCCACCGCAACGTCGCCAGCGAATTCATGGGCCTGGTGCACGGCGCCTACGACGCCAAGGCCGAGGGTTTCGTGCCGGGCGGCGCCAGCCTGCACAACTGCATGAGCGGGCACGGGCCGGACGCCGCTACTTTTGAGAAGGCCAGCCAGGCCGACACCAGCCGCCCGGCCAAGGTGGCCGATACCATGGCCTTCATGTTCGAGACGCGCACCGTGCTGTGCCCGACCGCGCACGCCCTCGCTTCGCCGCAGCTGCAGGCCGGCTATCACGACTGCTGGGCCGGCATCCGGAAGAACTTCCGGCCGACGCCGTAAAGGGAGCCTGCCGA
>JBBWZO010000074.1:0-6200 GCA_039649125.1 Massilia sp. | reverse complement strand
GACGCCGGAAAATCCATCCCCTGGGCCAGCCCGCATGCCGTGACGGTGCCGCCATAACGGGTCTGTGCGACCGCATTGGCCAGCGTGTGCGAGCCGACGGAATCGACGACCCCGGCCCAGCGTTCCTTCTGCAGCGGCTTGCCGGGAGCAGACAGGGCGGCGCGGTCGATGACCTCGACCGCGCCGAGGGACTTGAGGTAATCGGCCTCGGCCAGCTTGCCGGTGGACGCAACCACGCGGTAGCCCCAGCCGGCGAGGATCGCAATCGCAATGCTGCCGACACCGCCCGATGCGCCGGTGACCAGGATGTCGCCACTGTTCTTGTCGACACCTTGCTCTTGCAGGGCCATCACGCACAACATCGCGGTGTAGCCCGCCGTCCCGATCGCCATCGCGGTCCTGGCCGACATGCCCGGCGGCCGCGGGATCAGCCACTCGCCTTTCAGTTTGGCACGCTGCGCGAGGCAACCCCAGTGCGATTCGCCGACACCCCAGCCGTTCAGGACGAATGCGTCGCCGGCCTTCCAGTCCGGATGCGACGACGCAATGACCTCGCCTGCGCCATCGATGCCGGGCACCATCGGCCAGCTGCGCACGACAGGCGCCTTGCCGGTAATGGCCAGCCCGTCCTTGTAGTTGATTGTCGAATAGTCGACGCGCACCGTCACATCGCCATCGGCTGGCAGCTGCGCGTCGTCGAGCCGGGTGAGCTGGGCAGCGGTGGTGCCGTCATCGTTCTTGTTGAGCAGGATTGCTGTGAACATGCGGATCTCCAAAAGTGCGTGGACCAAAGGGGGGCTGATGAGCCTGGATCGACAAGATACACCACTCCTGCCAGCACGGCGACCGTGCCCCCATCCGGTTCGGAGCGCGCTTGCACCGGCTGCGGAACCACGATATCTTAGACCGATTCAACGCGCGGGGTGGGATCATGGCAGACATGCTGACACCGAACCTGACGGCCAGGCCAAACGATGCCAGAGGCTTTCAGCGCATGTTCGCGCCGGATCGGCTGACGCTCGGCGTATTCTTCCCGATCGAGGCGTTCTCCGGCGACCAGCCGACGATGCGCGGCCAGGAAGTCCTGGCCCGCCGCGCCGAAGAGCTTGGGTACGCCGCGCTGTGGTTCCGCGACGTTCCGCTGCGCGACCCCAGCTTCGGCGACGTGGGCCAGGTGTACGATCCGTGGGTCTATCTCGGCTGGATCGCGGCGCAAACCAAGGAGATCGCGCTGGCCACCGGCGCCCTGGTCCTTACCCTGCGCCACCCCTTGCATACCGCCAAGGCCGTAGCGTCGGTCGACCAGCTCTCGGGCAACCGCCTGGTGCTCGGTATTGCCTCCGGCGACCGCCCGGTCGAGTTCCCGGCCTTCGGCGTCGACTTCGAACAGCGTTCCGCCCTCTTCCGCGACAACCTGCGCGTCGTGCGTGCCGCCCTCGCCGGGCAGTTCCCGCCGCTCCAGTCCGCCTACGGCACACTGGTCGGGACCGCGGATGTCGTGCCCAAGCCGATCACGCCCGTACCGATGCTCGTTACCGGTCACAGCGGGCAGCCGCTGGACTGGATCGCGAAAAACGCGGACGGGTGGATCACCTACCCGCGCGGACTCCAGCGCCAGGCCGAGGTCGCGGCGCATTGGCGCGCCGCCGTGGGAACGGCGGCGCCCGGCGGCTTCAAGCCCTTCGTGCAATCGTTCTATGTCGACCTGAGCGACGATCCGGACGCGGCGCCAACGCCGATCCACCTGGGCTTTCGCGGTGGCCGGCATTTTGTCCTGCGCTTTCTTGAGGCGGTACGCTCGATCGGGGTCAATCACGTGATCCTGAACTTCAAGTACGGCGCGCGCAACGCCGGCGACGTGCTCGAAGAGATCGGCAAGGAGATCCTGCCGCAGCTGGCGGCATCCCAGCCTTGAAAGTGATGAAGTACCTTAATACAACGCAAGCGCATAACTGGTTATCGGACTACGGTGGCAAGTTCCCTATGCCGGCGCTACCGGTGCGGATAAGTGAGAGGCAGAGCAAACATCATGGCTACAGCAAAACTTGATAAAGCGGCATGGCAGACAAGCTTTGACCGGATGTCGAAATCGGCGCTGGTCGGCAAGCAGGTCGAAATCGAGGTGACAGGGCTACATATCGGCGACCAGATCGAGCAGGAGTGGATTCAATTGCTGGGCATTAGCTACGACCCGAAGAACGATCTCATCGAAATTCTCGTCGAGGGCCTCGATCACCTGATCCCCAAGCCGCGCGAAGTCTGGGTCGATCACGGCGCCACCGGACTGGTCAGCATGGAGGTGGTCCAGGACGACGACGTGCGCCAGATTATCCGGCTGCGCGAGCCGCTGATGCTGCCCTTCTCCGGCACGGCGTGAGCGCGGGAGGCCGATGATGGTCCGGGCCGGCGCCGCACACCGCTGAGCGCCGAAAAGGCAGTTTTTCAGAATTGCTCCGCCGTCACCGGGCGCCCGAACAGGTAACCCTGGAACGCACGGCATCCGTGCATGGCGAGAAAGTTCCGCTGCTCCGCCGTTTCGACGCCTTCCGCGATCACTTCCAGTCCCAGGGTGTGGCCCAGCCCGAGGATCGTGCGCGCGATCGCGGCGTCGTTCGGGTCGGTGAGCACGTCGCGCACGAAAGACTGGTCGATTTTCAGCTGGTCGAGCGGCAGGCGCTTCAGGTACGCGAGCGAGGAATACCCTGTGCCGAAGTCATCGAGCGCAAACCCGATCCCTTTCTCCTTGAGCGCGTGCATGGTGTCGATCGTATTCTCGACATTCACTACCAGCAGGCTTTCGGTCAGCTCGAGCTTGATCCGCCGTGGATCCGCGCCGGTGCGCTCGATGACCTGCAGTACCTGGTCCACGAAGGCCTGCTGGCGGAACTGGCGCGCGCTCACATTGACGGCCATCGTCAGGTGCGCGGTTTCCGGCCGGCTGGCCCAGGACACGAGCTGGCGGCATGCCGCTTCCAGGACCCACTCGCCCAGCTGCAAAATCAGCCCGGTCTCTTCGGCAAGCGGAATGAACACGGAGGGCGACACCTGCTGGCGGCTCGGGCGCTGCCAGCGCAGCAGTGCCTCGGCGCCCACGGTCTGGCCGTTGCTGTCGGTCTGGCGTTGGTAATTCAGGGTAAATCCGTGGGTTCGCAAGCTGCGGCGCAGGTCGGCTTCCAGCTCGACGCGCGCATTGATCACCGTCTGCATGTGCAGGTCGAAGAACCGGATCGTGTTCCTGCCGGCCGCCTTGGCCTGGTACATCGCCAGGTCTGCGCGCTTGAGAAGTTCGTCGACGTCCTTGATGTCCTTGTCGAACAGGGCCACGCCGATGCTCGGGCTCGAGTGGTGCTGATGCCCATCGAGCTGGAACGGCTCGTTGAATGCCCCAAGCAATTTTTCTGCGACCAGCTCGGCCTGGGCTGCCGCCTCTTCCGGGTTCCCGCTCAGGTCCTCCAGCACGATGACGAATTCGTCCCCGCCATGCCGCGCCACCGTGTCGCTGCCGCGCGGCACCCGCGCTTCGAGCCGCCGCGCGACCTGCCGCAGCAGCTGGTCGCCCTTGTCGTGCCCGAGCGTATCGTTCAGGGTCTTGAAGTTATCCAGGTCGATGAAGAGCAGCGCGCCGCCATGGCCGTCGCGCTTGGTCGCCGCGACCGCGTGCCGCAGGCGGTCCAGCAGCAGGCGCCGGTTCGGCAAGCGCGTCAGGGGATCGAAGAAGGCAAGACTCAGGATCGCATGCTCATCCTGCTTGCGCTGCGTGATGTCGGTTTCGATCTCCAGCACCGCTTGCGGCTGGCCATCGTCGCCGCGCACCAGGGTCAGGTGCGATTCGACCGTCACCGGGCGCCCATCCTTGTGCTGCTTGGCAATTTCGCCGCGCCACTCGCCCTTCTGGAAAACCTGGTGAAATGTCCGTTCCAGGTCTTCCTTGGACATCATCAGGAGCTCACTCTTGGTCTTGCCGATGACTTCTGCGGCGGTCCAGCCGAACAGGCGTTGGGCGCCCTGGTTCCAGTAGGTGATCCGGAAATCGATGCCTGATACCGAGATCGAATCCTGGGCCTTGTCCAGGAGCGATGCCTGCAGCCGGTTGCGTGCTTCGGCCTCGCGGCGCCCGGCTTCGGCCTGCTTCTGCGCGGTGATGTCGAGCATCGAACCGATCACGTTGAGCGTTGCACCTTCGGCGTTGCGCCTGAACATGCCCTGGTCCCGTACGATTGCGTAACGGCCGTCCTCGCGCAGGAAGCGGTATTCCGCGCCCCAGGTTTCCCGCCCATCATTCATTGCCGCATACAATTCGCTGACGACGCGCTCGCGGTCCTCCGGCGCAATCCGGGACGCCCAGTCGTCGACGCCATTATTGAAGGCCTCCGCACTGTAGCCGAATACGGATTGCACGCCCTCGCTCCACCAGAGGCGGTCGTGGGGGACGTCCCAGTCCCAGATGATGTCGCTGGTCACCCTGGCTACCATCATGAACCGTTCGGCGGCCTCGCGTTCGATCTCCTGCAGCCGCTTGCGCTCGGTAATTTCGGTGGTATAGGTGGCCAGGCCTTCCTCCGTCGGGACGATGCGCACGTCCTTCCATGCCTGCAGCGGGGCATAGTATTCCTCGAACGCGACCGGCTGCCGGTGCTCCATCGCAAACTCGTACTGCGCCCCGAAGTGCGTCCCCACCAGGTCCGGGTACTCGTCCCACAGTACCTTGCCGAGCAAATCGTGGCGCGAGCGCCGCAGCAGGCGCTCGGTTGCTACGTTCAGGTACGTAAACCGCCATTGCCTGTCCAGCGTATAGAACGCATCGGCCATGGCCTCCAGCGTTCCGAGGAGCTTGCGCGACATCGCCTGCAAGGCTTCGGTCGATTGGCGTATCTCCGTGATGTCGTGCAAGGTGCCTGCCAGCATCAGCTGGCCGGATTCGTCGCGGTACGGCACGCCATGCACGCGCACATGACGTACCGTACCGTCCGGCCGGACGATACGGTGTTCGAGCTCGGTCTGGCGAGGCTGCTGCCGGTTTTCCCGGGCCGCGGCCACCACCGCGTGCCGGTCGTCCGGATGAATCAAGGTCAGGTAGGTCTCGGTCCTGCCGTCAAAGCCGCTGTTCTCGACCCCCATGATGCGGCAGGTCTCGGCGGACCAGACAAGCCTTTCGGCGGGCGGATGAAATTCCCAGGTGCCGACGTGACCAATGCCCTCGACCTCGGCCAGCTGCCATTCGATCAGCTGCTGGCGGTTCAACACGCCGGGCTGTTCACCGCTTGCTGATCCGTTGTCCGTCTTCATGCCGTCGCTCCGCAATCCGCGGCCGGTTGGCCGCCCCTATCGTCGCGCCGTCATGGCCCGCAGGCGGTAGCAGGCATAGCGTTGGAGCGGCAACCTGTAAGACGGGCGGTGTGCAGCTAAGTTCCGCTTTTGCTTTAAGAAAGCAGGAAGGAGAAGGCCAGGAAAGGATGGGGGCCGCGCGCGCCGCCCCGGACCCAGGCGGAACTTCAATGTAATCCTTCCCCGCTGCGAATGAAAGATTAGTCTGACAACGTGGAAATCCCAATGACTCATCACCCTGCGCGGCCGGCCGGGGCACGCCGGCCGGCCGCCAAACGTGCGCCGCTCGGCCGCCGGCTTTTTGCTAGTATCCCTCGCCTGCACGCCACGCGAAGGAGCAAGGATGGATACCCGTACCGTTTCGTCCCGCGGCAGCGACCCGGGCGCCATTCCCGTCACGCTCGAGGTCAACGGCGCCGCGGTGTCGCTGCCGGTCGCGCCCTATGTCACGCTGCTCGACCTGCTGCGCGAACGACTGCAGCTGACCGGTACCAAGAAAGGCTGCGACCATGGCCAGTGCGGGGCCTGCACGGTACTCGTCGACGGCAAGCCGATCAACAGCTGCCTGAAGCTGGCCGTGACCGCGGACGGCGCCCGGGTCACCACCATCGAAGGACTTGCCGCCGACGGCCAGCTCGACGCGCTGCAGCGCGCCTTCATCGAGCACGACGCGTTCCAGTGCGGGTATTGCACACCGGGGCAGGTCTGCTCGGCCAGGGCCCTGATCGCCGAAGGCGTGGCGTTCACGCGCGACGAAGTGCGCGAATACATGAGCGGCAACCTGTGCCGCTGCGGGGCCTATCCCAACATTACGGACGCGGTGATGGACGTGCTGCGCCAGCAGCCGGGGCCGGACGCATGAACCGTTTCGACTA
>JBBWZO010000035.1:0-6199 GCA_039649125.1 Massilia sp. | reverse complement strand
GGTAGTGGCGCAAGCGTGCGCAAAAGCGCCCCCACTTGCAACGCTTTACACCGACGGCGCCTACGCTGGAAAGTGTGCCCGCGACATCGAGCAGCGGCACCAGATCCGCGTCGAAGTCGTGCGGCGTCCCGGCAACGGCACGACGGGAACCTTGCACAACGCCGCGCAAGGGGCCGTCCCGGCTGCAGAAATCGACAAGGGCTTCGTGGCCCTGCCGAAGCGCTGGGTTGTCGATCGGACCCACGCGTGGATCGAGCGCTGGCGACGCACCATCATGCATCACGACCGCAAACTGGATATCTCCGCCGCTTGGGTCTGGCTGGCAGAGGCGCGAATGCTACTCAACAGACTGACTTTTAAGGGTTGATTTCGTCGACACCCTGTAAGGCACCGGCCTGGTCGGCCACGCGCCGTCCCCCCCTGTATCCGGGCCGGCGCGACATTCAATATCCGCTTACGAATACCCGCTTACTGCCCCGCTTACTGCCCTGTATTACTGCCCAATACCCGGCGCCGGCGCGAGCAGGCGGTCGAGGCGTTCCGTTGCGCTTGCGTTTTTAGGAACGGAGCGCAGGCAGGCGACGACCTCCGCACGCACGGGCTGGCGCTCCACGACATTGCAGGTCAGCGCGAGTTCGACGAGAAAGGCGCGTTCCTGCTCCGGCATGGCCGCGATATCGGACCGCACGAGGGCTAGCTGCTCCAGCGTGGATTCCGAATGCTTGTTGAGCTGGTACCTGGCGCCGACGACGCCAAAGATCGCCAGGACGGCGAGGATCGCGACGAGTAAGAGGATGCTTGGAGGCTTGGACATAATAAGGTTTCCGGTTGGCCCCGCATGATACTGGATGGCGCGGGCAGGCGTGGGACTGGATTATGATCGGGTCCATCATCGCCAGTCACCAAGCCCATGACACCCATCCACGAACTGCTCAACCGCATCGTCTGGGACGAAGCCTTCGGCAATGCCCCCTTCGTCGTCGGCTACTACGACCGCGTGTTCGATCGCGTCGTCCGCGTCTCCTTCGAGCGCATCAACATCGAACGCGGGCAGCATTTTTCGTTCGAGGTGATCGGCAACGACGGCGTGGCGCGCATGGTGCCGTTTCACCGCGTACGCGAAGTGTCGCGCAACGGCGAAGTCATCTGGCGCCGGGAAGCGCCGTTTCCATGAAAAAGGGCCGCTTCCGGAGCGGCCCTCATCGTGCAAGCAAGCGTCTTTGTTTACAGGCGGAAGCCCAGCTTCACGCTGACCGTCTGGTTGCCGGCGGTGCGGTCCATCTCGGCGGCCAGGTTGGCCAGGCCCAGGTTCAGGTTGAAGCCGGCAAACACCTTGTTGCCGCGCGGCGTTTCCTTGTGCAGGTTGCCGACGTTCGGGGTCAGCGAGCCCCAGACCTTGCCGATGCCGGCATAGGGCGTAATCAGGAGGAAGCCTTTCGAGACGGTCAGCTCGACGCTGCGGGTGTCGAGGTCGAGCTCGTCGATGCCGGAGAGTTTCGTGGCCGCGGCCCGGATCGCCACTGCCGGCGCGGCGACGCCGCCCTGCACCAGCGCGTACTTGATCTCGGCGCCGGCCAGCTTGATGTCGGAATCCGGCACGGCCGTCAGGCTGGCGCCGATGTCGATGCCGAACGGCAGGCCCTTCTGCGCGCGCAGGGTCGGCATGTAGACGGTGGCGTGCTCGTAGCCGGCCTTTTCCCAGATCGCGGCATTCTCCAGGCGCGTGGCGCTGACGGCGGCGCCGATGTCGAAGCCGATGAGGCCCAGCGGCTCGGCCGGGGCGATGCTCTTGTAGCTGGCGACAGCGGTGAAGTCTTTCGCCAGGCCGGCCAGTTCGGTTTGCGAGAGGGTTTGCAGGCGGTCGAAATCGGAAGCGGCGGCCGGAACGGTGAAGGCGCAGGCGGCGACGGCGGCTGCGAAGGTACGGAGGGTGTTCATGATGATCCTGTAGAAAAACGAACGCGAGCATGGCGCCCACGCAAAATATTGCCGAACGGCATTTTAAAGGATCGTGGTGAGGACGGCTGGTATTTCGGCACCTGCGTTGTCGGCCAGGAACTAAAGAGGCTGCCTGGCGGCGTGATGCGGTTCGGTTAAGCAAAGAAACGACCGCGTGGAGTCAGGACTCCACGCGTTTTGTGGTAATCAGCCGATGTAATTGAACAGCGACAGCCCCGCCATCGTCTTGAACGACTTCTGCGCCGCTTCCAGCGTGGTCTGCTGGGTGGCGTACTGCGAGATCGCCTTCACGATGTCGAGGTCCTGGAGCTTGCTCAGCGTGGCCGAATACTGGATGTGCAGGTCCGAGCCGGAGCTGTCCAGGTAATCGAGTTCCTTCATGCGCGAGCCGACCGAGGCGCGCACGGTGAGGATGTTGTCGAGCGAGGACTTCAGGCCTTCGCTGGCGGTGTTGAGCTTGTTCGACAGCGTGGCCAGGCTGTTCGTGCCGTCGCCGGAGTCGCGCAGCGCGTTCACCAGGTTGGTCATGGTGGTGAAGATGGATTCCTTTTCGCTCGGCTTGATCTCGAACTTGTCGCCGTCCGCGGGCTGGCCCGTGATCGCGAACGAGGTGCCGTCGAAGGCGATCTGCTTGCCGGCCTCGTACGGCAGGTCCGTCAGCACGGCGGACGCCGGCGAGGTGCTGGTGTCGGTCACGCTGTAGGTGGTGACGGCCGGGGTGCCGGTCACCTTGAATTCGAGCGTGTAGTTGTGGCCGGTCAGCTTGGTGGCGTCGGCAACCGAGCCGCTGGTCGCGATCGCCCCGCCCTGGTTGCCGTCCACCATGACGGTCTGGTAGCTGCCGTTGCCGGTACGGTTGTTTTCGAAGACCGAGCTGCCCGAATCGCTGATCGCGATCGCGCGCGAGGAACCGACCTGCAGCTTGCGCTGGCCCTGGTCGCCCTGGTAGGTGGCGCCGGTGTCGGTCTGGATGAAGGGGATCGTGGTGCCGCGGTAGCCCGAGAACAGGTAGCCGCCCGCCCCGTCCGAGGTGTTCGCCACGCCCAGCAGGTCGTTCATGCGCGCCTCGATCTCGGTGGCGATCATGTGGCGGTCGGCCTTCGAGAGGCTGCCGTTGGCGGCCTGCACCACCAGCGTCTGCACGTCCATGATCAGGTCGCCGCTGTCGCTCAGCGCGCTCTCGACCAGCGACAGCGAATTGTTCGCGTTGGAGCGGTTGGTGGCGTACTGGGTGTTGAGCGACTGCGACTGGGTCACTTCCAGCGCGCGCGCCGAGGCGATCGGGTCGTCGGCCGCGGTCAGCATGCGCTTGTTCGTGGCCAGCTGGGTCTGGGTGCGCACCATGTCCGACTGCAGCATGTTGAGCCGGGTGGTGGCGTTTTCGTAGATGCTCTTGGTGCTGATGCGCATGGCTTATTTCCTCGCTTCTTCTCTCGCGTCCGCTGCCCGCTTAGCGGCCGATCGACAGCAGGGTGTCGAAGATGGTGTTGGCGATCTGCATGACCTTGCCCGCGGCCTGGTAGGCCTGCTGGTACTTCAGGAGGTTGGCCGCCTCCTCGTCCAGGTTCACGCCCGACACGTCCGATGCGGCGCCCTGCACCTGCTTGAGCAGGGCGTCACCGGCGCTGGCGTTGACCTGCACTTCGCGCGTCTTGTTGCCGACCGCGCTCACGGTCTGGGCAAAGGCCGACTGGAAGGTGGCGCTGGCGCCGTTGAAGATGTTCTTCGTCTGCAGCGCGCCGAGCGCCTGGATGTTGCGGGTATCGGCGGTGCCGGCCACGTTGGCGTCGATGCTGAAGCTGTCGCCGTTGGCGGGCGCCCCCGACATGGTCACGTTCACGCCGCTGAAGCTGTAGCTGGCGCCGGACTTGAACGGGACAGTGCCGGTGTGGGTCGTGGTGGTGCCGTTCAGGGTCATCGAGACGGTCGCGCCCGCCGGGAAGCCCGACAGCTGGCCGCCGCCCGCGCTGTCATAGGTGAGCGTGGCCGGCAAGCTGGGCGGCGCGGCGTAATAATCGGCGCTGACGCTGCCGGCGCCGATCTGGCCGGTGCCCTTGTTCGAGATCGGCGCGCTGGTCGCGATCGGCAGGCCGGCGGCGATCTCGCTCACGTCCGACAGCGCCACCTGAAAGCCCGAGGCGCCGTTGGCGGTCGCGCGCACCAGGTAGTTGTCGCCCGACGCGGCAGTGCCGGAAATGGTGAAGTCCACGCCGTCGATGGTACGGGTGGTGCCGGCCGCATCGTACGGGTCGATCCTGGTGCGGTTGTTGTCGGACAGGCGGATGACGTAGAAATCGCTGCCGTCGGACTCGACCTTGTAGTCGCTGTCGGTCAGCTGGGTCGGGTCGGTGACGACGGCGCCGACCTTTGCCGTGCTGGTGCTGGCATTGTCGACGGCCGCGGTCACGAAGGCCGGCGCCTGCACGAAGAAATCCTTGCCCTGCTGGCCGCTGCCGTCGATGCCGAGCTTGTGCTGGGCGTTGAAGGTGAAGGCCATGCCGATCGCCAGGCGCCCGATGGCGTTCTGCACGCGGTCCAGGGTGCCGCTGCGGAATTCCAGGATGCCGCCCAGTTCGCCGCCCGCGAGCGCGCTTTCCGGCAGCTGGGTGACCTTGTCGCCGGTCTGGTAGCCGACCGTCAGGCGGGTCTGGTCGGTCGGCGTCTTCATGGTCGCCAGCTGGAAGGCCTGCTGGCCCACCACCAGCGGCTGGCCGCTGCCGATCGACACGTTCAGGGCGTTGTTGCTGCCCGCCGTGACGGTGGCCTTCACGTGCTTGTTCAGGTCCATCACGAGCTGGTCGCGCTGGTCGAGCAGGTCGTTCGGCTTGCGTCCTTCGATCGAGCCGTAGGAGCCGATCTTGGTGTTGATGTCGGCGATCTGGCGGGCGTAGGCGTTGATCAGGTTGACGTTGGTTTCGATCTGGGTGTTGATGCCGTTGCCGATCTCTTCGAGGCGCGCATCGATCTGCTGGAAGCTCCCCGCCAGCGTTTCGGACGAGGACAGCAGCGCCTGGCGCGAGGGGATCGAGGCGCCGTTGCCGGTCACGTCCTGGATCGCCGAGAAGAAGTTCTGGATCGCCGGCGACAGGCCGGAGGTGGTGTCGGCCAGCAGGTTGTCGATCTGGCTGATCTGGGCGTAGTAGGCGTCGAGCGAGGACGTGGACGCCGTCGCCGTGCGCACCTGGGTGTTCAGGAATTCGTCGCTGTAGCGCTTGATCTCGGCGATCTTGGTGCCGCTGCCGGTAAAACCATGGCCGCGCTCCATCATCGTCGCGGTGGCCTGCACCACGCCCTGGCGGCTATAGCCTTCCACGTTGGCGTTGGTGATGTTATGGCCGGTCGTGGTCAGCGCGGTCTGTGCCGCGTACAAGCCGCTTTTGCCGATGCTGAGGAGGTTTCCCGACATGTCCGTTCTCTATTTGTTATGTTCTTCTACGGCAGCGCGCGCAGGAACTTGAATGCACGCGCCCTCATCCACGTATTTATGCCAGCGAGTTCTTGATGATCTTCGTCAGCTTGGCGGCGTACTGCGGATCGGTCGCATAGCCGGCGCGCTGCAGGCCGTGCGCGAAGGCCGCGGCGTCGTGTGCGTTGTCGAGCACTTTTTCGTAGCGCGGGTTGTTCGCCAGCATGCGCGCGTAATCCTTGAACGAGTCGGCCGGGGTGTCGTAGGCGCGGAAGCGCTCGACCTTCTGGCGCGGCTGGCCGTTCACGTATTCGGTGGTGAGGGCGGTGGCGACCTTCCCTTTCCAGCCCGGACCGGCCTTGATGCCGAACAAGTTATTCGCGTTGCTGCCGTCGGCATTGCGGATCATGCGCTTGCCCCAGCCGGTTTCCAGCGCGGCCTGGCCGAGCATGAACTTGGCCGGCACGCCG
Source organism: Massilia sp. (assembly GCA_039649125.1). Taxonomy (GTDB): domain Bacteria; phylum Pseudomonadota; class Gammaproteobacteria; order Burkholderiales; family Burkholderiaceae_D; genus Telluria. The sequence continues at coordinate 364 of JBBWZO010000035.1, read as the reverse complement.
GTGACCGCTTCCGCTTCGGCCGCGTGGGCCCCGAGCTTTTCCTGGAAGGCGCGCACGTGCGGCGCCTGGGTGCGGCCGCTGGTGCTGACGCCGTTGGTCTGCACGCCTTCCGGCCCCTTCAAAGGGCCCAGCTTGCCCGGCAGCATCGGGATGGCGAGCATGCTGGCTGCGCCGTTCGTGCCGTTCGCACCGTCGGCGCCCGCCGTGCCAATGGCCAATGCTTTCGCATCGGTCTGCGCCGACAACTGGCGCACCAGCACGTCGGCCAGGCCCATGCCGCGCTTGGCCATGTTCTGGCTCAGTTGCTGGTCCAGCATCGAGGTAAACATCTTGGTCTGCTGGTTGTCCATCAGCCCCTCCTGCG
>JBBWZO010000031.1:0-10836 GCA_039649125.1 Massilia sp. | reverse complement strand
GACCGGCCGATGGAATACCAGCAGCAGGCCGACGAGAAGCATAAAAAATTCGCCGACGAGAAGTCCGAATTCCTCAGCTTCCTGAAAATCTGGAAGTGGTTCGAGGACGCCATCGAGCACAAGAAATCGAACCGCCAGCTGCAGGAAAACTGCCGCGCCAACTTCCTGTCGCAGATCCGCCTGCGCGAGTGGCGCGACGTGCATTCGCAGCTGCTGACCATCGTGCGCGAGCAGGGCTGGCGCCTGAACGAATCGCCCGCCACCTACGAGCAGCTGCACCTGGCGCTCCTGACCGGCCTGCTCGGGAATATCGGCTTCAAGGGCGAGGACGAGCCGGGCGCGGGCTACCTCGGCGCGCGCGGCATCAAGTTCCACGTCTGGCCGGGTTCCTCGCTGGTGAAGAAGCCCGGCAAGTGGATCATGGCGGCCGAACTGGTCGAGACCACGCGCCTGTACGCGCGCTGCATCGCGCAGATCCAGCCGGAGTGGGTGGAGAAGGTCGGCGCGCACCTGCTGAAGAAATCCTGGGGCGAGCCGCGCTGGGAAAAGCGCCCGGCGCAGGTCTCGGCGCTGGAACGCGCGACCCTGTACGGCATCGTGGTCTACAGCGGCCGGCGCATCAACTACGCCCTGCACAACCCGTTCGAGGCGCGCGAGATCTTCATTCGCGACGCGCTGGTGGCGGGCGACTACGAGACCCGCGCACCGTTCTACGCCCACAACCACAAGCTGGTGAAGGAAATCGAGAACCTCGAGCACAAGTCGCGCCGCCAGGACGTGCTGGTGGACGACCAGCTGATCGCGGCCTTCTACGACGCCGAGATCCCGAAGGACGTGGTGAACGGCGCCGGCTTCGAGAAGTGGTACAAGGACGCCTCGCGCGACAACCCGAAGCTGCTGTTCCTGAACCGCGAAGAGCTGATGCGCCACGAAGCGGCCGGCGTCACCACCGAGCTGTTCCCGAAGACGATGAACGTCACCGGCATCGAGATGGGGCTCTCGTACCACTTCGAGCCGGGCAGCCTGCGCGACGGCGTGACCCTGTCGGTGCCGCTGTTCGCGCTGAACCAGATTCCGCAGGAGCGCGCGGCCTGGCTGGTGCCGGGCATGCTGAAGGAAAAAGTGCACCTGCTGCTGAAGTCCTTGCCGCAGAAGCTGCGCCGCCACTGCGTGCCGCTGCCGGACTACGCGGCGCGTTTCGTCGAGCGCATCCATGCGGCGAATGCCTTCGGCCGGGGCGACCTGCTCGACGTCCTGATCGCGGACGTGCGCGCCGAGACGGGCGTGAATGTCCTCACCGGCGACTTCAAACTCGAGACGCTGCCGGCCCACCTGTTCATGAACTTCAAGGTCATCGACGAGCATGGCCGCCAGCTCGACATGGGACGCAACCTGGCCACGCTGCAGGCCGAGCTGGGCCACCAGGCGCGCGAGAGCTTCCAGAAGCTGGCGGAAGCGACGCCGGCGGCGGTGGGGACGATGGGAAGCGTGCGGACGGGCGTGGCGACGCCGGCGGCATGGGGCAGCGGCAAGGGAACGCCGCCGTCCACGCCGCCTGCGCAGGGCAAGGGGAACGACAAGGGCAAGGGCGGGCCCGGCACGGCGGCCCCGGCCGCGCCGGCAGCCGCACCAGCGGTCAGCCAGCACACGAACCTGACCAGCTGGACCTTCGGTGAACTGCCCGAGCTACTCGAGATCAACCAGGGCAAGCTGACGCTGATCGGCTTCCCGGCGCTGGTCGACAAGGGCACGCACTGCGACCTGGAGGTGTTCGACGACCCGAACGTGGCCGCGCGTACCCACCGCATCGGCCTGCGCCGCCTGTTCGCGCTGCAATTGAAGGACCAATTGAAATTCGCCGAGAAGAACATCCCGGGCCTGCAGCAGATGGGCATGCAGTTCATGTCGGTCGGCTCGCAGGAAGAGCTGCGCGACCAGATCATCCAGAAGGCGATCGACATCGCCTGCCTGCAGGATCCGCTGCCGACGGACGCGGCCTCGTTCAACAGGCGCAAGGACGAAGGGAAGGGGCGCATCGGCCTCTTGATCAACGAGATCGCGCGCCTGGTGGGTTCCATCCTGGCCGAGTTCCACGGCATGCCGAAGCGCCTGAACGGCCTGCCGCAGGCGGTGGCGGCCGACATGCAGGCCCAGCTGGCGGGGCTGGTACACAAGCGTTTTATCGCCGACAACGAGTACAGCCAGCTGGCGCACTTCCCGCGCTACCTGAAGGCGATGAACGTGCGCCTGGAAAAGCTGCGCGGCAACCCGTCGCGCGACGCCCAGCTGATGGCCGAGTGGCAGAGCGCCGCCAGCCAGTGGCAGCGCATCTCCAAGCAGCCGGGCAAGAACAACGACCCGCGCATGACGGAATTCCGCTGGATGCTGGAAGAGCTGCGCGTCTCGCTGTTCGCGCAGGAACTGCGTACGCCGATGCCGGTATCGGCCAAGCGCCTGCAGAAGGTGTGGGAGTCGATGATTCGATAAGGACGCAAAGTGGGCGCCTGCGCCCACTTTGCGGTGCATGCCTTGGCCACTTGCCGTGGCCGCGGCATGCACCTGCGAACATTGAAGAACGGTCAGCCGATATTGCTGCCCCGGATCTTGCTCAGGTCCTTATCGTCGCCCAGGTTGCCCGGACGCGGATCGACGCTGCCGCCCGCACCCGAGCCGAGCGAAGACCCGCCCGCGCCCGTGCCTCCCATGCCGGCGCCCGCACCCGATCCCGTGGTCGACGAACCGGCCGAGCCCGCACCCATGCTCGAACCCATGCCCGAGCCCAGGCCGGCACCGCCGCCCTCGCTCATGCCGGAGCGGATGCCCACGCCCGGCGCCATGGTCGGCGCCCCGCCCTGGTGCGGATCGGTACCGTAGAAGGTATGGACCTGGTTGGCCCAGTTGATGTCGCTCATGTCGGGCCAGGCGTCCTTGTTGAAGCCGGGAGCGGTTTTCAGCCTTTCTTTCTCCACGTTCAGCACGAAACGGTGGTTGGCCGTGTCCAGGTGCAATGCCTGCCACGGCACGGCGAACAGCTTTTCGCCCATGCCGAGGAAGCCGCCGAAGGCCAGCACGGCGTAGGCGACCTGGCCGGTGTTCATGTCGAGCATGATTTCCTTGATGTCGCCGAGGTCTTCTTCGGCGCCGTTGACGACGCTGTCGCCGATCAGGGTGTCGGCGCCCATCAGCGCCGGACCCGGACCGGGACTGCCGGAGCGCTTGTACATCCCATATTTGTCACGATTCATGTAGCTCATCTCGTTTCTCCCTGGTCTGTGTTTAGGAGCGCCTAACAAAACCTCCATGGCCGCGCTGCATTCGTCTCGCCGTACCACCGTACTGTCTTCGACGATGTCGCCTCGCCCTCAGGGCCTTGCCCTGAAGGCTTTGTTAAGCGCTCCAAGACGTCCTCCGCAAGCGGTGGCCCCAAAAGAGTAGGGCGCGACATTGCGCCACCCATGATATGGCTCAAATGTGTCGGGGCGCGCGCGTTTGTCACGGCGCCGTCATGCTCGTCTGTCACGCTAAGCGAACTGGCGCACAGAGCGAACTCAGCCGTGTGACTATCCTGATAATCAATGTTTCGGAGATCGCAACAATGACTGTTACCTCGCGCTGCAACCACCCGGGTCCACTGGCCAAGCCGATTCCAACCCGCCCGATTCCCTCGCTGTTCGCCCGCCTGCTGCGCAAGCGCTGATCCGCTGATTCGCTGATCCGTATTCCCGCCCGCCGCCCCGGCGGCGCCGCTCCCTGGCGCCTGCCGTGGCGCTTGGGGCGAAGCCTGCCGTGCGCAGCAGGCTGATCGGTTAGACTTGCGGTTTGTGCAATTTGCAGGCGGTACAGTGAACCGAAAAACGATGATCGCGGCGCTGGCGGGCGCCGGCGTACTGGCCGCCGCCGTGGGCGGATACCTCATCCAGGCTCGGCGCGATACCGCCGCGCCGCGGCAGCTCGTCCTGCTGCCGGCCCCGGCGCCCACCAAGCCGTTCTGGGCCGCGCGCGTGACGCCCATCGCGGGCAGCGGCCACGCCGGCGTCGCCGACGGCCCGGCCGCGCAGAGCCGCTTCAGCGATCCCTTCGGTGTGGCGCTCGACGCCCATGGCAACGTGTACGTCGCCGACGGCGGCGACAGCAACCGCATTCGTCGGATCGACCCGCAGGGCAATGTATCCACCTTTGCCGGCGGGCGCGAGGGCTTCGCCGACGGCATCGGCAGCGCTGCCGCCTTCCACACCCCCTCGGCGCTGGCCTTCGATCGCGCCGGCAACCTGTACGTCGCCGACACCGGCAACCACGCGATCCGCAAGATTGCCCGCGACGGCAGCGTCAGCACGTTCGCCGGCGACGGCCAGCCGGGTTACGCCGACGGCCAGGGACGCGCGGCGCGCTTCCATGCGCCGGTCGGCCTCGCGGTCGACGCGCGCGGCAACGTGTATGTCGCCGATACCTACAACGACCGCATCCGCCGCATCGCGCCCGACGGCAGCGTGACCACGGTCGCGGGCAGCGGCGGGCCGGGCGAGGCCGACGGGCCGGCCCTGGCGGCCGCCTTCGACACGCCCAGCGCCATCGCCGTGGACAAGGCGGGCGTGCTGTTCGTCGCCGATACCGGCAACAACGCGATCCGCCGGATCGACCCGGACGGTAGCGTGTCGACGCTGGCCAAACCCGCCGTCGGCGAGGAAAAGCCGGTGCTGCGGCGCCCGACCGGCCTGGCCTTGAGCCACGACGGCTACCTGTACGTCGCCAGCGGCGCGGGCGGGCGCATCCTGCAACTGGCGCCGGGCGGCGAAGTCCGCGCCTTGCCCGATGCCGACCGTCCGCCCGAGTCGGTCTACGCCAGCGACGGCACGGTGCGCCTGTACGCGCCGCACGGCCTTGCACTGGAACGCAGCGGCGCCGTGGTCGTGGCCGACGCGCTGGCGCTGCGCGTGCTGCGCCTGGCGCCGCCGCAGGCGGGCGAGGGTGTCCCGGTATTTGCGCCGCCGGCGCAGCCGGTACGCACCGAACCGATGCCCTGGCCGGTCGGCCCGCAAGACGGGGTGCACGAAGTCGTGGGGCTGATGGGCGAGGTGCGCGGCAGCTACAACGGCGAGAGCCGCGACCACTTCCATGCCGGCCTCGACGTGCGCGCCGACATCGGCGTCCGCGTGCTGGCGGTGGCGCCCTCGAAAGTGGCCGATCCGTATGCGAACTGGGGTTTCGGCACGCTCAGCGAAGGCATCAGCGTCGGGCCGCTGTCCTACATCCACATGCGCGTCGGGCGCGACAGCCGCGACCGGGCGCTCGATCCGCGTTTCCAGCTGCTGGCGGACGCACGCGGCAAGCCGATGCGGGTGCGGGTGCCGCGCGGCACCCGGTTCGCGGTGGGCGACGCCCTCGGCACCATCAACAGCATGGCCCACGTGCACCTCGATTACTACCCGGGCGGCGGCCTGGTCAACCCGCTGACGCTGCCGTTCACGGGCCTGAGGGATACGGTCGCGCCGCGCATCCGGGACGTGGCCCTGTACGACAGCATCGGCCGGCGACTCCCGGTCAAGCGCGGCCAGCGCCTGCGGGTGGCGCGCACGCTGGGCGAGGTGGCGATCGTGGCCGACGGCTACGACCAGATGGACGGCAACCTGGCGCGCCGCCGCCTCGGCCTCTACAAGCTGGGCTACCAGTTGCTGGATGCGGGCGGCCGCCCGGTCGCGGGCTTCGAGCAGCCCCTGATCACCCAGGTCTACGACCGCCTGCCGCGCGAACCCGAAGCGGTCAAGCTGGTCTACGCGGCCAACAGCGGCATCACGGTCTACGGCAGCAAGACGACCCGCTTCGCCTACGCGGTCACCAACCGGCTGCAGGACGGGCAGGCCGTGCCGGGCAGCTGGAAGGTCGGGGCGCTGGCGCCGGGGGACTACATCCTGCGCATCCATGCGGCCGATTACGCGGGGCAGGTGGCGCTCGAAGGGCGGGATCTGGCGATTACGGTGGAGTGACACTGGCGCTCGCGGAACGCATGCATTCGTAGGGTGGGCGGCTGCACCCGACCATGTGCATGCCCGCGGCAGATGCGCCGCCCACGCGTTCAGCAGGTGTAGGAACCGACACGACGTTTCTGAGGCCGGTTGAACGCGTGGGCGGCATCGGCGCAGTGTGAGCGCTACTCTTCGGGTGTAGCCGCACCACCCTACAGGTCAGCTCTTCCGTTTCGTCGGGTTCATGCGTTTTTGGCGCGCGGACAGCAGGGCTGCTACCGGATCAGTTTCAACCCCGGCGGCAGCGCCTCGCCCAGCATGCGCGTTTCGCTGGCCTGGTCGAGTTCGACGATTTCGCGCACCATGGCCGACCAGGCCGCGGGCGCGCCGCTCGCGCCCAGGCGGCGCAGCACCTGTTCGCGCACGGCGTCGCCAATGTCGCGCGAGCGGTCGCCCGTCATGCGCGCGATGTGGGCGGCGGCAAAACCGGCCGGCTCGATTTTCTTCCAGTCCAGCTGCAGCAGCTGCCCGAGCCACGTTTCGGCGGCCTCCCTTGGTGCCACCTCGTGCGCGCTGGCGTGGAAGGACTGGCGCGCGCCGACGCGGCCCATCGCCCACAGGTAGCGGGTATAGGCGGCCGCGGTCTTCGCATCGAGCCTGGCGGCGCCTGACGGGATGGACATGATCTGCTCCATCATCCAGTTGCCGATCTCCGCCTTGTAGGCCGACGGAATCCGTTCCAGCGAGGCCCCCAGGCGCAGCATGTCGTCCTCGCTGCCGTCGACCAGCGTGATCGGCCGCTTGCCGCGCTCGGAGGCGTCGGCCTGCAGGTTGAAGGCGAAGTCGTCGAGCAGGCGCAGCTGCGCCTCGGTATCGAGCCCGCCCGCCACGCGGCGCCACAGCGTCCACCATTCGGCGCGCACCTGGGTGTCCTTGTGGTACTGCACGCCGGTCTCGAACATCGCCCACAGCTGCTCGATGCGCCAGCCGTCGAGCGGATCGCCGAAGCCGGGGCGCAGGCAGTAGCCGGCCAGGTTCAGCCAGGCGCGCTCGTGTTCGCTCGACCGGCGGCGGCCCCTGGCGCGCTCCATCAGCGCGTCGAACAGGCGCCGCAGCAGCGGCGTGGCCCAGCGCTCGCGCGCGCCCAGCAGGTGCTCCAGGCTGGCCCTGAGCTGGCGTACCTCTTTCGGGTCGACCGCTTTCGAGCGGGTGCCGAAGATGCGGTCGATCTTCTCGATGGCGGCGTCCAGCTGCGGCGGCAGCGCCTCCTCGGGCGGTTCCGCATCGGCTCCTTCCGCATCGCGCAGTTCGAAGGCGAGCTGCCAGCGCCCGCTGCCGTCTTCGGCGACGCAATGCACCTCGAGCGAGCCGACTTCGCTCAAGGTCGTCACCAGCTGCACCGGGATGTCGCTGCGCGCGGCGGCGCCTGGCGCTGCCCGCAGCACGGTAGCGATCGGCGGCAGGCGCACCACCTCGAGCGGGTCCAGGTCGACCAGCTCGCCCGGTTGCGGCGCGTGGCCGGCATCGGCAATCGTCGACACCAGGTGGAAGCGCACCGGGCGCCCGAGGCGCAGCGCGAAGCTGCGCTCGAGCAGCCGTACTTCGACGGCGGCCGGGGTGCCGCGCGGCAGCAGGCAGACCGCGCGCAGGGTGCCGGCGGTTTGCTTGTTGTCGCGCTCGCCCTCGAGCAGCAGGTAATAGCTGCGCGCCGCGCCGCTCTCGATGCCCGGCGCCGCGCCCTGGCGCGCCAGCGCATAGGCGACCCCGCCGCGCGCGACGGCGACGTCGGGGTTGTCGTTGTGGAGGATGCGCACGGGCTCGCCGCGCCAGCGCGCCAGGGTGTCGGCCAGGCGGTTTGACAAGGCCGCGCCGCGGAACACGCCGCCGTTCAGGAGCAGCGTGTCTGGCACAGGCGCTGGCACAGGCGCGGGCACCGGCAGGGCCGTGTCGTCTGCGGGCAGGCCGAGCGCTTCGCGGGCGGCCGCCGCATGCTGGCGCAGGAAGCTCGCCAGGTGGCGCGTGACCGCCGGGTCGCTCGCATACGGCAGGCCGAATTCGACGATGCCGGCGCGCGCGCGCCGGGCCGGCTCCTGCGCTTCGTTCAGCGGGAAGAAGCCGTCCAGCACCACGCGTTCGATGTCCTCACGCCGCAGTTCGGCCTTGCGGCTGCCCCCGATCAGGCGCGAACCGGCGCCGAGCAGGGTCACGGCAACCTGCTCCGGTGCGTCGGGCGCCAGCAGGGTTTCCTTCGCCGCCCGGCAGCGCTCGGTGAGTTGGGCAAGCCGGGAAGCGCTCAGGCGCTGGCGCGGTGCGCCGTCGCCAGCGCCGCCGTCCTGTTCGTTCATTCTCGCCTCGACCAGGTGCGCCAGGGCAAGATCCATGTTGTCGCCGCCGAGGATCAGGTGGTTGCCGACGCCGATGCGAGTAAGCTTCGGTTCGCCATCCTCCAGCTCGACCTTCACCAGGCTGAAGTCGGTGGTGCCGCCGCCGACGTCGGCCACCAGCACCAGGCGCGTGCCGGCCAAATCATCGGCCAGCGTGGCGCGGTGGCGGTACAGCCAGTCGTAGAGGGCGGCCTGCGGTTCTTCCAGCAGGCGCAGCTGCGGCAGGCCGGCCAGTTTTGCCGCCTCCAGCGTCAGCGCCCGCGCGCCCTCGTCGAAGGACGCCGGCACGGTGAGCACGACTTCCTGGTGTTCGAGCGGATGCGCGGGAAAGCGGGTGTTCCAGTTGGCGCGCAGGTGGGCGAGGTAGCTGGCGCTGGCCGCCACCGGCGACACCTTGGGCACGTCCGCCTCGGCGCCCCAGGGCAGGATGGGCGCCATGCGGTCGACGCCCGGATGCGACAGCCAGCTCTTGGCGCTGGCCACCAGCCGGCCGGGCGTGGCCGCGCCGAGCTGGCGCGCCAGGCGCCCGACGGCGACGCGCTCGACGCCGGCGACGTCGGGCATGCGCCAGGGCAGCTGCAGGTCGCCGGCGGCGAGCTCACCTTCTGCCGGGTGATAGCGGTTCGATGCCAGCAGCGGCTGCCCGGCCACTTCGCCGGGCGCCACCAGCTGGTCGATGGAGAACAGTTCGACCTGTTCGGCTCCCGGTGCGGCGTACGCCATCACCGTGTTGGTGGTGCCGAGGTCGATGCTGACCAGGTAGGGCGTCACTGGCTCTCTGGTGCGTTGCGAACGTCGAATTCGACCTTCCAGCGCTGGCCGTCCTGCGCCACCGCCACCAGTTCCAGCGTGCCGGCTTCGGTTGCCAGCGCATGCAGTTTCACCTGCACCACGTCGCCCGGCGTGCGGCCATCGGCCGGCAGCGTCGCCTGGATCTCGTTCAGTTCCTGCAGCTCGTCCGGGCCCCAGAAGTCGAGCACTTCGCCGATCTGGTCCTGGCGCCGCGTGCTCGAGCCGAAGAAGCGGAAGTGGACGGGTTCGCCCACCACCAGGCCGAATTCCTGGCCCGGCAGTTCGAGTTCGCTGCCTTCCTCCATGCCGAAGGGCGCCACGCACAGGGCCTGGATCGGCGGCTCCATGCCGGGAATCGCCGGCATCGACGACTCGACGCCGACATAATACGAACGCGCCGTGCCGCCGCGGATGCGCACGCCGCCGCCGCGCCGCGCATAGCTGTAGTAGGCCGCGCCGCGGGCCACGGCCAGGTCGAGGTCGGCGCCTTCGAGCATGCGCGCCGGTTCCGCGCCTTCCATGTACAGCCAGTCGTTGATGGTGTCCATCACGCGCCGGGCGAGGATCTCGGATTTGAAGACGCCGCCGTTGAACAGCACCGCGCTCGGATGCAGGAACGAATGCCCGGCGCTGACGCGGCCCTCGAAACCTTCGAGTTCCGCGGTCGCTCCCGCCTGGCGTGCCAGGAAGGCGGCCAGGTGACGCGTGACGGCCGCGTCCTGCGCATACGGCAGGCCGAGCTGCGTCAGGCCGGCACGGGCGCGCGTGGCCGGACGGGCAGCGGCGTCCACGCGCGGGAAGAAGCCATCAAGGATGAAGGTCGTGACTTCCTCGCGCGTGAGTTCCGTGCGAATCGAGCCCCCGATCAGCTTCGAGCCGCGGCTCGGCACGACGATCGGCCAGGTGCTGGCATTCGCGTCGGCCAGCAGGTGTTCCTTGGCGGCGCGGCAGCCATAGGTCAGCGCGCGCATCTGCCAGGCATCGAGCTGGGTGCCGTTGGCCGCGAGCTTGCGCGCGACCAGGTGGGCCAGCGCCAGATCCATGTTGTCGCCGCCGAGCAGGATGTGGTCGCCCACGGCCACGCGGTGCGGTTCCAGCTTGCCGTCGCGTTCCAGGATGGCGATCAGCGAAAAGTCGCTGGTGCCGCCGCCGACGTCGACCACCAGCACGATGTCGCCGGCCTTGACCTGCTTGCGCCAGGCGCCGCCGCTGCCCTGGATCCAGCTGTACAGGGCCGCCTGCGGCTCTTCCAGCAGGGTGGCGGAGGCGTAGCCGGCGTTGCGCGCCGCTTCGGCGGTCAGTTCGCGCGCGCCCGGATCGAACGAAGCGGGAATCGTGACCGTGACCTGCTGCTGGTCGAAGGGCGCTTCCGGATGCGCGCTGTCCCAGGCGCGGCGCAGGTGCGCCAGGTAGCGGGTCGAGGCGTCCAGGGGGGACACGCGCGTGACTTCTTCCGGTGCGTCCGCTGGCAGGATCGCGGCGCGGCGGTCCACGCCCGGGTGGCAGAGCCAGCTTTTTGCGGAGGAGACCAGGCGGATCGGCGTGGTGGCGCCACGGCTGCGCGCCATTTCGCCGGCGACCGCGATGTTGCCGCCGGCGTCGCCGTCGGGATTCCACGGCAGCGCCAGTTCGCCCGGCGCCAGTTCGTCGGGATGCGGCAGGTACAGGAAGGAGGGCAGCAGCGGCAAGGCTTCGACGGT
>JBBWZO010000029.1:0-5704 GCA_039649125.1 Massilia sp. | reverse complement strand
TGGATCATCTCGGTTGGGATCTGGATCGCACTTTCGCTCGAAATGAAAATGATACGGCCCCAATTACGCTGCCTCATCGATGGCAGGTAAAGGCGCGCCAGGCGCACGCCGCTCAGCACATTCACTTCAAAAAAGCGCATCCAGTCATCGTCGGGAATTTCCTCGAATGGCTTCGCCTCGAAAAGGCCCAGATTGTTGATCAGGATTTCGACATCCGGATACTGGCGTCCGAGCTCCTCGGCGGCGGCTGCGGTGCCAAGATCGCCGGCGAATCCGAGTGCATCCGCGCCGGTGGAGGATTTGATTTCCGCGATCGCCGCATCGACCGCGGCCTGCGTGCGCCCGTTCACGATGACGCGAGCGCCTTCGCGTGCCAGCGCTTCGACGATTGCACGGCCGATGCCGGCGGTGCTGCCGGTGACAAGTGCGAGTTTGTTTGTGAGCTTGAGATCCACGATGGTCCTTTCTTTTGCCGAGCGCTGGTAGAGGGTGAGACGGATGATTATGCAGCTTTTCCCAGTTACCGGCGGCGCGCCCGTCGCTGAGGCGCGGGTCCGCTGTTGGCCCCGATTTCGGACGTTCGTTAGCGCTCGGTGTACGGCGAGTCTTGCCCGTGAAGCCGCCTGGATTGTCGGGTAATCCACAGAATCGCACGCGTCGGATGCGGAACCATAGGCTCCAATTGCGCTCCAACTTTTGCGCGGCCAGGGCAGGTTCGGTGGCGCTAGGCAGCTTCATGGGAGCGCATCATGTCATCCAGTCCGCTTATCCCGGCCGCCATCCTCGCGGCCATGCTCACCGCCTGCACCTCGGCCCCGATCACACCCCGCGCCGACCTGCTCGGCATGCAGGCGCCGCCAGGCGCGGCCACCCGCACCGTCACCCTCACGCCGCAGACGCAGTCGGTCAAGGTCATCGGCGGCGACGTCGTCCGCTTCGTGACCGCAGGCAGCGAATTCGGCTGGGCCTTCAATGTTGGCCCGACCGTGTCCGTGTTCGCACTGAACGGCGTGGCGCCCCCAGGCATGCTGGAGCGCGAGGTGCTGGTGTATGTCGAGCCGGATCCGCGCTATCACATCCGGGCGGATTTCAACGACAAGGACCGCTAGGGCGGCAAGGCCGCGCTAACGGTCGTATTGCCCGGCTAGCTCGCGTAGATTGCCGAGCTTACTTCGCTGCGTTCAGCGCGCGCAGGAACTGCCCCTTCATCTTGCCGTTCTCGACCGTACCGAGGATGGTATTGGCGATGGTGCCGCCCTTGCTGTCGAGGCCATCGATGTCGTTCGGGTTGTGTTCCGGCGGCAGCGTCGTGAAGGCCTTTTCCATCTGAGCGCGGATCGCCACGGCATCGGTCGTGGTGCCGGCCAGCTTCATGGCGTTGACGGTGGCGTGCACGGTCGAGTAGTTCAGGCTGATCTCGGTGCTCGGGTCCTTGCCTGGATTGAGCTTGCGGTAGCGCGCCGTGAAGGCGGCCGGTTCCGGACGCTCGTCGTTCGCCAGCGGCATCACGCCGATCGAGCCCTCCAGCGGCGCCACGCCGCCGATCACTTTCGCCATCTCGTCGATCTTGGCCTGGTCGAGGATGATGAAGCCGCCCTTGAAGCCCAGTTCGCGCGCCTGCTTGGCCACCAGCGCGGTCGGCTCGGAAGCGCCGCCGATGAACATGACGTCCGGCTTGCCCTGCATCGCGCGGCTCACGCCGCTGTAGAAGTCGGTGGCCTTGTTGTAGGACATCGGATTTTCGGCGACGACCTTGCCGCCGGCCGCTTCCCAGGCCGGCTTGAAGGCGGCCGCCCAGGCCTTGGCGTAATCGTGGTCGGCCTGCACCATTGCCACGTTCTTGCCGTGTTTTGCCATCATTGCCTTCGTGAAGGGGACGACGTAGCCGGTGAAGTCGGGCGGGATGCGGATCGTCAGCTTGTTGCCGCGCTCGGTTACCTGGGGCAGGCTGGTATAGGCCAGCAGCAAGACCTTGGCTTTTTCGTTAAACGCCTGCACCGCGAAGATGCCGCCCGAATGCGGCACCAGCACGGCGGCAGTCTTGTGCTGCTGCACCAGGCGCTGGACGTTGATTCCGGTTTCGCTCGGGTTGTACTTGTCGTCGAGGGCGACGATCTCGACCTTGTAATTCTTGCCGCCGATGGTCAGCGGCTTGGCGTTGATCTCGGCGGCCGCCATCTGCATGCCGGAGAGGACGTTCTTGCCGTAGAGCGCGGCGCCGCCGCTGAGCGGCCCGGAAAAACCGATCTTGATGACTTCCTGGGCCTGGGCGGCGCCGCCTGCGAGTGCCAGGACGGTGGCGGCCAGCAGGGTGCGGCGGGAAAACTTGGCATGGACTTGCATGTTGTCTCCTTTGTTTCTGCTTGTTGTGCTTACTAGTGGGTACTGCGGGTAGTGGCGCTCACGCGCCGCGAATCAAGCTCCGATATACGCCTTGCGCACCTGCGCGTTGTTCAACAGTTCGTCACGCCCGCCTTCGAGCACGATGCGGCCCTGTTCGATGACGTAGGCGCGGCTGGCGATGTTCAGCGCCGCATACGCGTTCTGCTCGGCCAGCAGGATCGTGGTGCCGGCCGCGTTGATGCGCGCGATGATCTCGAACATCTGTTTCACGACGAGCGGCGCCAGGCCGAGCGAGGGCTCGTCGAGCAGCAGCGCTTTCGGCCGTCCCATCAGCGCGCGGCCGATCGCCACCATCTGCTGCTGGCCGCCGCTGAGCGAACCGGCCGGGCTGTCCTTTTTCTCGTGCAGGATCGGGAACAGTTCGAACACCTCGTCCAGCGTGCGCTGTACGCCCTTCGCGTCGCGCCGGTGCACGTAGGCGCCCAGGGTCAGGTTCTTCAGCACCGACATGCCGGGAAACAGCTTGCGGCCTTCCGGGCAGTGCACGAGGCCGTCGGCGACGATCTGCGAAGGCTTGCGCCCGACCAGTTCCTGGCTGCCGAAACGGATCGAGCCGGACGCTGCCCGGTTCAGCCCGCTCATGGTCAGGAAGATCGAGCTTTTCCCCGCGCCGTTCGAGCCCAGCAGCACGACCAGTTCTCCCTCGCGCGCATGCAGGCTGACGTCGTGCAGCGCGCGGAAGCTGCCGTAGGACAGCGATACCTTGTCGAGTTCAAGCATGTTCGCTCCCCAGGTAGGCTTCGATCACGACCGGGTTGGCCTGGATCTCGGCCGGGGTGCCCTCGGCGATCTTTTCGCCGTAATTCAGCACCAGGATCTTGTCGGCCAGGTTCATGATCATGTCCATCTTGTGTTCGATCAGGCAGACGGTGAGGCCGCTCTTCGCCATCTTGCGGATCAGCGCGGCGAGCCCTTGCGTTTCTTCGGGATTGACGCCGCCGGCCGGTTCGTCCAGCAGCAGCAGGGTCGGGTCGGTCGACAGCGCCAGCGCGAAGGCGACCCGCTTGCGCTCTTCCTGCGAGATGTCGCCGGCGATGCGCGACTCCAGGTGCGACAGGCCGACGAAGTCGAGCGCCGCGCGCGCTTTCTCGCGGCAGATCCGCTCTTCGTCTTTCAGGCGCCTGGTGCCGAGGATCACGTCGAGCAGCGTCGAGCGGGTGCGCAGCCGGTGGCCGACGATCAGGTTGTCGAGCACGGTTGCGGTATCGAACAGGGTCGTGGTCTGGAAGGTGCGCGACATGCCGAGCCTGGCGACCTGGTCGGCGCGCAGGCCGGTCACATCCCGGCCGTCGAACATCACGCGGCCCGAGCTGGGCGCGATGGCGCCGCTCACCAGGTTGAAGAAGGTGGTCTTGCCGGCGCCGTTCGGGCCGATGATGGCGTTGATCGTGCCGCGCTCGAAGCGCACGCTGACGTCGTTCACGGCGCACAGGCCGCCGAAACGCTTGGTGAGGCTGGTAATCTCAAGCATGCCTGGCTCCTTTCCGCGGTGCGGCCACGGGCGGCTGGGCCGGCGCGGCGGGCACGGCCTGGGTCGCCTTGCGCCGCTGCCGGTTCATGTACGTGCCGACGATCCCATAAGGCAGGAAAATGACCAGCAGGACCAGCACCGGCCCGAACACCACGAAGCGGAACTCCTGCAACACTTGCAGGTATTGCGTCAGCCAGGGCATGGCGATGGCGCCGAGCAGGGGGCCGAGCAGGGTGCCGATGCCGCCGATGAGCATGTACATGGTCATGTCGAAGGTGTGCTCGACGCTGGCCACGCCTGGGCCGATGAAGCGCACCGCGCCCGCATACAGGCCGCCGGCCAGGCCGGAGAAGAAGACCGAGAGCATGAAGGAGAGCAGCTTGTTGCGCATCAGGTTGATGCCGAGCGCCTGGGCCAGGTCGTCGCCGTTGCGGATCGCGACAAACGTGCGCCCGAGGAGCGAGCGCACGATGCGGTGCATGATCCAGACGCTGGCGACGAGGAAGAACAGCACCAGGTAGTACTGGGTGCGCGGTTCGGAAAAGTCGAGCGGGCCGATCGATTCGGGCGCCGGGATGCCGACGATGCCGACCGTGCCGTGCGTCAGGCTCTCCCATTTCTCGATCAGCAGGTACATGATGTAGCCGACGCACAGCGTGAAGATCGAGAAGAAATGGGTCTTCAGGCGCAGCGACACCAGCCCCACGAAGAAGCCGATGCCGGCCGCGACGAAGCCCGAGAGCGCGAAGGCGGCCCAGAACGACATGCCGTGGTCCACCGTCAGGATCCCGACAGTGTACGCGCCGACCGCCATGAACCCGCTGTGGGCCAGGTTGTACTGTCCGGTGTAGCCGGTGATCAGGTTCAGGCCGAGCGTGGCGATCGCATAGATATAGGCGGTCGACATCACGGTCAGGTGGTAGTCGTTACCGGCCAGCCAGGGGAAGGCGAGGGCGAGCAGCAGCAGCAGGCTCCAGCCGGTCTTGGGGTTGATGAGCCTCATCAGTGCGCTCCTTTCGCGAACAGTCCCTGCGGGCGGACCGACAGGATCAGCACCAGCAGCGCAAAGGCGATGATGTCCTTGTAGTCGGTCGAGATGTAGAAGGCGCCGAAGGCTTCCGCGAAGCCGATGATCAGGCCACCGACGACGGCGCCGGGCACGCTGCCCATCCCGCCCAGCACGATGATGACGAAGGCCTTGGTGATGACGAGGTGGCCCATCGAGGTGTAGACCAGGTTGATCGGCGCATACAGCACCGCCGCCATGCCCGCCAGCGCGCCGGCGATCGCAAAGGTCAGCATCGCCACGCGGGTGGCGTCGATGCCCACCAGCGCCGCACCCTCGCGGTTTTGCGCCATGGCGACGATGGTCGCCCCGGTCACCGTCTTTTTGAGGAACAGCTGCAGCAGCAGCACCAGCAGGAAGGCAGCCCCGATGATGAGCAGGCGCTGTGCCGGCAGGGTCAGGCCGCCGAAGCTCAGGATCTGGGTGTAGGGCGTGTCCATGCGGTGGAAGTCGGCGCCCCAGATGGCCTGTGCGCCGGCTTCCAGGAACAGCAGGATGCCGATCGAGGCGATCATGTGGTGCAGGTAGGGGGCATTGCGCAGGGGGTGGAACACCAGCCGTTCCGACAGCACGGAAATGATCGCCACCGCCGCGGCGGCACCCGCCATCGCCACCCAGTAGTTGTAGCCCAAGCGGTCGACCAGGAAAAAGGCGACGTAGGCGCCCGCCATATAAAAGGCCCCGTGGGCGAAATTCGGTACGTGCAGGATGCCGTACACCAGGGTCAGGCCGAGCGCCACCAGGCAGTAGACGCCTCCCAGGGT
>JBBWZO010000026.1:0-2713 GCA_039649125.1 Massilia sp. | reverse complement strand
GATGGCGACGGGCTATTGCACCTTGTACGGTGACATGGCGGGCGGCTTCGCGGTGATCAAGGACGTCCTCAAGACGGCGGTGTTCAGGCTCGCGCGCTGGCGCAACGAGAACGACCCGTACGGCACGGGCACGCAGCCCATCCCCGATCGCATCATCACGCGCCCGCCGAGCGCCGAGCTGCGCCCGGGCCAGGTGGACCAGGACAGCCTGCCGCCTTATGAGGTGCTCGATGCGATCCTGGAGCGCTACATGGAGAACGACCAGGGCGTCGAAGAGATCATCGCGGCGGGCTTCGAGCGGGCGGTGGTGGAGCGCGTCGCGCGCCTGATCCGCATCAACGAGTACAAGCGGCGGCAGGCGCCGGTGGGGATTCGCGTCACCCATCGCAGCTTCGGCAAGGATTGGCGCTATCCTATTACCGGCAAGTTCCGCGCTTGATATCGCGCATCGCACAAAGAAGAGGGCCTCCATGAAGCAGATCACCGCCGTCGTCAAACCGTTCAAGCTCGAAGAGGTCCGCGAGGCGCTGGCCGATTGCGGCGTCACCGGCTTGACCGTGACCGAGGTCAAGGGCTTCGGGCGCCAAAAGGGCCATACCGAGCTCTACCGCGGCGCGGAATACGTGGTGGACTTCCTGCCGAAGGTGAAAGTGGAGGTCGTGGTGAAGGACGACGACGTCGAGCGCTGCGTCGATGCGATAGTGAAAGCCGCGCGCACCGGCAAGATCGGCGACGGCAAGATCTTCATCACCAGCGTGGAGCGCGTCGTGCGCATCCGCACCGGTGAAACCGACGAATCGGCCGTCTAGATCTCGGAGAAGTCCGACGTGCCTGCGCTCAGGTCGCAGGACTCGAGCAGCGCCGGCAGAAGGGTGCGCACGTCGGTGCCTACGCGCACCAGGTCGAGCTGCCATTCGCTCATGAAACCGTTGGCCATGCCCGACTTCACGAAGGCGAGCAGCGCGTCGTAGTAGCCGTGCATGTTGAGCAGGCCGATCGGCTTGTCGTGATAGCCCAGCTGGCGCCAGGTCCAGACTTCGAAGAATTCCTCGAACGTCCCGATGCCGCCCGGGAGCGCCAGGAATGCATCCGCGCGCTCCGCCATCATGCGTTTGCGTTCGTGCATGGTGTCGACGATATGCAGCTCGGTGCAATCGCGCTTCGCGAACTCGCGCTGCACCAGCGCCTGCGGGATCACGCCCACGACGGCGCCGCCTGCGTCCAGCGTCGCGTCCGCCACGATGCCCATCAAGCCGTTGTTGCCGCCGCCATAGACGAGCTGGCCGCCGTGCTCGCCGATCCATCGGCCCACCTGCGTCGCGCCCTCTGCGAATTTGGGGCTGGCACCCGGGCGGGAGCCGCAGTAGACACAGAGCGAGAACAACGGGGTCATGTGATGAACCTCTGGTAGAGGGCGGCCAGCCAGATGCCGCCGCAGAGCAGCAGGCTCAGCAGGACGGCGGCGCTGCCCATGTCTTTCGCGCGCTTCGACAGCGCATGCCATTCAGGGCCGATGCGGTCGACCGCCGTTTCGATGGCCGTATTGAGCAGCTCGACCATCATGACGATGAGTACCGATCCGGCCAGCAAGGCGGTTTCGACCCAGCCGCGGCCCAGCCAGAATGCAAGCGGGACCAGCACGAGTGCGGCGATCGCTTCCTGACGGAAAGCCGCCTCGCCCCAGCCGGCGCGCAGGCCGGCGAGCGAAAAGCCGGCCGCATGCCAGACGCGATCGAGGCCGCTTCGTAATTTTTGCTGGTCGGCGGGGGAGATTTCGGGCCGGGAAGACATGACGCGCATTGTCGCGCAGGCGAAGGCCCCGCCCTCGGGATTTAAGCGGGAAGATTGGCAGGGACGAGCCGGGTGCCGGCCAGGGCGTCATGCCAGTACTGCCGCTGCGGATGCAAAAAGCTGAAGAGCGCCCAGGCGGCACCCCAGCCGAAGACCGCCGCCGCGATCCCGCCCACGGAGAGCTTGAGCGGGGCAACAAAGGCGAGGGGCGGCAGCACCCACAGCCAGCTGCAGGCATAACGGAACGCTGCGCGCAACTTGTCGACCGGACGGCCGAAGCGGTCGGTGACGCGGATATTCCAGGTCTTCATGGCCAATGTCTGGCCTTTGCTCCAGCACCAGCTGAAATACACGCCGAAAACCACAACCAGGAACCCGATCAGCAGCGGCCGGAGCGGGTCGATGCCGCTGCGCATCTGCCCCACGATGCTGAAGACGAGCGTCGCGGCGAACGCGATGCCGAACAAAAGCATGCTTTCGTACAACATGCACGCAAGGCGGCGCAGAAGGGGAGGCGCCACCGTCAGTTGATGGGCGCGGTAGGTGCCGGCGGCGGTTGCGGCAACAGGGTGTTGTGATCCACCTGGTTGGGCGCCGCGGCGATGCGGGGCGTCTTGGCCTCGGTCCGGGGCCGCAGCTTGGGGACGGTGGCCAGCTTTTCGGGCGCCACGGGCTTCACGGCGGCGGCCGTGGTCGGCGGCTTGGCGACGCCGGCCGCGAACTTGCGCTTTTCCTCGGCCGACAGCGCCTGGTAGGCCTCCCATTTGGCTTTCTTGTCGTCCACCGGGATCTTTTGCGTTTCGCCGAAATTGAGGCGGGCCTGCGTGCGCTGCTGCGGGCTGAGCGACACCCAGTCGCTCATGCGGCTGTGCAGCTTGGCCTGCTCGGCGCCGGACATCTTGGGATAGTTCTCGGACATGGC
>JBBWZO010000318.1:0-14567 GCA_039649125.1 Massilia sp. | reverse complement strand
CCTGCTGGAACACTTCGACGAATTCGCGGCCGATGATCTTGCGCTTCTGTTCCGGGTCGCTCACACCGGCCAGGTGGCCGAGGAACTGGTCTTCGGCGTCGATGCGCAGCACCTTCACGCCGAGGTTCTTCGAGAACATGTCCATGACCATCTTGCCCTCGTCCTTGCGCAGCAGGCCGTGGTCGACGAACACGCAGGTCAGCTGGTCGCCGATGGCGCGGTGGATCAGGGCCGCGGCCACGCTCGAGTCGACGCCGCCCGACAGGCCGAGGATGACCTCGTCGGTGCCCACTTGCGCGCGGATCTTCTCGACGGCTTCACCGATGTAGTCGGGCATGTTCCAGTCGGACTTGCAGCCGCAGATTTCATGCACGAAGCGGCCGATGATGGCTTCGCCCTGGGTCGTGTGGGTCACTTCCGGGTGGAACTGCAGCGCGTAGAAGCGGCGGTCCTCGTCGGCCATGGCGGCGATCGGGCAACTGTCGGTCGAGCCCATCAGCTTGAAGCCTTCCGGCATCTCCAGCACCTTGTCGCCGTGGCTCATCCAGACTTTCAGCATGCCGTGGCCTTCGTCGGTGACGAAATCGTTGATACCCTTCAGCAGCGCCGTGTGGCCCCGGGCGCGCACTTCGGCGTAGCCGAATTCGCGCACTTTGCCGTTCTCGACCTTGCCGCCGAGCTGGGCCGCCATGGTCTGCATGCCGTAGCAGATGCCCAGCACCGGCACGCCGAGTTCGAACACGGCTTGCGGGGCGCGCGGGGAGTCGCCTTCCAGGGTGGAGTTGTGGCTGCCGGACAGGATGACGCCGGCGGCGCCGTAGTTGCGGACGAAATCGTCGCCGATGTCGTAGGGGAAGACTTCGGAGAAGACGCCGGCGTCGCGCACGCGGCGGGCGATCAGTTGGGTTACCTGGGAGCCGAAGTCGAGGATGAGGATTTTGGAGTGCATTGAGGCCAATTTATAGAAGTAATCAGTGTCAGGTGGTGGCGTTCGGCGTCGCGGTCGGTCACACGGTGAGACCGCGTGGGCACGGAGTGCCCACCCTACGAAAAAACGGCCCGCAATGGGGCCGCTTTTGCTTTACTCCGAACGGTAGTTCGGCGCTTCCTTGGTGATCTGGACGTCGTGGACGTGCGATTCGCGCATGCCGGCCGACGTGATCTCGACGAATTCCGCCTTTTCGCGCAGTTCGTCGATCGTGGCGCAGCCACAGTAGCCCATCGACTGGCGCACGCCGCCGACCAGTTGGTAGATGATCGCCAGCACGCTGCCCTTGTAGGCAACGCGGCCTTCGATACCTTCCGGAACGAACTTCTCGGCCTTCGCCTGCGCGTCCTGGAAGTAGCGGTCGGCCGAACCTTCGGCCATCGCGCCCAGGGAGCCCATGCCGCGGTAGGACTTGTAGCTGCGGCCCTGGTACAGGATGACTTCGCCCGGCGCTTCTTCGGTGCCGGCGAACATCGAACCCATCATGACGGTCGATGCGCCTGCCGCGAGTGCCTTCGAGATGTCGCCCGAGAAGCGGATGCCGCCGTCGGCGATGCAGGGCACGCCGGTGCCGGCCAGCGCTTCGGACACGTTCGAGATCGCGGTGATCTGCGGCACGCCGACGCCGGCGACGATACGGGTGGTGCAGATCGAGCCGGGGCCGATGCCGACCTTCACCGCGTCGGCGCCGGCCTCGACCAGCGCGCGCGCGGCCGCTGCCGTGGCGATGTTGCCGCCGATGACGTCGACCTGCGGGTAGGTGTCCTTGATCCATTTCACGCGGTCCAGGATGCCCTGCGAGTGGCCGTGGGCGGTGTCGACCACCAGCACGTCCACGCCGGCCTTCACCAGCAGTTCCACGCGTTCCTTGTCCTTCTCGCCCACGCCGACCGCGGCGCCGACCAGCAGCTTGCCCTGCGCGTCTTTCGATGCGAACGGGTGCTCGTGGGACTTCATGATGTCTTTCACGGTGATCAGGCCGCGCAGCTCGAACTCGCCGTTGACGACCAGCACGCGCTCGAGGCGGTGCTTGTTCATCAGGCGCTTGGCTTCTTCGGTGTTCGCGTCTTCGTTGACGTACACCAGTTTTTCGCGCGGGGTCATCTTGGTGCGCGCTTCGGCGTCGAGGTCTTCCTCGAAACGCAGGTCGCGGTTGGTGATGATGCCGACCACCTGCTTGCCTTCGACGACGGGGAAGCCGCTGAAGCCGTGCTGGTGCTGCAGGGCGATGACCTCGCGGATCTTCATGCTCGGCGGCACGGTGATCGGGTCGCGCAGCACGCCTGCCTCGAAACGTTTCACACGCGCCACTTCACGCGCCTGGTCCGCCGGCTTCAGGTTCTTGTGGACGATGCCGATGCCGCCCTCCTGGGCCATCGCGATTGCCAGGCGCGCTTCGGTCACGGTGTCCATCGCGGCCGACAGCAGCGGGATGTTCAGCGTGATGTTGCGGGTCAGCTTGGTGCGAAGAGAAGTGTCGGCCGGAAGAATATTGGAGTAGGCCGGGACGAGCAGCACATCATCGAACGTGAGTGCTTTTTGGAGTAGACGCATAGCATTTTCCTATAGGCGCAAAAGCGAATTATACAGAAAGCGGGGAAAGCCGTCGCACGCCGGCGAAAAAAAGATGTTCACACCTGCTTGCAATGCTCCGGCGATTGACAGCCAGGGAGGATCGTGGCGAAATCGCAGGTCGTACCGTAAGGAAATATTTTTATGACGCAGCCGCTGCCTGTTTTGCCCTTCCGCCCTTCCCTGCGCCGCCTGGCTGCCATCGCCCTGTTCTGCTGCGCGGGCGCGGCCCAGGCCCAGTTCGTCTGGATCGGGCCGAACGGCACGCGCCAGTATTCGGACCAGCCGCCGCCGCCCGGCACGCCGGCCTCGAAGATCCTGAAAGCGCCCGGCCGTCCCCTGGCGCCGCTGGCCGGACCGGCGCCGGCACCGAAAGCGCCGACGCTGGCCGAACGCGAAGCCGACTACCGCAAGCGCGCCCTGGCGCGCGAAGAAGCCCTGCTGAAGGCCGGCGCCGACGCCCAGCGTGAAGCCGCCCAGCGCACCTGGTGCGACGAATTGCGCAAGTCGAAACGCCTGGTCGATTCGGGTGTGCGCATCGCCGAGATGGGCGCGGATGGCCAGCAGCGCTTCCTGGGCGACGCCGAGCGAGCGCAGCGTACGGCCGACCTCGACAAGACGCTGGCGGCCTGCCGCTGAGCCGCAGGCTGTACCGCCCCGGACTCGTCGCCTCCGAGCGCCGCGGCCGCGGCTGGCAGACCGCGCTTCAGGCGCGGCGCGCCAGCCAGCGCCACGGCATTGCGTCCGCCCGGCCTGGTTTCATACAGGGCCGCGTCCGCCCGCATCATCAGGCCGTCGAGTGACTCGCCCTCTTCGGGCCTGGCGCCGCCGATACTGACCGTGGTGCGCTGTCGCCCCGCATCCGGGTGCGGGGAAAGACAGTCATCCTGACAAAGAACCGGGCCCGAAACGGTGGCAGTTACAGCATTGAAACTGATTTTTGAATTCGACAAGAAGTTGGCGGCGAGCCCGCCCTGCAGTGGCCCTGCAGTCGCCCGGTCAGGCGGCGGGACGGGCGCCGGCCGCGTCTTTTTTCGCGGCGCGTTTGCGGCGCGAATCCTTGGGGTCGGCCACCAGCGGCCGGTAGATTTCGATGCGGTCGCGGTCGCGCAGCACGGTGTCGAGCGTTTTCTTTTTGGCGAAGATGCCGACCGGCTGGGTGACCAGGTTGATCTTCGGGAAGGCCAGCAGGACGCCGCTGCCCTCGATCGCCTGGCCGATGGTCGTGCCCGCCGTGACCCGCATGGTGTGCAGGAATTCCGCGCGCGCGGTGGCGTAGCAGACCACCACTTCCAGCATGCCGGCATCAAGAGTGCCCACTGCGGCGCCCACTGCGTCAGTCATAGATCGCCTCGGCGCGCTTGCAGAAGGAATCGACCATGCTGTTGGCGATCATGCCGAACACCGGGCCGACCAGCTGGGCCAGGATGACGCTCGAGAACTCGTAATGCAGGTCGAAGTCGATCTTGCAGGCGTCGGCGCGCAGGGCCTTGAAATTCCAGGTGCCCTCGAGCATCTTGAAGGGGCCGTCGACGAGGTGCATCTTCATCTGCGTCGGGCGCAGGTTGTGGTTCGCGGTGGTGAAGCTCTGCTTGACGCCATGGAAGTTGATGCCAAGGCTGGCCACCAGCTTATCGTCGGTGCGCTCGATCAGCTTCACGCCGCTGCACCATGGCAGGAACTTCGGATAATCTTCCACCTTCGCCACCAGATCGAACATCTGTTCCGCGCTATAGCCCAAGAAAACTGATTTGTGCACTACTGCCATTGGTCAACCGTTTGTTATGATGTTGGACAAGTTGCTCTTTGCGCCAATCAGGCGCGACAGCCGTAGTTTAACCGACCCGCGAATTTTCGCTATTTCATGAGCATCGCAGACAACAAGAAAGCATTTTTCGACTATTTCATCGAGGACCGCTACGAAGCGGGCCTGGTGCTGGAAGGCTGGGAAGTCAAGGCCATCCGCGAAGGACGCGTCAACATCAAGGAAGCCTACGTCGTCGTGCGCGGCGACGAGCTGTTCCTGTTCGGCGCGCACGTGAGCGCGCTCAGCACCGCCTCCGCCTTCAGCCATCCCGAGGCGCTGCGCACCCGCAAGCTGCTGCTGCACCGCGCCGAGATCGACAAGCTGCGCGGCAAGGTGGAGCGTTCCGGCTACACCCTGGTGCCGCTCAACCTGCACTACAAGGGCGGCCGCGTGAAGTGCGAGATCGGCCTCGCCAAGGGCAAGAAGCAGCACGACAAGCGCGCCACCGAGAAGGACCGCGACGCCAAGCGCGAAGTGGCGGCGGCGATGAAGACGCACAAGCGTTGATTGCCGATCCGGGACGCATGCGTTGCGCCCCGATGTCCGACAGCATCCGTCGCGATTGATCGTATGGCGATTGAACGCGTGGGCGGGAGACCCGCCCACCCTACGGGTGAAGATCGACGGTAGGACGTGGGGTGGAGTCCCGACTCCACGCGTGACGCCCGACCAGCCCGCGACGCATCATCAAGCCAGCCTGCTCAACCTCCACGCCGCGAAACTCCCCGCCAGCCCCACCCCCACCCCGCACGCCAGCTTGAACGCGCTGTCGAACAGCAGCGGCGCCACCAGCCCCGACACCAGCGCGAACGACATCATCTGGATGAAGCCCAGCATCGACGAAGCCAGCCCGCGGTTGTCCGGGAACAGGCCGAGCGCGTTCATCTGGATGGCCGGCATCGCCACCGCCAGGCCGAAGGTATAGATCGCCAGCGGCAGCACCGCCCACGGCACCTCGGCCGCGAAGAAGGCGTTGTAGCCGATGTTCAGCAGCACGGCCACCAGCATGGTGCCGAAGCCGATCCACTTCATGCGGGCGGGTGCCATGCTTGCCGCGCGCTTGCCGCCCCAGCCCGAACCGATCACCATGCCGCCGATCAGCGGGATGAACATCCAGGCGAAGGCCGTTTCCGGCAATTCGAGGATCTCCATCACGAAGTTCGCCGCCGAGCCGATGTACAGCGACAGGCCGCCGAAGGCCAGGCCCACCGACAGCGACAGCAGCAGGAATTGCGGGTGGCGCAGCACCATCATGTAGTTGCGCGCGATGGTGCCGGGGTGGAAGTCCTGGCGCTTCTCCGGCGGCAGGCTCTCGGGCAGCAGGCGCAGCGTCAGCACGATCATCAGCAGGCCGAAGGCGGCCAGGAACATGAAGGTCGAGCGCCAGCCGAAGTGCACGTGCAGCCAGCCGCCGATGATCGGGGCGATGGCCGGCGCCAGGCCGAACACCATCATCATGTTCGACATCATCTTCTGCGCCTCGGCGCCCTTCAGGCGGTCCTGGACGATCGCCTGGCCGATCACGGTGCCGGCGCCGGCCGACAGGCCCTGCAGCGCGCGGCAGGCCAGCAGCCAGCCGAAGGTCGGCGCGAACACGGCGCCGATCGAGCCGATCGTGTAGAGCACGAGGGCGACCAGGATCACGCGGCGCCGTCCGAAGGAATCGGACAGGGTGCCGTAGAACAGCATCATGAAGGCGAAGGTGAACAGGAAGACGCTGAGCGTCTGCTGGACGGCCACCGGGCCGACGCCGAACTCGCGTCCGATGGCGGGCATGGACGGCAGATAGGTGTCGATGGCAAGGGCGCCGGCCATACCAAGGCAGGCCAGGACAACGGTGAGGACTCTGTACATCAGGCGCTTTCAGAACGGGGCGCGCCGCGACGGGCGGCGCAGGGTGGAGCAAGGGCGCGATTGTACAGAGGTTTCCGTCAAGCTATAGGAGGCCGGCCGATTTGGAGGGCGTCCAGCCTCGATGCACGGCAGTCAGGCCCTGCCGGCGGCCTTCGCGGCGGCTTTGGCAGTCCGCCCGATCCGCCATACGGCGATATCCCCGCCGAAGAACAGGCTGGCCACGACGACGAACTTGGGCCAGCTGTCCTCCATCGTCAGCTGGGCCGTCAAGCCAGCGGCGAGGCCCAGGAAACCGACGGCCAGTTGCAGTTGTGTGGATGGTTTCATCTTCATCCTGTCCGGCCTCATTCGGCGCCCGCCTGGTCGCGCAGCGACATGCCGAAACGCTCGAAGCGCGGCGCCCAGTTCTCCAGCGTGTCGACCGACACCAGCAGGCGCTCGGCGCGGCCGATCAGGAGTTCGCGCGGCACGAAGCCGATATGGCGCGAATCGTGGCTGCTGTCGCGGTTATCACCCAGCATCAGGTACTGGCCGGGCGGCACCGTTACCGGACCGAAATTGCGCGCGCCCGAGGCCACCTGGGGCATGATCTGGATGCGGCGCGCGTGGCCGTCGAGCTTCTCGCTCACCCGCAGCGCGGGGACCTGCCCTTTTCCGACCGGCTCCGTCACCTGCTGCACGGCGTCCCAGGCGGCCTCTTCGCCATTGATGACGAGGCGCTCGTCGCGCAGCTCGACGACGTCGCCCGGCACGGCCACCAGGCGCTTGATCAGGCGGGTGCCGTCCTGCGGCGAACTGAAGGTGACGACGTCGCCGCGCTGCGGTTCGCCCGTATGGGCGACGATGCGGTCGGTCAGGGGAATCTTGAGGTCGAAGGCCAGGCGGTTGACGAAGACGACGTCGCCCTCCAGCAGGCTCGGGCGCATAGAGCCCGAGGGAATCGGGTTCCAGTCCGCGACCGCCGTCCGGAACACGCCGAACAGCAACATGAACAGCAAAAAGCCTTTGTTGGCGCGAATGAAGCCCTTCATTGCAGTCTCCTGGTGGGTGGTCGATATCCACGTTATACCGGGAGTTTCTTTCCGGATGCTTTAGCGATGCTTAAGCCTTCGACAACATCACTCGCGCTTGCGGCGCAGCGCATACCAGGCGCCCACCAGCACCGGCGCGCCGAGGGCGAATGCGGACACCGTGTCCCAGATCCCGTCGCCCAGCAGCGCGCTTACCAGGCCGATCATGGTCAGGATGCCGAGCAGGATAGGCATGCCCCACAGGCGCAGGAAGGGCGAATTCATCGTCCCTCCCCCGTGCGTGCGAGGACGGGCGCCGCATCGTTGTGCAACCTGCCTCCCGCCTGCACCGCCTCCTGGTGGCGCTTGGTCGCCTGGCTGCGCTTGACCCACAGGTACAGGCCGCTGCCGAGGACGATGATGGTCGCCACGTCGAGCAGCGCCCACAGCAGCTTCATCCAGC
Source organism: Massilia sp. (assembly GCA_039649125.1). Lineage (GTDB taxonomy): Bacteria > Pseudomonadota > Gammaproteobacteria > Burkholderiales > Burkholderiaceae_D > Telluria. The sequence goes on along the minus strand of JBBWZO010000318.1, from coordinate 6,873 downwards.
CGCCGCCGTAATCGCCGAAGTGCAGCGGCTGCGAGATCAGCAACGCCGTCAAGTACCACGGCAGCTCGCGCTGGTCGGTGATGACGCCGGTATGGGCGTCGATCAGCACGGGCTTGTACAGGCGCGAGGAAAAGGCTTCGTTGCCGCGCATGTAGACGCCGTAGTGGTGCGGGCTGGCGAAGGGCGTGCCGGGGAAGGCGACGAAGGCCACCTGCATGCCCGGCGCCGCGCTTTCCGCCAGCTTGACCGCCGCGTCCATCGAGGCCATCCGCGTCTCGCTTGGGGGCGGCAGGTCCTTGTAGGGCGCCAGCATGCCGGCGAGCTCGGTCGTCTGCCAATATTTGAGCAGCACGTCGGCCCAGGTGTTGACCACGCCGGTCGCGCCCACCACCAGCGCCCACACCAGGGTCACGATGCCGAGCAGGTTGTGCAGGTCGAGCCACTTCAGGCGTTTGGTCCGCCCGTCGCGCACGGTGCCGAAGTCGAGCTTGCGCATGAAGGGCGCGTACAGCACCACTCCGCTGACGATGGCGACCAGCAGCAGCAGGCCCATGAAGCCGAGGAAAAGCTGGCCGTACAGGCCGGCGAACAGGTCCACGTGCAGGCGCAACATGGTGGACATGAAGGCGCCGCCCTCGAAGGCCGGCTCGGTGATGACCTTGGCCGTGCGCGCGTCGACCGCGATCGGCTTGTAGTGCTCGTCGTTCGGATGGTCGCCGAGCGTGACGTTCCAGATCGCCGGCTCGTCGATCTCCTGCGACATGTACATCATGATCTTGTCGGGATACAGGGCGCGGCCGGCGGCGATCACGTCGTCGAGGTTTGCACGTGGCGGTGCGGACGCGAGTTCGGCCGACAGGGCCGGCACTTCGACGTCGTTGCCGAGCAGGTGGCCGATCTCGTGGTAGTAGATCAGCGGCAGGCCTGTCAGGCACAGCAGGAGCATGAAGACGGTGCAGACCAGGCTGCTCCACTTGTGGATCCAGCTCCAGCGGCGTAGGGAAAGTGATGACATGGGATACACGCGCGATGATGAGTGGCAAATAGTAATGGTTCTCATTTACATCCGCAAGTGTGGCGTGCATAATAATGAGAACCATTCTCAAAAAGAACATGAACATGAACCCGACTCCGAGCCAGACCCCGAGCCACACCCACTTCCCCCTCACGCCGCTCGCCCTGGGCACCCTCCTCTTCGCCGCCGGCGCCGTACATGCACAAACGGCCCAGACCGCCCAGCCGGCCCGGACGGCCGACGGCGCCGCCAACCAGCCGATGCAGACGGTGGTCGTCACCGCTTCCGCCGACGCCTCCGCCCAGGGGCTGCCGAGGGACTACGCCGGCGGCCAGGTCGCGCGCGGCGGCCGCCTCGGCCTGCTGGGCAACGTCGACATCATGGACACGCCCTTCAACACCAGCAACTATACCCAGGCGCTGATCCAGGACCAGCAGGCGCGCAGCGTGGCCGACGTGGTGCAGAACGACCCCTCGGTGCGCGTGGCGCGCGGCTTCGGCAACTACCAGGAGCTGTACGTGATCCGCGGCTTCGCGGTGAACTCGGACGACCTGGCCTACAACGGCCTGTACGGCCTGCTGCCGCGCCAGTTCGTCGCCTCCGAACTGCTCGAGCGCGTTGAAGTCTTCCGCGGCGCGAACAGCTTCATCAACGGCGCCGCGCCCGGCGGCGGCGGCATCGGCGGCATGATCAACCTGGTGCCGAAGCGAGCGCCGAACGCGCCGCTGAACCGCGCCACCGTCGGCGTCGAGGGCGGCGGCCAGCTGTATGGCGCGGTCGACGTGGCGCGCCGCTTCGGCCCCGAAGACCGCGCCGGCCTGCGCGTGAACGCCGTGCGCCGCGACGGCGAAACCGCCATCGACAATGAAGAGCGCGAACTGAGCGTGCTGTCGGTCGGCGCCGACTACCGCGGCCGCGGCTGGCGCCTCTCGGCCGACGCCGGCTACCAGAACCACCGGCTGGACCAGGCCCGTCCGAGCGTGACGGTGACCGCCGGCCTGCCGATCATCGCGGCGCCCGACGCCGACCGCAACTGGGCGCAGCCCTGGACGCTCTCGAAGGAGCGCGACGTCTTCGGCACCCTGCGCGGCGAGGTCGACCTCGGCGCCGACGCGCTGGCCTGGGCGGCGTTCGGCGCGCGCAAGGGCGACGAATCGAACATCCTGACCACGACCACCATTACGGGGGCCAACGGCGACGCCAATATGAGCCGCTTCGACAACGTGCGCGAGGACGAGGTGCGTACCGGCGAAGCCGGCCTGCGCGGCACGCTGCGCACGGGCGCCGTCAAGCACACGCTGTCGGCCACCGCCTCCGGCTACCATGCCGAGTCGCGCAATGCGTTTGCCCTGGGTTCCTTTGCCGGCTTCGCGACCAACATCTACCGCCCGGTGAACGTGGCGGCGCCGGCGACCGGCTTCTGGCCGGGCGGGAACATGGCCGCCCCGCTGTTGACCCGCAAGACCATCCTCTCCAGCGCCGCCGTCGCCGACACCCTGTCGTTCGCCAACGACCGCGTACTGCTCACCGTCGGCCTGCGCCACCAGCGCATCAAGGACGCCGGCTTCGATTACGTGACGGGCGTCGAGAATTCGCGCTACGAGTCGAGCGCCAACACGCCGGTCGCGGGCCTGGTCTACAAGCCGGTCGAGGGCGTGTCGCTGTATGCGAACTATATCGAAGCGCTGCAGCCGGGGACGGTGGCCAGCGGCGCGGGCCTCGGACTGCGCCTGACCAACGAGGGCGCGGTGTTCGCGCCGTACAAATCGCGCCAGAAGGAGATCGGCGCCAAGCTCGACGCCGGCAAGGTCGGCGCCAGCGTGGCCCTGTTCACCACCGCCCAGCCCCAGTCCTACATCCAGGACAATACCTTCGGCCTGTTCGGCGAGCAGCGCAACCGCGGCCTGGAACTGTCGGCCTTCGGCCTGCCGGCCAAGGGCCTGCGCATCCTCGGCGGCCTGACCCTGCTCGAAAGCCAGCAGCGCCGCACCGCCAACGGCGCCACCGACGGCCGCGAGGCGATCGGCGTGCCGGAGATCCAGTTCAACGCCGGCGCCGACTGGGACGTGCCGGGCGTGCCGGGGCTGTCGCTGAATGCGCGCGCCGTGCACACCTCGACCCAGTATGCCGACGCCGCCAACCTGCAGAAGCTGCCGTCCTGGACGCGCCTCGACGTGGGCGCGACCTGGGCCACCCGCCTGATGGAGCGCGACGTGACCCTGCGCGCGCGCATCGACAACGTCACGGACAAGAACTACTGGGCCTCAAGCGGCGGTTATCCGGGCTACGGCTACCTGGTGGCCGGTGCGCCGCGCACGGTGACGGTATCGGGGTCGATCGACTTCTGATCGGGTTTCAACCGAGGCCGAAGGCGGCCATCATGCCCAGCATCGCCGCCAGCAGCATCAGCAGGAAGAAGCCCAGCAGCCGTCCGAGGCCACGCAGTTTCTGCCCGCGCGGCCGGCTCACCAGGATATACACGAAGATCGCGACCGGCTCGAGCAGCAGGATCGCGAGGTTCACCAGGGTCGAACGGCGCAGGCCGCGTGCGTCGCGGTCGCGCCGGAACCAGACGAAGGTCAGGAAACTCATCAGGAAAGCGGACAGCAGCGTCCACCAGTCCGGCTCCGGCAATTGCCGTGCGTCGGCCACGCCCGTGACCAGGCCGGAGACGAAGGTCGTCGCCAGGATCGCGGCCAGGATCCGGCGCGTGGCGACGATGTGTTCGCGCGAGTCCACGCCCGGCGCGTGCTGGTCGCGCTTTACTTCCGCGTCCATTCCCGGGCTCATTTCTGCGCTTTCACGATCTGCATCGCGCTGGCGATCAGGCCGCTCATCTCGCCCAGGTTGGCCGGCACGATGATGGAGTTGTTGGTCTTGGCCAGCTTGCCGAAGGCGTCGACGTAGTGCTCGGCCACGCGCAGGTTCATCGCGTCCTCGCCGCCCGGCTCGCGGATCGCGCTGCCCACCTGGCGCAGGGCCGAGGCGCTGGCCTCTGCGAGTGCGACGATCGCACTCGCCTCGCCTTGCGCACGGTTGATCGCGGCCTGGCGCTCGCCTTCCGAGCGGGCGATCGCCGCCTCGCGTTCGCCGCTGGCGATGTTGATCTGTTCCTGGCGCCGGCCTTCCGAGGCCGCGATCAGCGCGCGCTTCTCGCGCTCGGCGGTGATCTGGCGCTGCATCGCATGCAGGATCTCGGCCGGCGGCGTCAGGTCCTTGATCTCGTAGCGCAGCACCTTCACGCCCCAGTTCGCGGCCGACTCGTCGATCGCGTTGACGATGGTGGTGTTGATGTGGTCGCGCTCCTCGAAGGTTTTATCGAGTTCCATCTTGCCGATCACCGAGCGCAGCGTGGTCTGCGCCAGCTGGGTAATGGCCTGGATGTAGTTCGACGAGCCGTAGGAAGCGCGCATGGCGTCGGTCACCTGGAAGTACAGGATGCCGTCCACCTGCAGCTGGGTATTGTCGCGCGTGATGCAGACCTGCGGCGGCACGTCGAGCGGGATCTCCTTCAGGCTGTGCTTGTAGGCGATGCGGTCGATGAAGGGAATCACGATGTTCAGGCCCGGCGCCAGCGTCGCGTGGTACTTGCCGAGGCGCTCGACCACCCAGGCGTGCTGCTGCGGCACCACGTTGATCGTCTTGAAGACGAAGACGAGCGCGATGACAAAGATGACCAGCGCGACGATTCCAAACGATTCCATGAGCATCCCTTATAGATGAGGTTTGAGTATTTGCTTATCTTCTAGCTAAGAATTCGCGACGATCAGGCGGTTGCCCTGCACCTCGACGATGCGGAAGTCGCCCGCCTCGGCGATCGCGCCGCCGCCCAGTTCCACGTCCCACAGCGCCCCGCGGTACATCACGCGCGCGCGGCCATTGTTCCAGGCGTGGACGGTGACGCGGCCGCCGATGTCGAGGTTGACGTTCTGGTCGCGCCTGGCATCCATCCGCGCCGGACGGCCGAAACGGCTGCGGTGCAGGATGCCGGTGGCAACCAGGCCGGTGGCCGCGGCGGTCAGGGTCTGCAGCGGGCCGCTCAGGCCCAGCAGCGCGGCGATGCCGCCTACGGCAAGGCCGATGGCAATCATCAGCAGATAAAAGGTGCCGGTGAACAGCTCGGCCACGATCAAAATGCCGGCGCCGACCATCCAGTTCATCCAATCCGTCATCCCGTTCTCCCCATTCGCCTTCAAAAAGATAAAAACCCCCGTTACCAGCAAAGGCGACGAGGGTTTCACGTGAATATGCAGCGTTTTTGATGGTATTTGTTTTTTATGGTTGACCAATGCTTCCAGTGTAGCGGGTTCCCTTCCGGAGTCAACCTGTTTGTTGCTGCAATGCTATTTGCAACCAGGGTCGGAAATTTTCGCCCGCAATAATGATAAGGTCCTTGTTTTCATCACGCGAGGGCGATCATGTTCAAGAAACTGGCAGCGGAAGCACTGGGCATCAGCGATATCGGCGTCATTGTCGGGCCTGCGGACTATAACAAGGTCGATGCGGACGATTACCTGTTCAGCGAAGACGGCGAGCAGATTTTCTTCCTCATCAAGAGCAAGAAGGACGAGTACTGCTTCACCAACCTCGCGCTGATCCACGTGGACGGCGACTCGGCCGTGTCGTCGAAGCGCTCGATCAAGCGCTACGATTATGCGTCCCACCAGATTTCCGGCGTCAGCATCGAAACCGCCGGCACCCTGGACATGGATATCGAACTGAAGTTCAGGCTGGACAATGAGGCCTTCTCGATCGACGTGAAAAAAACCTTCATCGAACAGCTGAAGGACATTTACAAGGCCTTGATTTCGATCGGAAAGCAGCAGCAGCGCGATGCGGCGTGCCGCGAGAATGCGCTGCGCGCGCTGGACGCCACGGCTTCGGTGCACAAGCTGAATATCGCGCCGGGTGAAGGCGGGCTCGTCACCCAATACAACCAGCTGCTGGCGGCCCTGAACACGGCCATGTTCGAGACGCACACCAAGCGCGATTTCAGCGACGTGTTCACGAAGTACATTCACAACTGAGCGATCGTCGGACCTGCGCGTCAGCGCGTAGGGACGCGACGTCCAGGCGTCCACAGCGCGGTCAATGCTGTCCAGCGAAAGAAGCACGAAGCTGAGCAGGACAAACACTGAGCCCGGCCGTGCAGGCGCAAAAAAAACCGCGCCCTTTCCAGGAGCGCGGTTTTCCGGGTATGCCCTTGATTCAGCCGACGCTTACTTCGCCGCCAGCTTCTGCCAGGTATCGATCACCGAGTCAGGATTGAGCGACATCGACTCGATGCCCTGTTCCACCAGCCACTCGGCGAAGTCCGGGTTGTCCGACGGCCCCTGGCCGCAGATGCCGATGTACTTGCCCTGCGCGCGGCAGGCTTTAATAGCCAGCGACAGCATCGCCTTCACCGCCGGGTCGCGTTCGTCGAAGTCCTTGGCCAGCAGCTCCATGCCGGAGTCGCGGTCCAGGCCCAGGGTCAGCTGGGTCAGGTCGTTCGAGCCGATCGAGAAGCCGTCGAAGTACTGCAGGAACTGCTCGGCCAGGATGGCGTTCGACGGCACTTCGCACATCATGATGACGCGCAGGCCGCCTTCGCCTCCACCTTCGCCGCGCTTCAGGCCGTATTTGGCGAGCAGGTCGATGACCTTCTCGGACTGGCCCAGGGTACGCACGAACGGGATCATCAGCTCGACGTTGGTCAGGCCCATCTCTTCGCGCACGCGTTTCATGGCCTGGCATTCCATTTCGAAGGACTCGGCGAAGTCTTCGGCCAGGTAGCGCGCGGCGCCGCGGAAGCCCAGCATCGGGTTTTCCTCGTCCGGCTCGTAGCGCGAACCGCCGATCAGCTTCTTGTACTCGTT
>JBBWZO010000233.1:0-8468 GCA_039649125.1 Massilia sp. | reverse complement strand
GACTGGTCGAGCACGTAGGAGCGGATCTGGTGGCCCCAGCCGACGTCGGTCTTCGAGTCTTCCAGCTTCTGCTGCTCGCTCATGCGCTTGCGCATCTCGAGTTCGAACAGCTTGGCGCGCAGCATGTCGAAGGCCTCGGCCTTGTTGCGGTGCTGCGAACGGTCGTTCTGGCACTGCACGACGATGCCCGACGGCGCGTGCGTCAGGCGCACCGCGGAGTCGGTCTTGTTGATGTGCTGGCCGCCCGCGCCCGATGCGCGGTAGGTGTCGATGCGCACGTCGGCCGGGTTGATCTCGATCTCGAACGACTCGTCCACTTCCGGGTACACGAACAGCGAGGTGAACGAGGTGTGGCGGCCATTGGCCGAGTCGAACGGCGACTTGCGCACCAGGCGGTGCACGCCGGTTTCGGTGCGCAGGTGGCCGTAGGCGTACTCGCCCTCGACCTTGATGGTCGCGGTCTTGATCCCGGCGACTTCACCGTCGGACTGTTCCAGGATCTCGGCCTTGAAACCCTTGCGTTCGCAGTAGCGCAGGTACTGGCGCAGCAGCATCGAGGCCCAGTCCTGGGCTTCGGTGCCGCCGGCGCCGGCCTGGATGTCGATGAAGCAGTTCGCGTGGTCCATCGGATTGCTGAACATACGGCGGAACTCCATCGCCTCGATGACCTTCTGGATCGCTTCGACGTCGCTGCCGACGGCTTCCAGGGTGTCGTGGTCGTTTTCCTCGCGGCCCATCTCGAACAGGTCGGCGGCGTCCGCCAGGTCGGCCCGCGCTTTTTCCAGCGTCAGGACGACCGCTTCCAGCGCCTTCTTCTCTTTACCGAGGTCCTGGGCGCGTTTCTGGTCGTTCCAGACGGCCGGATCCTCGAGTTCCTGGTTGACCTGTTCTAGTTTCTCTGACTTGCGATCGAAGTCAAAGATACCTCCGAAGTTCGGCCTCGCGACCGGTCAGGTCGTTCAGCAGGGCGGAGATGGCGTTGATGCGTTCAGCTTCCATGATCTTGGCATTTTGAGTGAGTTGAATCGAACCTTCGATTATACCCCAGACGCCGGCCGGTTTCGCCGGCGGCCGGCAATGCACGGCAGCCGGCGCGCTGCCATGCATTGCCGCACATCGATTGCCGCACCTCGGACTGCTGCCGTATCATCCGCGGGTTCCCATCCGAAGATCCCCATGCGCACTCTTTTACCTTGCCATATCGGCATCGCACTTGCCGTCCTGTCCGTCCCCGCTGCCGCCGCCCCGAATGCGCGGAATGCACCTGAGGGCGCCACCGCCGTGCTGGCCGTGCTGGAAACCACCGACCTGCACTCGAACGTGGTCGGCTACGACTACTTCAAGCTGGCCGCCGAGCCGTCGATCGGCCTGGACCGCACGGCCGCGCTGATCGCGCAGGCACGCGCCGAGTTCCCGAACACGGTGCTGTTTGACAACGGCGACACCATCCAGGGCAATGCGCTGGCCGACTACCAGGCGCTCGTGAAACCGCTGCGCTGCGACCAGACGCTGGGCATCTACAAGGTGATGAATGCGCTGAAGTACGACGGCGCCTCGATCGGCAACCACGAATTCAACTACGGCCTGGCCTTCCTGAGCCAGGTGACGGGCAAGCGTTTCCAGGTGGCCGGGGTCGACCAGCGCATTGGCCAAACCCGACGCTGCGCGGGCCCCGCCTTCCCGCAAGTGCTGGCCAACGTCTACAGCGTCAGGACGAAGAAGCCGCTGTTCGAGCCGTATCGCATCATCGAGAAACGCGTCAGCGCCCTCGACGCGCAGGGACGGCCGGTGACGGCCTTGGTTAAAGTCGGCATCATCGGTTTCACGCCCCCGGCCATCATGTCCTGGGACAAGCGCCACCTGGAGGGCAAGGTCTACACGACGGGCGTGCGCGAGGCCGCGCTCAAATATGTGCCCGAGCTGCGCCGCAAGGGCGCCGACATCGTGGTCGCGATCTCGCACGGCGGCCTCGACGCCAGCCCCTACACGCCGCAGATGGAAAACGCGAACTGGCACCTGGCACGGGTAGCAGGCATTGACGCCATGTTGCTCGGCCACTCGCACCAGCTGTTCCCGAACGCGGCCAGCACGGCGCCGCAGTTCCAGCTGCAAGGAGTAGACAAGGCCAGGGGCCTTGTCCATGGAATTCCGACCGTGATGGCGAACCTGTGGGGCAAGCACCTCGGGGTGATCGCACTGCAGCTGCGCGCCGACGGCCGCCGCTGGACGATCGAGAAGGACAAGACGAAGGTGGAGGCGCGCGCCGCGCAGAACGCCGACAAGTCCTTCATCGCGGCCGACCCGAAGGTGCTCGAACTGATCCGCGAGGAGCACGAGGCGACGATCCGCTACGTGAAGACCCCGCTCGGCAGCACCGATTTCCGCATGACGACCTATTTCGCCGACGTCGGCGACACCTCGGCGATCGCGGTGGTGAACGCGGCGCAAACCGACTACGTGAAAAAATATGTCGCGGCGAACCTCCCGCAGTTTGCGAAGCTGCCGGTGCTGTCGATGTCGGCGCCGTTCAAGAGCGGCTCGGCCGGCGCCTTCGACTTCACCGATGTCGAGGCCGGCAAGCTGGCGCTGAACAACGCGGCCGACCTCTATCTCTACCCGAACGCCCTGTATGCGGTGAAGGTCGACGGTGCCGGCTTGAAGGCCTGGCTCGAGACCTCGGCACGCCGTTTCAACACGATCGACCCGGCCAGAACCGAACCGCAGGAACTGGTCAACCCGACGGTGCCGAGCTATAACTTCGACACGCCGACCTCGAGCGAGATCAGCTACGAGATCGACGTCACCCAGCCGCCCGGCCAGCGCATCCGCAAGCTGGCGCTGCGCGGCCTGCCGGTCACGCCGGAGCAGGAGTTCATCGTCGCCACCAACAACTACCGCGCCAGCGGCGGCGGCAACTTCCCCGGCCTGGACGGCAGCAAGACCGTGCTCGCCTCGCCCGATACCAGCCGCGACGTCTTGATCGGCTATATCCGCGACGTGAAGAGGCTGACGCGGGCCGAACACGGCGCCGCGCGCAGCTGGCGCTTTACCCCGGTCGCCACAAGCGGGCCGGTGGTGTTCCACTCGGCGCCTGGGATGCTGGACCTGGCGCAGCAGGCGGGGCTGGACAACGTGAGCCTGGTGCGTGCCGACGACGGTCTCGGCAAGGGTTTTGCGTTGTACGCGGTCGACTTGTCGAAATGATGCGCTTCCTGCTGCTGGCGATGGCCCTGGCGGCGGGCGCCACCGCGGCCCAGCCCCCGGCCGGCGCACTGGTCGGCGGCGCGGCCGACGGCACGGCGGCCCTGGCGGCGCGGGCGCAGGCGGGCGAAAGTGGGGCAGCCTACCGGCTCGGGCTCATGTACCGCAACGGCACAGGCGTGCCGCGGGACGCGGCGCGCGCCGCGCACTGGATAGTGATCGCCGCGCAGGCACAGCTGCCGGCGGCGATGTTCACGCTGTCGAACATGCTGGCGGCGGGGGAGGGGGGCACCCAGGATGCGGCTGGCGCACGGCGCTGGCTGGAAGCGGCAGCGGCGGTCGGCTACCCGGCGGCCTTGCAGCAGCTGGCGCTGACGGAACCGGATCCGCGCCAGGCGGAACTCTTGATGCGGCAGGCGGCGCATGCCTTGCAGCACAGGGGGCTGGAGGGGTAAGGAAAGATATCCCCGCACTACTGGTGCGCGAGTTTTGTCCAACGATGACGCGTGAGCTTGACCCGTAGGGTGGGCGGGTCTCCCGCGCACGCGTTCAACTGTCCTTCGTGTATCGCTGAACTTCTCGCGATCCGCGACGATTGATTTAATGACCTAAATCAGATTGCCGTAAGCTGATCGGCTGCGCGATTGCTGGTTGAACGCGTGGACGGGGAGCCCGTCCACCCTACGGGGCTGTCCATGGTTCTCGGCAGATGCAAGGCCGCGAGAACGCAGGAACCCCCTCAGCCCTGCTCGGCGTTGTTCGCCGCAATCTCCACCGCCGCGATCGCGGCCAGGTCGGTCAGCGCCTGCAGTTCGGCCGCGCGCAGCTTGCGCGGCTCGCGGTCGATCACGCACAGGGTGCCCATCGCCATGCCCGACTTGTCGCGCAGCGGCACGCCGGCATAGAAACGGATGTGCGGATCGGCCAGCACCAGCGGATTTCCGCTGAAGCGGGCGTCGGCCATGGCGTCTTCCACCACGAAGGGGGCATCGTTCAGGATCGCGTGCGAGCAGAATGCCCATTCGCGCGGCGTCTGCTGCGCCGCCATGCCGATGCGCGCCTTGAACCACTGGCGTTTCGAGGTCAGCAGCGAAATCAGGGCGATCGGCGAATCGGTCACCATCGAGGCCAGCCGGACGATCCGGTCGAAACGCTCTTCTTCGGGACTGTCCACGAGTCCCGATGCCGCCAGCGCGGCCAGGCGCTGCGCTTCGTCGACGGCCAACGGGTAGGACGCGTCCGCCGAAAGCAGGTATTCGGGATCGGTCGGGGTCGGCGGTATCCGGCGCTCTTCGGCGCCGCCCTGGCCGCCGACCTTGTTCATCAGGGCGCGAATGCGGCTCTGCCGCGTGCGGCGATGGCCGCCCGGCGTTTTCCACGATTCGATGGCGCCGCTCTCCATCCACAGCTGGACCGTACTGGTCGCCACGCCCAGCATGCGCGCGGCCTCGCTCGTGGTAAGGATCGGATCCTCTTCTATCAAGTTGCTGTTCATCAATATTCCTACTGTTTATTGGAGTATAGCTGATTTGATGAATGTAACTAATACTTCGCGTTTACCATCGAAGTGTGATCACGAAAGCGACAAAGTAATCAGATTTTATTGCACTTAGGAAATCGGCGCGGGGAAGTGCCAAGCTTTCGTCAATTCCTTCTCGATCGCTCCTGCCATCCTCCTCCAGGCGTGAAGACGAAGTATTTCCAGTCCAGCCTCGCGGCCCGGCTCTACACCGCCTTCGCGCTCGTCCTGCTCGTCCTCGGTGACGGTGATGGCCGGTGAACTGGAAGCCCGCGGCGCTTTCGTGCGGTGAACCGGATGGACGTCTTTGGCACCTTTCCGGTGGAAGCGTGCAGCCCCTTGCGGCGTCAGATCGTCGCGGACACGGACATCGACGTCCTGCTCAAGGACTTGCAGGCGCGCACCACGCAGGCCGCAGCCGCCGCCAGCGAGGCGTCCGGCGCGCGCTACTGGATCACGGCCCTGAGCGTGCTGTGCGCGGTGATCGGGCTGGCGATGTTGGGCAGCCTGATCGGCCAGCTCGGCGGCGAACCGGCCCATGCGGCCGACGTGGCGGCGCACCGCCCGCTGGGCGCCCTGAACCGGGCGCGGCCTCTAGCGGGGCCTGAAGGTCAGGCTGAACTTCAGCCCGACCTTCAACTTGACCTTTACGCCAGCGCCAGGCGCGCGGCCGGCGCCGGCGTGCCGAGGACCGGCTCGCGGCGTGCCGGCGCGGCGGCATCATCGAGCTTGAAGGTGCTGACGACTTCGGCCAGGCGTTCTGCCTGCTCCTGCATCGCTTCGGCGGCGGCCGCCGCTTCCTCGACCAGTGCCGCGTTTTGCTGGGTGACCCGGTCCATGTCGACGATCGCGCTGTTGACCTGCTCGATGCCGGCGCTTTGCTCTTCGCTGGCGTTGGCGATGTCGGCCATGATGGCGGTGACCTGCTCGATGCTGCGCACGATCTCGTTCATGGTGGCGCCGGCGCGGTCGACCTGCCTGGTGCCGGCGGCGACGTCGTCCACCGAGGCGTCGATCAGCGTCTTGATTTCCTTGGCGGCGGCGGCCGAGCGCTGCGCCAGGTTGCGCACCTCGCCGGCGACGACCGCGAAGCCGCGGCCCTGTTCACCCGCACGCGCGGCTTCGACGGCCGCGTTCAGCGCGAGGATATTCGTCTGGAAGGCGATGCCGTCGATGACGCTGATGATTTCGACGATCTTGCGCGACGACTCGTTGATCGAGCCCATGGTGGTCACGACTTCGGCCACCACGCTGCCGCCGTCGCCGGCGATGGCGGCGGCGTTGCGTGCCAGCTTGTTCGCTTCGCGGGCGTTGTCCGCGTTCTGGCGCACGGTCGAGGTCAGCTCTTCCATCGAGGAGGCGGTTTCCTCGAGCGAGCCGGCCTGCTGCTCGGTGCGGCTCGAGAGGTCGGCGTTGCCGCTGGCGATTTCGCTCGCGGCCACGCCGATGGCGCCGGTGCCGGTGCGCACATGGCCGACGATGCCGGCCAGCGACCCGGTCATGCTGTGCAGTGCGCGCAGCAGCTGGCCGGTTTCGTCGCGGGTTTCCACCAGCGCGCGGCTGGTCAGGTCGCCGCGCGCCACGCGCTGGGCGAAGCCGACGGCCTGGCGCAGCGGCACCGTGATCGAACGCGAGATCACCCAGGCGCAGGCGATGCCGAGCAGCAGGGCGGTCAGGCCCAGGGTAATCAGGATCGCGCGGGTGCTCGCGTACGAGTCGAGGATGCCCGCGGCCACGGCGTCGGCGGCTTCGATCTGCATCTTCGCCAGCTTGTTCATCTCCGCCAGGAGGGCGGTGCTGGCCGGAACCAGCTGCTCCTTATAGATCTTCTCGGCCAGCGCGGCGTCGCCGTCGGCCTTGGCCTTGAACAGTGCCGCGCGCGCGTTCAGGTAGGGATCGCGTTTCGCCTTGAGGACCTTGAACTGCTCCTGCACGGCGGCGTTGCGCAGCGAGGCCTCGATGGTGTTCTGCAGCTCGGTGGAGTGGGCCGACAGTTCGTTCATGCGCGCTTCGACGGCGGCGATCGTCGCCGGGTCGTTCGAGACGTACACGGTCTGCAGCATGGCGCTGTTGAGTTCGATGTACTTGCTCCATTCGGCAAGTTTGCGCTGGTTCTTGATGCTGGTGTTGACCAGGCGGTGGGTCATGTCGCCGGCGGCCTGCATGCGCACCAGGGCGGTAATGGTGACGGCCAGCAGCAGCGCCAGGACGATGGCGAATCCGATGCCGAGCCGGGCACCGATCTTGAGGTTCTTCACGTGGATTTCCTTCGGGATGGCGGCCGCGGCCGCGCAATGGCTTAATCAGGCGCACTCGGGCTACTGGAGTGGCGCGAGTGGCAATGCGGAAAGAGTATAGCAGTGGGGCGGCAACAAATGATGCATTGCAGCAAATATGCAACATCCATGATTGGTGATTTTGCAATTGCGCGGCACGATGGCGCCGCTCCTGCGGTGCGGCCCATGGTGGGCCAGAGCGGGGCCGCCGGCGGGAAGCTCAGTGCAGCTGCTTTTTCTCGGGTTGCACGAGGATGAAAGGGTGCACGACCGAGGCCCACAGGGCCAGGTCGCCGACAGACCAGGTCTGGGCCTGCAGGTCGGACACCTTGGCCACCTTGCCTTCGGCCATCCAGCGCGTGATGCTGTCCTTGTCGTCGTGCGAGATGCGCATGGCGACATCGATCAGGTCGAGTTCCTCGCTGACGTAGATGACGTTGCCCTGCGCGAAATGGCGCTCGAGCTCGTGCCAGTGGATACGGCCGGTCTCGCGGTTGATCTTGTCGTGCAGCTCGGTGTCTTTTTCGGGATTGGTTTTCATGCGTTGCAATTGTTCAGGTGACGTCGACCGTGGGGATGGGCGAACCCGCCCATGTTAACCGATAGACCGCCGCCTTGCGCACGTTACCCACCAGGGCGGGCCGGAAGCAGGCGAGGTTGGTGCCGTCCGGCCGGCGTACGCTCGGGTAGATGATGCCGAGCGAACCGGCCTCCAGCAGCTCGGCGGCCAGCGCCTGCGAGGCGACGTAGCTGCGCGGGTCGAGGCATTTGGCGAAGCTGCGCACGCCGCGGATGTCGTGGAAGCTGCCGTTGAAGTCCGCCAGCAGCGCCTGGTAGCTGACGCTGTCGTCGAAGCGCTTGATTTCCTGGTATTCGACGGTTTTGTGGAAGCACACCTCGGCCAGTGCCGTTTCGAGCTCGAACGCGCAGTACCAGGCGCCGCGCTCGCCGTCGTTGAAGCGGCTGCCTTCCGGGCGCGCATAGGTGTAGGCCGCATTGACGATGCGAAACTGCGGCACCCCGAACACCAGTTCGTCGACGCCGATGCCCGGCAGCAGGCCCGCCTCGCCGCGCAGGCGCTCGTTGGTCGCGTTGTCGAGGTCGAACAGGTCGCGCAGCACCGCGTCGCTGTCCGCCAACGGCGCCAGTACCGAGTCCTCGGCCTCGGCGAAGCGGGACGGGATCAGGCGGACGGTGTCGAACTGGCGCAGTTGGGTGAGTGGCGGCTCCAGCGCGGAGTCCGCCTCGGTTGCCCCCTTCGGAATCAGTTTCACTCAGAGTCCCCCGCGGCGGGCGTCCAGCAGGCGGCGCACGGACTGCATCGCCAGCAGGCCGCCGCCCAGCATGAAGGCCAGCGGCGTGCGGCCGTTGAAGATCGGATTGCTGTTCGGGAGGTGCACCCATTCGTCGGCCAGCTTGTCGCCGTACAGGATGTGCAGGGCCTTGTAGATGCCGAGCAGGTAGGAGATGCG
>JBBWZO010000294.1:0-7394 GCA_039649125.1 Massilia sp. | reverse complement strand
CGACGCCATGGCCGACGCCGACATCGGCATGCTCAGCACAGTCCTGATCGGTAACAGCAACACCTTTATCCGCCATGGCCTGATGGTCACGCCGCGCGGCTACGCCAACAAGTACGACATGGACGACGGTGGCAGTACGCGCGAGGGCGAACGCGCCGGACGGTCGCTGTCTACCGGCCTGCTCGGCTGGCTGGAGACATTGCGCAACGAGTACGCGGCTGGCGCCGACGTCGACACGCTGGCGGCGCGTCACCGCCTGCCGGCCGACTACATCCGTGCCACACTGGCCGAGCCCCGGGAAGACGAAGCCCCCGCAACCGAGGACACCGAAGCATGAACGATATCGACAACGCTGGCGGCGACCAGCCCGTCAAACCAAGGATTGGCGGCTATCGCCGCCATCTGCTGGTCTGTACCGGTCCACGTTGCGCGGCGGACGGGCAATCCCAGGCCTTGTTCGACAGCCTGGGTGACAAGTTCAAGGACGCAGGTCTGAATGCGGGCGACATGCGCGTCAAGCGCAGCCGCGTGAGCTGCTTCGCCGCCTGCAAGGGGGGACCGATCGTATGCGTGCAGCCGGACGGTACCTGGTATTACAACGTCACACCGGAGAACATGGACCGCATCATCGACGAGCACCTGTGCAAGGGACGGGCCGTCGAAGACCTCGTGTTCCACCAGGCAGGCGTGGACTGATCAGGACCTGGACGCTTAATCCAGGCGCTACCGGGTCGAACCGCTGGAAGCCGTATCCGCTTCCTGGTCGGGCCAGGTGTCCTCGTAGAGTACCTCCGAGGACGGCCGGCGGCGGTCCCAGCGCTCCATTTCCAGCATCGGTCGTGGATAAAACTGATCGACGTGTCCGACACACAGGACGGCGATCGGCAGGCTGCCCGCCGGCATCCGGCACAGTTCGCGGATACGCTGGGGGTCAAACAGCGAGACCCAGCCCACGCCAATTCCTTCGGCGCGCGCGGCAAGCCAGAAGTTCTGGATGGCGCATGCCGCAGACGCCAGGTCCATTTGCGGCATCGTGCGTCGTCCAAAGACATAGGGTTCGCGCCGGTCCATCAACCCGACCACGAGCACTTCCGCGCACTCGAGGATGCCCTCGACTTTCAGGCGCATGAATTCATCTGCGCGCTGCCCGAGCGCTGCCGCCGTCAGCGCACGCTCTTCATCCACATGGGCATGGATACGGCGGCGCAGGTCCCGGTTGGCGATGCGAATGAACCTCCAGGGCTGCATCAGCCCGACGCTGGGGGCGCTGTGGGCGGCTTCAACAAAACGCTGCAACTGGTCCGCCTCGATCGGTGCGGAAGTGAAATGGCGTATGTCGCGCCGTTCGAAAATGGCGCGGTACACACCCTGAATCTCATCAGGAGGAAAGGCGTTCGGATTCATGTTATTGGTCGTCAAGAGCGGATTCGTCAGGGTTCAGCCGGGTTTACACGTTTTCGTTTTCACTTCCATGCCTTCGTCTCCTGCAGACGTGTCATTGCCCGGAAAGTAGAGGCAGCGCGCTCGATGTCCTCCTGCAGATCGCGTACAGCGACGTCATTGCGCTCAGCGATGTATTCGATGATAGCGGCCAGATCGTTCCTGGCACTGATAAGCCACTGTACGGGAAGCAATTCGTTCTCCAGATAACGGGATGAGTCAGGTTTAGCACCCGTTATTTATCCTGATGTCGCGACTTGCTGTTCGACCTGGCTTGTTCGCGGTTGGCCGCGATGATGGCGCGCATCTCGGCCATCACCTCGTCCTGAGGGATACGGGGACGTGGTCCTCGAGGGTATCCAGCACCTCGGCGCGGAACCAGCGGTCATGGGCGCTTGCTTCCTCGGCGGTAGCGAACTCGGATTCTATCGGGGACAGGACGGCGTTCATAAACTCAAGGTTACACCACTTTTCGACGGGGCGACAGCGACGGCGGCTATCTGATAGCGTGGAGAGACTCCTGCCGTCATGGTCTTGCCGCAGCCAGCCGTGCCGCCCCGGGCGCGGTAAGCCGAATCGTTGAAAGGAAACGTCATGTCACGTGCAGTGCATTTCGAAATCCACGCCACAAATCCGCAATCGCTGATCGATTTCTATACGAATCTGTTCGGCTGGACGTTCAGCAAGTATCCGGTCGGTGAATACTGGCTGATCAATACCGGGCCGGACAGCCAGCCCGGGATCAACGGGGGCCTGTTGCCTCGGCCGGGGCCGGCCGCTGGTCCGATGGCCTCGCCGAACGCGTTTGTGATGACGGTCGATGTCGACAACCTGGACGCTTCGCTGGCCAAGGCACAGGGGGGCGGAGCCATGCTGTGTGTGCCGAAAATGGCGATTCCCGGGATTGGCTGGCTTGCCTACGTCAAGGATCCGGACGGGAATATATTTGGGATGATGCAGATAGATGCGGGCGCGGCGTGAAGGCCGCGCTATCAAAGGGGCAGTACGGTCGTGTACGTACCGTGCCGGCCGCAACCTGCACCTGCGACGATGCCTCCAGTGCCTCGATCTGCCTGGTGGCGATGCGCTCGCCCTGCTCACGGCTCTGCCAGGCATAGGCCGTGGAGCGTGATCGAAACAAAAAAGCGCTGCCACGTTGACGTGGACAGCGCTGTTCCTGCTTCAAGGGATGCCTCGCCACACCCCTTATACGACCATTACTTGTCCAGGTCCCACCCGCCGAACGCGTTCGGCAACTGGCCCGCCGCCGTGGTCTCGTGGATGTCGCCCTTCAGGTTGGTCAGCACCACCGGCAGCGCGTTGCCGCCCAGTTCCAGGATGACCTGGCGGCAGGCGCCGCAAGGGGCGATCGGGCCGTCGGTCTGGCCGATCACGGCCAGCGCCGTGAAGTCGCCCGGCTTGTAACCATGGGCGATCGCGCTGAAGAACGCGGTGCGCTCGGCGCAGTTGCACAGGCCATAGGAGGCGTTTTCGATGTTGCAGCCGCGGAAGATGCGGCCGTCCTTGCACTCCAGGGCGGCGCCGACCTGGAACTTCGAATACGGCGTGTAGGCCAGCTCGCGCGCAGCCCGTGCTTCGTCGATCAGCTTCTCGTATTTCATGGTCTTATTCCGGGCGGATCGTGCGGTGGATCATCGGCTGGGCCGCCGGTTTTTCGAGACCAACTTGGTAGGCAGCCTGCACCTGGCGCACGGCCTGCTCGGCGGCTTCGACGGTACGTGCATGGACCATGCCCAGCGGCTGGCCGACTTCGATGCGGTCGCCCAGTTCGACGAGGCCGGTGAGACCGACGGCGAAGTCGATCGCATCCTGCGGACGCACGCGGCCGCCCCCCAGGGCGACCACGGCCAGGCCCAAGCCGCGGGTGTCGACGCTGGTCGCGTAGCCGGCCTGCAAGCTTGGGACCGGCACGATGACCGGCGCGGTTTCGAGGTGGGCGTCCGGCTTGTCCATCAGGTCAGCCGGGCCGCCGAGGGCGGTCACCATGCGCGCGAAGCGCTCGGCCGCTTCGCCCGAGTCGAGCGCCGCCTGCAGCTTCGCGCGGGCATCAAGTTCGCTGGCAGCCAGGCCCGAGATGACCAGCATCTCGGCGCACAGCGCCATCGTCACTTCGTGCAGGCGCGCCGGGCGCGACTTACCGCTCAGGTAATCGATCGCGACGCGCACTTCGACCGCGTTGCCGGCCGCGTGGCACAGCGACTCGTCCATGCCGGTCAGGATGGCGGAGGTGCGGGTGCCGGCGCCGTTGCCGACGCTGACGATGCTCTGCGCCAGTTCCAGCGACTTTTCCGGCGTCGGCATGAAGGCGCCGCTGCCCACTTTCACGTCCATCACGAGGGCGTCGAGGCCTGCCGACAGCTTCTTCGACAGGATCGAGCCGGTGATCATCGCCACCGATTCCACGGTCGCCGTGGTGTCGCGGATACTGTAGAAGCGCTTGTCGGCCGGTGCCAGCTGGGCGGTCTGGCCGATGATGGCCACACCCACATCTTTCACGACCTGGCGGAATTTCTCGGGGTCCGGCACCGTGCTGTAGCCCGGGATCGAATCGAACTTGTCGAGCGTGCCGCCGGTATGGCCCAGGCCGCGGCCCGAGATCATCGGCACGAAGCCGCCGCAGGCGGCAATCATCGGCCCGAGCATCAGCGAGACGACGTCGCCGACGCCGCCGGTCGAGTGCTTGTCGACCACCGGGCCGGGCAGGTTCAGCGATTTCCATTCCATGACCTGGCCGGAATCGCGCATCGCCAGCGTGAAGGCGACGCGTTCGTCCATGGTCATGTCGTTGAAGTAGACGGCCATCGCGAGGGCCGCGATCTGGCCTTCGGTAACGCTGCCGTCAGGGATGCCGCGCACGAAGAACTGGATTTCCTCGGCGGTGAGGATGCCGCCGTCGCGCTTTTTGCGGACGATTTCTTGGGGGAGGAACATGGTGTTCGCCTCTCTTATCAGTGTTGGACGCGACCATATCGGTCACGCCGAAAAACGACGTAGGGTGGACGGCTCTGCCGTCCACGCGGTGGTCGTTATCGGCTCCGTGTTCGTGCTCGAACCGGCATCTGCCAACTATCACCGCGTGGACGGGGAACCCGTCCACCCTACCGGTCACTTGTGAACGTGACCGTCTTATCCATTACTTAAACGCCGTAGGGGATCCATACATTTTTTACCTGGCTCGCATGCTGCAGCACGGTGCGGCCGCAGGCCTGCTTCGCATCGAACCAGTCGCGGCCCCTGGCGCCGCCGACCCAGGTGCGCTTCAGCGTTTCGCTTGATAAGCGCTCGACTTCCGCGCAACCCTCGGCCGAACCGTCGTGGCGCCACACGGCATCGACGTCGCCGTGCGTCGCCAGGGTGCGCGCCAGTTCGTCGGCGCTGCCGGTGACGATGTTCAGCGCGCCGCCCGGCAGGTCGGACGTGTCCAGCACCTGGTACAGATCAAGCGCCGACAGCGGATGCGCTTCCGACGGCACGGCGACGACGCGGTTGCCCAGCGCCAGCGCAGGCGCCACCAGCGAGATGAAGCCCAGCAGCGGGCTCTCGTTCGGGCAGATCACGCCGATCACGCCGACCGGTTCGTTCAGCGCGACGGTGATGCCGTGCATCGGCGGCTGGTGGGCCTGGCCGTCATACTTGTCGGCCCAGGCCGCCCAGTAGAACAGGCGCTCGATCGAGGCTTGGACTTCGCGGGCCGCATCCTTGGCGCCGGTCTGCGCAGCGATGCGCTGGGCGAACTCGTCGGCACGCAGGGCCAGGTTCTCGGCGATGTAGTACAGGACTTGCGCGCGGTTGTGCGCGGTGGCCTTCGACCAGCCGGCCGCTTTATGGGCCGCTTCCACCGCATTCCGGATGTCCTTGCGGTTGCCCTCGCCGACGTCGGCCAGGAAGGCGCCGTTGGCGCCCATGATCGCGCGGCTGTAGGCGCCGTCCGGGCGCGCCTGCTTGCCGCCAATGTAGAGCTTGGCGGTGCGGTCGATGGCGAACGGGTTGCCGCCTTCGGCCTGACGGACCTTGCCCATTTCAGGACGAACGGGAACGGCCGGACGCGCATCTTCCGACAACGGCGTCAGGTACTCATACATGCCTTCCTTGCCGCCTTCGCGGCCGAAACCGGATTCCTTGTAGCCGCCAAAGCCGCAGGCCGCGTCGAACTGGTTGGCGGTGTTGATCCACACGACGCCAGCCTTGATCTGCGGCGCCACGTCGAGCGCCAGCGAGATCGATTCCGACCATACGCAGGCCGCCAGGCCGTACACGGTGTTGTTGGCCAGCTGGACCGCTTCGCCCGGGGTGCGGAAGCTCATCGCCACCAGCACCGGGCCGAAGATTTCGGTCTGCGCGACGGCGGCCGAGGTCGAGGCGCCGGTGATCAGGGTCGGCAGGAACCACGAGCCGGCCGCCGGCGCTTCGCACGAAGGCTGCCAGATGTCGCAGCCTTCGGCGCGCGCCGATTCCACCAGGCCGTGGATGCGCTGCTGCTGCACCGGATCGACCAGCGCGCCGATGTCGTTCGACTTGTCCAGCGGCGAGCCGACGCGCAGGTTCTGCATGCGCACCTTGACCTTGGCGATGAAGCGGTCGTAGACCGATTCCTGCACCAGCAGGCGCGAGCCCGCGCAGCAGACCTGCCCCTGGTTGAACCAGATCGAGTCGACCAGGCCTTCGACAGCTGCATCCAGGTCGGCGTCATCGAAGACGATGAAGGGAGACTTGCCGCCCAGTTCCAGCGACAGCTTCTTGCCGCTGCCGGCGGTGGCCTTGCGGATGATGCGGCCGACTTCGGTCGAGCCGGTAAAGGCCAGCTTGTCGATGCCGGGGTGATTCACGATCGCTTCGCCCACGCGGCCGTCGCCGGTGACGATGTTGACCACACCGGCCGGCACGCCGGCCTGCTGGCAGATCTCGGCGAACAGCAAGGCGGTCAGCGAGGTGTACTCGGCCGGCTTGAAGACGATGGTGTTACCGGCGGCCAGCGCCGGCGCGATTTTCCATGCCAGCATCAGGACCGGGAAGTTCCAGGGAACGATCTGGCCAACGACGCCCACGGCGCGGTAGTCGGCGAATTCTTCCGACTGCAGCTGGGCCCAGCCGGCGTGGTGGTAGAAGTGGCGCGCGGCCAGCGGCAAATCGGCGTCGCGGGTTTCGCGGATGGTCTTGCCGTTGTCGAGGGTTTCGAGCACCGCGAACAGGCGCGAGTGCTTTTGCAGCAGGCGCGCGATCGCGTACATGACTTTCGCGCGGCCGTGGCCGCCCATCGCGACCCAGCCCGGCTGCGCGCAGCGCGCGGCTTCCACGGCGCGGTTGACGTCATCAAGCGTCGCCTGCGTTACCTGCGCCAGTTCCGAGCCGTCGGCCGGGTTATTGCTGGCGAAGGTCTCGGCACCTTCAGTCCACGCGTTATCGATGAACAGTCCAAAACGGCGTCCGTGCTGGTCCAGCCACGCTTGCGCTTCTTTGCTGCTCTCGGGTGCGGGGCCGTAATCCATAGTCTGCAGAATCTCTTTAATTGTTGGCATGACGAATCCGTTCGGTGTTTAAGGTTGCGCGTGGCGATGTGCGGCCGAGTAGGCGCCGGTCACGTAGTGCTCGAGCTGGCGCTCGATGTCGGTCATCAGGCTCGAGGCGCCGATACGGAACAGGTGCGGCTGCAGCCAGTCGTTGCCCAGCTCTTCCTTCATGACGGTCAGGTATTGCAGCGCCGACTTCGCGCTCGAGACGCCGCCCGCCGGCTTGTAGCCGACCTGGAAACCCGTCTGCTCGTAGTATTCGCGGATCGCGCGCACCATCACCAGCGACACCGGGATGGTGGCGTTCACGCCTTCCTTGCCGGTCGAGGTCTTGATGAAGTCGGCGCCGGCCATCATGCAGACCCACGACGCTTTCGCCACGTTGTCCAGCGTGACCAGGTCGCCGGTGGCGAGAATGGCTTTCAC
>JBBWZO010000229.1:0-17775 GCA_039649125.1 Massilia sp. | reverse complement strand
TTTTTTCGTTTCAAGGGTGAGGCGGATGCCCCTGTAAAGATGGCCCCGCGCATCCCTACGTGCAATAATTCGGCTGGCCCCGCGGGGTGTCCGATTTCCATCAGCAAAGGTAATGTATGTCCGTTTCCCTGCGCGCCCGCGCCCGTCTGTCCCTCCTGGCGCTCGCCCTGGCCGCCGCCGGCTGCGCCACTCCCGCGCGCGAGCCGCTTACCCTGAACCTGGTGGCGATCAACGATTTCCACGGCAACCTCGAGCCGAGCAAGTACACCTATACCAGCGCGGCCACGGGCAAGAGCGAAACCCTGCGCGCCGGCGGCATCGAGGCGCTCAGTGGTGCCCTCGCGGCCTGGCGCAAGGAAGACAAGGACCTGCTGTTCATCGGCGCGGGCGACCTGATCGGCGCCAGCCCGGCGCTGTCCTCGATGTGGGCCGATGAGCCGAGCATCGAGGCGATGAACCTGGTCGGCCTGCGCCTGAGTTCCGTTGGCAACCACGAATTCGATGCGGGCAGCAAGGAGCTGCTGCGCCAGCAGGCAGGCGGCTGCGATTCGCCGCGCCCTGCCAAGGCCTGCAAGCTGATGCCGGGCTACGCCGGCGCGCGCTTCACCTATCTGGCCGCGAACGTCATCGACAAGGCGACCGGCAAACCCTTCATGCCGGCCTACCGCATCGAAGACGTCAAGGGCGTGAAGGTCGGCGTGGTCGGCGCCGTGCTCGAGGGCACCGCCTCGGTGGCGGTCGCCTCGGCCATCGCCGGACTGGACTTCATCGGCGAGGCCGAAGCCATCAACCGCGAGCTGCCGCGCATGCGTGCCGAGGGCGCGCAAGTCTTCGTGGCCCTGATCCACGAAGGCGGCAGGACCGACGAAGCGCCCGACCAGCCGGCCTGCAGCAACCTGAAAGGCGGTATCGTCGACATCGTGAAAAAACTCGACCCGGCGATCCGCCTGGTCATCACCGGCCACTCGCACCAGGGGTACCTGTGCAATGTGGACGGCCGCGTCGTGACGCAAGCCGATGCCGCCGGCCACCTGTTGTCGCGCATCGCCCTGCAGGTCGATCCGGCCAGCGGCGCCGTGTCCGACATCCAGGTGCGCAACGTGGTGATGAACCCGGAACAATTCCCGGCCGACCCGAAGGTGACGGCTTTCCTGTCCGGCGTAAAGGAGCGCAGCCGCGCGCTGCTGGCCCGTCCGATCGGCAAGCTCGGCGCGCCGATGGTGGCGCGCAAGGCCAGCGACGCCGGCGAATCGCCGCTCGGCAACCTGATCGCCGACGCCGTGCTGGCGGCCACCCGCGTGCACGGTGCGCAGATCGGCTTCATGAACAATGGCGGCATCCGCAAGGACCTCGAAACCTCGGACGCCGCGCTGACCACCAATTTCGGCCACGCCCAGGCCGTGCTGCCTTTCGGTAACTGGCTGGTCGTGATGGACCTGACCGGCGCCCAGCTGAAGCGCCTGCTGGAACAGCAGTGGCAGCGCCCGGGTGCCTCCGGCGCCACCGTGCTGCAGGTGGCGCAGGGCCTCTCCTATACCTGGGACGAGAAGCGTCCGGTGGGCAGCCGCATCGTGCCAGGCAGCCTGAAATTCAACGGCGCCCCGGTCGAGGAGGGCAAGACCTACCGCGTGGTAGCGAACAACTTCCTGGCCGAAGGCGGAGACAATTTCCCCGAATTTGCCAAGGGCACCAAGCGCGTGGACACCAAGATCATCGACCTCGACGCCCTGAGCGACTACATCGCCAAGCATCCGGGCGCCGGCGCTGCGCAGGCGGGCAGGGCCTCGTCGGTGCGCATCGACAAGGTGCGCCAGTAACACCCAATATGAAGAGCGCGCGCTTATTTGCAGTACCGATCAAACACGAAGAACGTATGAAAAAACTAGCTTGTGTCCTGGCGCTGACGAGCGCTTTCGTCTCGATGGATGCGCTCGCATGGGGCAACGACGGCCATCGCGCGGTCGGCGCCATCGCCGACAAACTGCTGAAGGGTACCAACGCCGAAAAGCAGATCGCCCTGATCCTGAAGCAGGGCGAGTCGCTCGAGTCGATCGCGAACTGGGCCGACTGCGTGAAGGGCACCTATTGCGGTCCGCAGACGACCGAAATGGTCGAGTACGTGAACGGCAACCCGAAGCACAGCACCTACCACTACACCGACGTGCCGTTCCAGTTGCCGCACTACCATGACGGCGGTGTCGGCACCTTCGAAGAAGACATCGTGCAGACGCTGAAGCAGGCGATTGCCGTGTTGCAGGGCAAGACCGACCCGGCCCTGAACCCGCACAAGTTCACCAAGCGCCAGGCGCTGATGATCCTGACCCACATGACCGGCGACATCCACCAGCCGCTGCACGTGGGCGCGGCGTTCGTGAGCAAGGACGGCAAGTTCGTGGTGCCGAAGACGCACGCCGAAGTGGATGAAACGGCGATCTTCGATTCGCGCGGCGGCAACAACCTGCTGCTGGACGACCAGAAGCTGGCCCAGCTGAGCGCCAGCCTGATCCCGCCGGGCGAGCCGAAGCCGGTGCGCGAAGGCGTGCCGCAGTCGCTGACCAAGCCCTTCCACTCGTACTGGGACAGCACCACCGTCGACTACGCGTTCCGCCGCATCCGCACCAAGACCCCGGGCCAGTTCGCCGACGCCGCGATCGCGAGCAAGCCGGCCATCAAGGCGAATACGGGCGACCTGGCCACCTGGCCCTACCAGTGGGCCGACGACTCGCTGGCCGTGTCGAAGCTGGCCTACCAGGACGTGGTGCCGGGCAAGCTGACGCCGCAGACCAGCAAGAAGGGCGAGACCTATTACACCTTCAGCCTGGAAGTGCCGGCCAACTATCCGGTGCCGAGCTCGCAGATCGCCAGGGAACAGCTGATCAAGGGGGGCTACAAGCTGGCCGAGATCCTGAAGGCGATCTACGGTTAAAGCGCCGACGCACGCGCCTGCGCAGCCAGGCCGTGCCCGTCCGGAAAAGGGCCGCAGCGATCTGCTGCAGGCCCTTTTTTCATGAGCGCGCGCTCCACGTGCACCCGGCCTCGCGTGCGGCTGGGCGAGGCCGGCGGCGGCTACAATGGGGCTCCGCGCCCTGCGCCTCCATCCCGGCCACCGCATGAACAAATCCCTGCTCCCTTGCGCGGCGTTTGCCTGCCTGCTCGCGTCCCCGGCCTTCGCTGCCCCTCCCGTGGAGCCCGCGGAGCCGCCCAACCAGCCGCTGTGGGAGCTGGGCCTGGCCGGCGGCGTCGTCAGCACGCCGTCGTATCCGGCTGCCGATGACCGCGAAACGCGCGGCCTGGCGCTTCCAATCATCATCTACCGCGGCAAGATTCTCCGTGCCGACCAGTCCGGCATCGGCGCGCGCCTGTTCCGCAGCGATGTGGCCGAACTCGACATCGGCCTGGCCGCCTCGCTGCCGGCCCGGTCCGACGACGTGGCGGCGCGCGCCGGTATGCCCGACCTGGGCGCGCTGGCCGAATTCGGCCCGCGCCTGAAATTGCGGCTGGCCCAACTGGATGAACACCGGACCGTGCGCGCCGAACTGCCGCTGCGCGCCGTCATGGAAGTACGGGGCGGGGTGCGCCACCAGGGCTATACCTTCGAGCCGCGCCTGGCCTATGAACAACGCAGTGCCGACGGTAAATGGCGCTTCGAGGGGCATGTGGCCGCCGTCGTCGGCGACAGCAAGATCAACCGTTACTTCTATGCGGTACGTCCCGAATACGCCACCGCCACGCGGCCGGCCTATTCCGCCGAGGCGGGGCTGATCCTGGTCCGGGTCGGCGTGTTCGCGGCGCGCGTCGTGAACCGCGACCTGCGCGTGTACGGCTTCCTGCGCGCAGACAACTACGGCGTCGGCACGAATGACGACAGCCCACTGCACCGCCGCAACAGCGGCGTGTCGGCAGGACTGGGGCTGGCGTGGACGTGGAAGCGCTCGGCGGCACTGGCCAGCGACTGAGAATGCCGTTTCTTAATCGCAATCCCTTGTCCGGGGACAAATGGTGGCGCCGGCGGCGCGCAAGAATGAGCAGTTTGCATTCCACCGGAGGTCCCGAACATGTTCATTCGCGACGCCTGCTTGTGCCTGGCCATTTCCTGCTGCGCGCTGTCCGCGGCGGCGGCGCGGCTCGCCCCCCATCTCGACCCCTACCTCGACCACGATGGCCGGGTGCCGGCGGCCTGGACGGGGCCGCTGTTCCGGCTCAGCCATGATTACCCGTCGGGCCTGGCCGCCCCGGCCATGCCCTGGCGCGCCGCCATCAGGAACCGGCCGATCGATACGGCGAACGCCGCCGCCTACGCCGCCGCGCTGAAGGACAGCGTCGCGCGCGACATGGCAGCGCTGCTGGCCGACGACGGCAGCTGGGATGCGGGCCGGCGCGGCTGGTACAACGATCCCTGGCTCGGCGCCCAGCGCGAGGCGACCCATGGCATGCTGGTCGGGATCGAACGCGTCGACACCGCCCTGTTTCCGAAGAGCGGCCTGCGCAAACCGTTCACCACCTACGTCATCACCTATTACGACCGCATCGGCGCACAGACGATCGGCCGGATCTGGGCACGCGATCCCGACGCGCCGGACCTGGCGAATGGCGCGACCCAGTACGCCGAAGGGTCGGTGACGGTGAAGCTGGCCTTCACCACGGCGGGCCCCGCCGAATGGCCGGCGATGCGCGGTGCGCCCAGCTGGCCGATCGCGATGACGGCGAACGCCACCACCGGTCACTTCGACCAGCCGACGATCGCCCCCGGCTACCTGATGCAGGCCGATATCGCCGTGAAGGACACGCAATCGAGCCCGCAGACGGGCTGGGTGTTCACGACCTTCGTCTACGACAGGGACAAGCGCCCCGGAGCTTACGGTGCATGGGACCAGATGGTGGCGCTGGGCGCGCAGTGGGGCAACGACCCGGGCGTCGACAGTGCGGCGCGGCCGCGGTCTCTACTGCGCGAAACCTGGATCAATCCGGAAGCGCCGCTGTACGCGACCGAGACCCTGGGGTGGGGCGGGCGCCTGTCCGGCCCCAACGACCATGGCGTGAACGACATTTCAGTCGCAGGCGAGGGCGGGCGCCGCCTGGTCCGCAATGCCGCCAACTCCTCCTGCCTGAGCTGCCACGGCACCTCGCAGTGGAATGCCGCCGATCCGGCCAAGGGGATGGCGTCGTTCATGATGCCGCTGGCGCCCTTGGCACCGGGCGCCGCCCCGAACGCGGGTGCGCCCTACCTCAATTCGCCGAAACCGGGGTCGGCCGCCTGGCTGCGCTGGTTCCAGAACCGGCCAGGGCATGTGCCCATGGATGCCGGCAGCATCGCCGGCGACTACGACCTGGCATTGGTCTTCCGCGTGCTGCCGGCCTGGCACGCGGCGACGACGGGCAAGGCGCATGCCTTGCAAAAGATGGACGTGGGCGGAGCGGCGATGCAGCCGTAGGGTGGACTGCTCCACCGCGGAACTGGTGCATACCTCGCTTTTGCGGCGTCCACGCATTCAACGCACGCATGCACTGACGCGAGGTTTCCCGGTCTGGCTGAACGCGTGGACGGCACCGGCGTCCTCGATGACCAAGGGCAGGGGTGGAGCCGTCCACCCTACGGGTGGGCGGGGCAGGACAATAAAAAAGGCGGCCCGCAGGCCGCCTTCGTTGTGGCTTGCGCCGCTCAGCGCGACTTGACGAAGGGCTTGCCGATCGCCTTCGGCGCCACCGACTTGGCCATCAGGCCCGCCAGCACGATCACGGTCACGACATACGGGATCATCTGGATCAGCGAACCCGGGATGCGGCCCACGACCGGCAGGTCGACGCCTTCGATCTGGATCTGCACCGCCGAGAAGAAACCGAACATCAGGCAGCCGAGCACGGTCTGCAGCGGACGCCAGTTGCCAAACACCAGGGCCGTCAGCGCCAGGTAGCCGGCGCCGGCCGACATGTCGCGCAGGAAGAAGCCGCTCTGGACGATGGAGAGGTAGGCGCCCGAGAACGAGCACAGCACGCCGGCGACCAGCATCGCCAGGTAGCGCGTCTTCTCGACCGAGACGCCGGCCGCGTCGGCCGCGTGCGGGTTTTCCCCGCAGGCGCGCAGGCGCAGGCCGAAGCGGCTGTGGTAGACCACCCAGTGCACCACCGGCAGCAGCAGGAAGGCGAGATACACCAGCGGCGAGTGGCCGCCGATCACGCTGTTCCAGAGCCAGCCCAGCACCGGCACGTCGGCAACCGCGGCCGCTCCCGGCAACACCACGTTCGACAGGCGCGCCTCGCCCAGGTCCGGCGTGCGGCCGCCCTGCTGGAAGATGTACTGTGCGACCACGAAGGTCAGGCCGCTCATGGCGATGTTGATCGCGATGCCGGCCACCAGCTGGTTGCCCTTCTGGGTGATCGAAACGAAGGCCTGCACCATGGCCAGCAGCACGGACACCGCGATGCCGGCGGCGATGCCCGCCCACGGGTTTTGCGTCGTGTAGCCGACGGCGGCCGAGACGAAGGCCGCGGCGAGGATCTTGCCCTCGAGGCCAATGTCGACCACGCCGCTGCGTTCGGCGAACAGGCCGGCCAGCGCCGCGAACATCAGCACCGGCGCGTTGCGGATCGTCGAGACGACGATATTGGCGATATCAAAGCCTTCCATGGATTATCCCTTGCGTGTTGCGTTGATCAGTTTCAGGAGCGCGGGTGCGTAGAGGTTTTCCATCGCGCCGCAGAACAGGATGATCAGTCCCTGGATGAAGACGAAGGTCTCGACCGGAATGTTCGGCTTTTCCAGCGACAGG
Source organism: Massilia sp. (assembly GCA_039649125.1). GTDB lineage: Bacteria > Pseudomonadota > Gammaproteobacteria > Burkholderiales > Burkholderiaceae_D > Telluria. Next base: position 11,008 of record JBBWZO010000229.1, on the reverse strand, counting down.
TCGAAACCGCCCTGGATCAGCGCGCCGAACAGCACCGACGACAGGAAGATGCCGACCGGATGCTGGCGGCCCATCAGGGCAATGGCGATGCCGACGAAACCGGCGCCGGCCGGGAAGTTCAGGCTCAGGTAGTGGGTCGAACCCATGATCGAGTTGACCGAGGCCAGGCCGGCCAGGGCGCCCGAGATCAGCATGGCGACGATGATCATGCGGCTGATGCGCACGCCCGCGTAGTGGGCTGCGTGCTGGTTCAGGCCGGTGGCGCGCAGCTGGTAGCCCCAGCTGGACCTCGACACCATCACGCCATAGATGACGAGGGCGACGATCGCGATCGGGAACCCGATGTTCAGCGGGGTGTCGCCGAAGAAGGGGAACCAGGTGTTCAGCGTCGGCAGGGCGGCGGACTCCGCGAACACGCGGCTGGCCGGATTCTGCTCGCCCTCGGGGATGAGGTACTTCACGATGATGAAGTTCATCAGGCTGGCGGCGATGAAGTTGAACATGATGGTCGTGACCACCACGTGGCTGCCGCGCTTGGCCTGCAGGTAGCCCGGAAGGAAGGCCCACAGGGCGCCGAACACGGCGCTGCCCAGCATCGCCAGCGGAATCAGGAGCCACGGCGACAGGGTCGCGTCGAAACTCAGCACGGCCAGGGTCAGGCCCAGGCCGCCGATGTACATCTGGCCTTCGGCGCCAATGTTGAACAGGCCGGCCTTCATCGCGATCGAGACGGCGAGGCCGGTGAAGATAAAGGTGCTGGCGTAGAACAGCGTATAGGCCAGGCCTTCCGGATTGACGATGGCCGAATCGATCAGGATCCGCATCGATTCGACCGGGCTTTCACCCAGCAGATGGATGACCAGCGCGGCGACCAGCAGCGCCGACAGCAGGTTCAGGAGCGGCAGGGCGATGCCCGTCGCCCAGCGTGGGAGTTCGGTGGTTTTCATCTGTATTATGACTTGTGCATGCCGCCCATCAGCAGGCCGATGCGGGTGGTATCGAATTCGTCGACGTTCAGTTCGCCGGTGATGCGGCCGCTTGATACGACCACGATGCGGTCGGCCAGCGCGCGCACTTCTTCCAGTTCGGTCGATACGAGCAGGATCGCCACGCCCTCGTCGCGCAGGCGCAGCAGCTGGGTGTGGATCGATTCGATGGTGCCGATGTCGACGCCGCGGGTTGGCTGGCCGACCAGCATCAGTTTTGGCGCGGCCGACACTTCGCGCGCGATCACGACCTTCTGCTGGTTGCCGCCCGAGAGCAGGCCGATGCGCATGTCCGGATTGTTCGGGCGCACGTCGAAGGCCTGCAGCAGGTGGGCGCAGCGCTTGGCAATCGCCTCGAAGTCGAACAGCCCCCAGCGGTTCTTCACGCGGTCCTGGTAGCCGAAGACGGTGTTCTGCATCACCGAGAAGTCCTTGATCACGCCGTCGCGCAGGCGGTCTTCGGGCACGTGGCCGATGCCGAGCTGGCGGAAGGTGGCGGGCAGGCCGTCGGCGTTCGCGCGGCGCTTGTCGTGCAGGGCCTTGCCCTCGAGTTCGATGCTGCCCGAGGTCGGCAGGCGCATGCCCGACAGGATTTCCATCAGTTCGCTCTGGCCGTTGCCCGACACGCCGGCGATGGCGACGATCTCGCCCTTGCGCACCGTCAGGTCGATGTCGGCCAGCAGCTGGACGCCATTCGCATCCTTGAGCTGCAGGTTCGATACCTTCAGCACCGGCGCGCCCGGATTGAAGGGCTTGCGCGGCAGGTTGCCCTCGATCGGTCGGCCGACCATCATGTTGGCCAGCTGTTCCTTCGAGGTCTCGCTTGTCTTGACGGCGCCCGCCACGCGGCCGGCGCGCATGACCGTCACCTGGTCGGTGATGTCCATGATCTCGCCCAGCTTGTGGGTGATCAGGATGATGGTTTTGCCTTGCGCCTTGAACAGGCGCAGGATCTCGAACAGGGACGCGGTTTCCTGGGCGGTCAGCACCGCGGTCGGTTCGTCCAGGATCAGGATGTTGGCGCTGCGGTAGATCTGTTTCAGGATCTCGACGCGCTGCTGGGCACCGACGGACAGGTCGTCGATGGTGGCCAGCGGATCGACGTCGAGACGGTAGCGCGCGCAGATCTCGCGCAGCTTGTTTTCGACTTCCTTGCGCTTCGCAGCCAGCTTGAAACCACCTTCGGCACCGAGCATCACGTTGTCGAGCACGGTCATGTTTTCGACCAGCATGAAGTGCTGGTGCACCATGCCGATGCCCAGGCCGATCGCTTCCTGGCTGGTGCGGATGGTGCGCTCCTGGCCGTCGATCAGGAGCTGGCCGCTGTCGGCGTTGTAGTAGCCGTACAGGATGCTCATCAAGGTGGATTTGCCGGCGCCGTTTTCCCCGATGACGCCGTGGATCGAGCCCTTGGCGATCGAGAAGCTGACGTCAGCGTTCGCTTGCACCGGCCCGAAGGCCTTGCTTATGTTGCGAAATTCTACGGCTGGCTGCATAGCGATCAGTAGTGGAAAAAAATGAATGTAATCTGCAAAAAGTAAATGCATTGATGAAATCAATGCATTTAAAAGCGCGCCGCGCCGGAAACCGGCGCGGCGCGCTTTCTAATTAAAACCAGAGAAAAGTTAGACCGGGCAGCTGCTTGCCGCGCGGTAGTCGATGACTTTGATCTTGCCGTTGATGATGTCGGCCTTCACTGCATTGACGCGCTTTTCCATGTCCGGGCTGACGACCTTGCGGTTGTCCTTGTCCAGCACCCAGTCCACGCCGCCTTCCTTCAGGCCCTTGTGGGTGACGCCGGCCTTCCAGGTGCCGTTCTTGACCTGCATGAACGAGTCATACACGGCCACGTCCACGCGCTTGACCATCGAGGTCAGCATCGAGCCCGGGTGCAGGTAGTTCTGGTTCGAGTCGACGCCGATGGCCAGCTTGCCTTTTTCCTTGGCCATCTGCAGTGCGCCCATGCCCGAACCGCCGGCAACGGCGAACACGACATCGGCGCCGCGGTCGAATTGCTGGCGTGCCAGCTCGCCGCCCTTGGCCGGGTCGTTCCAGGCCGCGCTGGTGGTGCCGACCATGTTCTGCATGATTTCGATCTTCGGCTGCTGCGCCTTCGCGCCCTGGCCGTAGCCGCAGGCGAACGCGCGGATCAGCGGAATGTCCATGCCGCCGACGAAACCGATCTTCTTCGACTTCGAGGCCATGGCAGCGGCGACGCCGACCAGGTAGGAGCCTTCCTGTTCCCTGAACATGATCGAGTTGACGTTCGCGCCCGGAGCGATGGAGTCGACCAGCACGAATTTCACCTTAGGGAATTCCCGGGCGACCTTGGCCACGGCCTGGGTCTGCGAGAAGCCGATCGCGGCGATCATGTCGACCTTCTTGCGCGCGAGGCCGCGCATGACCTGCTCGGCCTGGGTGTCGCTGTTGGCCTGGACTTCGATGTACGGGATCTTCGTTTCTTTCTTGAAGCGCTCAGCGCCTTCGAAAGCGGACTGGTTGAACGATTTATCGAACTTGCCGCCAGCATCGTAGACGATGGCCAGTTTCGGATCTGCCGCGACTGCGCCGCCGGCGACGCACAGCGCCGCAATGGCCATGCTGAGTTGCTTGAATTTCATGAATTAGCTCCTGGAATTGCGATATTGTACTGGCGCAACGGCTGTGTTGCGAGGGACCGACCTAAAGGCCGGGCGCGGGACGCAGCGTATCTGCGCGCGCGCAAGCGCACTCAGCAACGCGAGACGTCGCTCGATGCCGTGCGGATTGTGTCAGTCCCGGACATTTCATAGGGTTATGATTTGTATCCGAACCCATCCTTGGTGGCCTTGCGTGCGCGGATGTCGCGCCATCGCAACAGCCACTGCCGGAGCGGGCCAACCATGCGTTGCGGGCGAGGCAGCGCAAGCTGCCAAATATGCATCAGCCGGCGGATACAAGGCAAATACGATTTTACTTGCCAATTTATTCGGAGGAAATATAAATGCCGACAAGATTCGGCAATTTTTTTCCATCAAGCCACAGTCTGAACCAGTTGCGGCGCCGGCAGCGGCACACTGAAGCGTTCGGTCAGGAAGCCGGCGATGCGGCTTTGCGTCGCTTCCAGGTAGGGGATGGTCAGATGGTCGGAACCGGGCACGATCTCATCCTGGATCAGGTTGGCGAGCTTTTCGCACAGCTGGTCGGTATGCGAATGGGGCACGATGTCGTCGAGCTCGGCACGCAATACGTAGGTCGGGACTGTGAGCGAGGGCGCATGCTTGATCGACTCGAAGCGGTGGCGCAGCATGTATTCGATCGGCATCGCGCGGAACTTGCGCTTGGCGATCGCCAGGATCGAATCGTAGGGCGTGATCAGGACCACCGAATGCGCCGCGCGTTCCTTGGCCACCTGCACGGCGACGCCGGAACCGAGGCTGCGCCCGACGATGGCGATGCGCCGGGCATCGACCTGGCCCAGGCTGGCAAGCCAGTCGAACAGCGTGCAGCCGTCGTCGATCATCAGCGTTTCGTCGGGAATGCCGTGCGAGTTGCCGTAGCCGCGGTAGTTCATCGCCAGCACCGTCATGTGCGGGAACAGGTTGCCGGCATCGCGCACGACCCAGGAGACTTCCTCGGAGCGGCCGCCGAAATACAGCACGGCGGGACGCGGGCCGGGCATGCGCGGCGTCATCAGCCAGCCGCACAGGCGCGTGCCGTCCTTCGCACGCAGGACGATCGGGCGGGTACGGTGGCCGCTGCTGCGCGGGCTCGCCACTTCCGGCACGATGGTCGGATTGAACACCAGGCGGCGCTGGTTGGCGGCGAGCGCCGCCGTCAGGCCCAGCCACAACACGCTGGCGAAACCCGCCATGCCCGCCGCCATTTTTTTCGAAGTGTTCATGGAACCAGTGTAGCTCGGCGTTAAGAATAGTTCTGTGCGCCATATCGCCATGCACCGCAGCATGAATGTTGGTTGGCGGAGCAGTATGCTTTTTGCTACAGGGGAGGAAAGGCTATGGACACGGCATGGCGCGCGTCCTCATCCGGCCATACCTGCCCGGAACGCAGGCCTGGCCTGCGCTCTGAAGCGGAGAGACGGCAGATGGAGAAGGGCGCTCAGCGCATTACGGGGCCGCCGGCCGGCATGCGCCGTTCGGCCGCGATCATTGCGCGCTCCATGGTTTCGTCGCCCGGGGCTTTCAGCTCCGGCACCTCCTGCACCGGGCTGACGCCTTTCACGCGCATGCCCTGTTCGTAGACGAGGCGTCCGCCGAACCAGCCCGAGAGCAGCACGCCTGCTGCGGCCAGGGCCGACATCGCCAGCGAACCGCCGCGGTGGCGGTGCGTGTCGCGACGCATGGCGACGTTGGCGGCGGTCAGCGCCAGCGCGCCGGTATTCAGGAGCGCATGCACGTTGGCCGTGCGCTTGACCTCGGTGTCGCGCTCGATCGCCATGTAGTCCATGGCACCGGCCACGCCGGCTGCCAGGCCGCTGATCAGGCCGCCCGTCAGGCTGTAGTAGGAAGCGGTGGCGTAATCGTCGTTGTCGGTCGCGCGGTGCATCGCGTCGAGGATGAAGCCGAACGGGATCAGGGCGGCCGGGGCGACGATCAGCATCGGGTGCAGCGGATGGCCGGCGAACGTGGACTTGGGCATGGCAAGGACTCCTCGTTGTCATCAGGTGAGGAGAGTCTGACACAAGCACGGGATCGCTTTCGCACGGTTAGTCGGGGAAATATCGGCCTGCTGGTGTTGGCGTGCACCGCCCTCCTTCAGGTAACATGATTGGCTCATTGTTAACCATATTGCTCATCCAATAACGAAGGAGCCGCCGTGCATTTCCTGCTCACCTACGACCTCGCCCCCGACTATCTTGAACGCCGCGCCGAATTTCGTAACGAACACCTGAAACTGACATGGGAGGCGCAGGAGCGCGGCGAGATGGTGCTCGCCGGCGCGCTCGACGAGCCCGCGGACCGCGCGCTGCTGGTGTTTAACTGCGACAGCGCTGAAACGCCCCAGCTGTTCGCGGCAAAAGACCCGTACGTGACGCACGGCCTGGTGCGCTCCTTCCATGTGCGCCGCTGGAACACGGTGGTGGGCGACATGGCCGCCAATCCGGTGCGCCCGGAGTAAGAGCGCCTGACAAGGGTGAAGCCGCACGCGCCATGCGCGCGCCCTCCACAGCTGCGTTGCAGCTCCTCGCCGTACAGGCGTACTGTCTTCGTCGCCGCGTCGGGTGGCCGCATCCCTTGCTCTGAAGGTCTTGTTAAGCACTCTAGCGTCAGCGCGGCACCAGTCGCAGCACCAGGTGCTGGGTGGTCGCCGCCAGCGTCCCGGCGCCCAGCACCGCGATGCCGCGCGGTGCATTCAGGCCGCCGGGCAGGGGGCCGAGTACATTGTTCTGGTTGCCCGCCACCCCGATCACCGTGCTGACCTGGCCCGAGGTGGCGATGCGGCGGATGGTGCCGTTGCCGGTATCGGCCACGAACAGGTTGCCGCCGCCGTCGATCGTCAGCCCCGCCGCCCGGCAGAAGCGCGCAACGCCGGGGGCGCCGTCGGCGCTGCCGCATTGGCCCGCGGCCCCGGCCAGGGTGAGTACTTCGCCGGAAGGGGAAATCTCGCGGATGGTGGAATTGGCCGTGTCGGCCACATACAGGTAGCCATCTTCATCGACTTCGATATCCCGCGGTTCGCAAAAGCGCGCCGCATTGCCGCGGCCGTCGCTGCTGCCGCAGGAGCCGGCCACACCGGCGATGGTGGTGACGTTGTTGGCGCGGTCGATGCGGCGGATGGTGTGGTTCAGGGTGTCGGCCACGTACAGGTTGCCCTGGCGGTCGAGCGTGATGCCCTGGGGCGAGCAGAAGCGCGCCGCGCTCCCGTTGCCGTCGACGCTGCCGCATTGGCCGGGCGCGCCCGCAAGCGTGGTCACGGCGCCGGCGGCGCTCACTTCGCGAATCGTCGAGTTGCCGGTGTCGGTCACGTACAGGTTGCCGTCGGCATCGGCTTCGAGGCGGGTCGGGGAGTTGAAGCGCGCGCCCGAGCCGGCGCCGTCCTGGCTGCCGATCGCACCCGTGCTGCCGGCCAGCGTGGTGGCCACCCCTTGCGGGGTCACCTTGCGGATGGTCGCGCTGTTGCGCTCGGCGACATACAGGTTGCCGTCGGGCGCGGTGACGATGCCCTCGGGACCGTCGAAACGGGCGTTCGATCCGGGACCGTCGAGCGAGCCGCCGCATTGCGGGCACAGGCCGCCGGCGATCAGGAACACGCCGGTCTCGGCAGGAGGGCGGTCATGGCCCGGCCGGTCCTTGTCCGGGTAGTCGTCGTCGAAATCGGTGTAGCCGAAGCCGACCGACACGCCGCCACCACAGGCGGCCAGAACGGCGCACAGCGTGAGCGGGCCGAACCGCCGCGCAAGTCGAGACGCAAACCCGCGCAGGGGCTGCAGGAAGGGGGGCAGGGACATGGCATCTCCTTGAATGTGGCAGGACTTGGCGCGCCTGATAAAACCCCATGACAGCGTTGCAGCGTCTTGCCGTACAAATGTACTGTCTTCGACGCCGCGCCTCGTCCCGCGGGTTTTATCAGGCGCTCGTCGCCGCCTTTATCCACCCGAGCTTACTGACCAGATGTACGCCGCGTATGAGCGCGATCAAGCGTGCGCGGGTGCCGTCGATAGTGTGCCACGAAGCGCTTGTCCTGGCGTGCGCGGTCGACGCCGCGCCGCTTCCAGGCGCCGAGCGAACCCGGCAGGCACGCGCTGCAGTGAAGCGTTTGTTTCGCAATTGCAACCCCCTTCGGGTACACTTGCGCGGCTATTCAACCGAGCCGGAGAGTGCATGCAAACCGCCGTTAACCTGTGGCCGCTGCTGGGCGTGGCCGTCATCGCCGCCGGCTTCCTGCTGCGCGCCAATCCCGTGCTGGTCGTGGTCGCCGCCTGCGGCGTGACCGCCGCCGCCGCCGCGATGCCTTTCATGCACCTGCTCGAGTCGCTCGGCACCGCCTTCCTGAAAACCCGCAACCTGCCGCTGGTGCTGCTGCTGCCGCTGGCGGCGGTCGGCCTGCTGGAGCGCTTCGGCCTGAAGGAGCATGCGATGGCGAGCATCGCGAAGATCCGCTCGGCCACCAGCGGGCGCCTGCTGATCGTCTACCTGTTCCTGCGCGAGACCTCGGCCGCCGCCGGCCTGACGAGCCTGGGCGGGCAGCCCTCGATGGTGCGTCCGCTGGTTGCGCCCCTGGCCGAAGGCGCGGCCGAGGCGCGCAACGGCAAACTGTCCGAGCGCCTGCGTTACCGTATCCGTGCCATGGCGGCGGCGACCGACAACGTCGGCCTGTTCTTCGGCGAGGACATCTTCGTCGCTTTTGGGGCGATCGTGCTGATGCAGACCATCCTGCGCGCCGAGGGGATCGAGGTCGATCCGCTGCACATGGCGTTGTGGGGCATCCCGACGGCGGTCTGCGCCTTCGTCATCCACAGCTGGAACCTGCGCCGCCTCGACGCCGCCATTCGCCGCGAAGGGGAGGGGGCGTGACGCATTTGCCAATCTTCTCGCTCGAGCTCCTCTATTTGCTGGTCGGCCTGCTGCTGGCCTTCGTGGCGATCCTGACCGCGCTCGACCGTGACCATCCGCGCCGTGCGACTTCCGCCCTGTTCTGGGGACTGTACGCGGCCGTCTACCTGGCGGGCGACTTCATGGCCCCGGCGCTGGCCGGCGCCGTCATGATCGCGATGGCGCTGCTGGCCGGTTGCGGGCTCGTGAAACCGGGCAGGCACGGCACGCTGGCGGAATCCGAACGCCGCGCCAGCGCCGCGCGCCTGGGCAACCGTCTGTTCCTGCCGGCGCTGGTGATCCCGGTGGTGACGGTGCTGGGCGCCACGCTGCTGAAAGATGTGCGTATCGGCGAGCTGGCGCTGTTCGACAAGGCGCACCTGACGCTGGCCAGCCTGGGCCTCGGTTCCCTGCTCGCCATCGGCGCCGCCTGCTGGCTGACCCGCGCCTCTCCGGTGCAGGGCTTGCGCGAGGCGCGGCGCCTGGTCGACGCCATGAGCTGGGCGGTGACGCTGCCGCACATGCTGGCCGTGCTCGGCCTGTTGTTTACGGAGGCGGGCGTCGGCAAGGCGGTGGCCGCGGTGACGACCACCTGGTTCGCCGTCGATTCGCGTTTCACGGCCGTGGCCCTGTATTGCATCGGCATGGCGCTGTTCACAGTCATCATGGGCAACGGTTTCGCGGCCTTCCCGGTGATTGCAGGCGGCATCGGCGTGCCCGTGCTGGTGGGACAATACGACGCCAATCCGGCAGTCATGGCTGCCATCGGGATGTTCAGCGCGTATTGCGGTACCTTAATGACGCCGATGGCGGCGAACTTTAATATCGTCCCCGCAGCCTTGCTGGAGTTGCCTGATAAAAACGCCGTGATCAAGGCGCAAATCCCGACGGCGCTGCCGCTGCTGGCGGCGAACATCGTCCTCTTGTATTTCCTAATGAACCTTTCCTGACGTATTTCTTCTAAATTTCTTCTAACTAAGCGATAGCCATGAAAAAAACTGTGCTGCTGACCGGATTCGAGCCGTTCAACGGAGCGACCATCAACCCGGCCTGGGAGGCGGTGCGTGCCCTGAAAGGCTGGAGCGGTGAGGGTTTTATGGTCGAGATCCTGCAGCTGCCCTGCGTGTTCGGCTTCGCCAACCGCGTGCTGTGCGGCGCGGTCGACGAAATGAAACCGGACGTGGTGATCTGCGTCGGCCAGGCCGGCGGCCGTGCCGACCTGACGGTGGAGCGGGTGGCGATCAATGTCGACGATGCGCCGATCCGCGACAACGACGGCCAGCAGCCGGTCGATGCCCCGATCGCGCCCGAGGGGCCGGCGGCCTATTTCGCGACGCTGCCGGTCAAGGCCATCGTCTCCAGCATGCGCGAACGGGGCCTGCGGGCCTCGGTGTCGCAGACGGCCGGCACCTTCGTGTGCAACCACGTGTTTTACGGGTTGATGCATCACGTCGACGGCACGGCGGTGCGCGGCGGATTCATCCACGTGCCGTATCTGCCGGAGCAGGCCGCGGCCTTCGCGGGGGCGCCCTCGATGGCGCTGGCGGAGATCGTCGAGGGATTGCGTGTGGCGGTGGAGGTGTCGGTACGCGGTGGGGAAGACCAGGTCACGGTTGGTGGCGCTACCCACTAAACGTAGGGTGGACTCCTGAGTCCACGCGTTCCGGCGCAAGCGAGCATTCGCGCCGCCAGGCAAAGGCCGGGTAGGGAGCACAAAGCGGAACCGATGCGTATTCGCGGTATTGAAATGACATGCGCCGCGAATGCTCAGCCGTTCTAAACGCGTGGGCGGAGCCCACCCTGCGAATCGTGGTGTGCTTGCGTTAACGCCCGGCTCCGCTTTTCAATCCCCGTCCGGCTGCAAAATCTTCAAGAACGCCCGCACCACCGGCGCGTCGTCCTGGCTGGGGTAGGTGATGTACAGGTTCGCCGACGGCGGATTGGTGCGGATCGGCAGGAACGCCACGCCTGGCCAGCCGATGCGGCTGGTCGTTTCCGGCATCAGCGCTACCCCCAGCCCGGCGCCCACCATCGCCAGCAGGGTCTGCGGCTCGGCTGCTTCCTGGAAGATCGTCGGCTGGAAGCCGGCGTTGACGCAGCACTGGATCAGGTAGCGCGGTTCGGCCGACTGGTTCAGGTGCAGGGTCAGCATCGGCTCCTGCGCGATATCAAGCAGCTCGATGGAGTCGCGCCGCGCCAGCGCGTGGTTCTTGTGGACCGCCACGCACACGTTCTCGCGGAAGCACAGTTGCTGGCGCAGGTTGGCCGCCTTCAGTTCTTCCTCGTCCAGGCGCGGCTCGCGCCAGAAGCCGACGTCGATCTGCTTCGAGCGCAGCGCCTCGAACTGCTGGTCCGGACCCAGTTCGTGCAGGGTCCAGGTCACGCGCGGGAACTCGGTCTGGAAGCGCTCGAGCAGGCTCGGGATCGGTCCCCACATCGCCGAGCCGACGATGCCCACGCGCAGGCGCCCGACTTCGCCGCGGTCGATCT
>JBBWZO010000262.1:0-11118 GCA_039649125.1 Massilia sp. | reverse complement strand
GCCTGGGCGGCAAGCGCTGGCAGTGGCTGCACCGGCTGATCTACCTGATCGCGCCGCTGGCGGTGCTGCACTTCTGGTGGATGAAGGCGGCCAAGAACAACCTGGCGCAGCCGATGCTGTTCGCGGCGATCGTCGCGGCGCTGCTGCTGGCGCGGCTGTACTGGAGCCGGGTCAAGGCGCGCACGGCGGCGCGCGCCTGAGTGGCCATATGGGCGGTCCGTAACCTTTGGTAGCGTTCCTTGCCGGTCTGCCTCACCTGTCGAGGCCGATTCGCGGTGTAATGGTTCGTCAGCGCAGCTCCACTGCGACACCGAAAGGAACGACAATGAAACGCACCTTGATCGCATCGGCATTGATCGCCTTGAGCATGGCTGCCAGCGGCAGCGCCTTTGCCCAACGCGGCGACCATGGCAACGAGCATGCCGATCACGGCCGCAACGGCAGGGCGGAGCCGCGCAATGACGGCCGTTACGACAGCGGCCGCTACGACCGCCACGACAAGGGGCGCTATGACAACGACCGCCATGACCGCAACGGCCGTTTCGACCGCAACGTTCGCCACGACCGGTACTACGACGCGCAGCACTTTCGCCGCGACGACTCGCGCGGCGGCGGCCCCCGTCACGATCTGCGCCGCGGCCAGCGCCTGCATCAGGAATACCGGGGGCAGCGCTACGTCGTCAGCGACTGGCGCGAACGCCACCTGAGCGCGCCGCCATGGGGCCATCACTGGGTCCGCGCCGGCAACGACTACGTGCTCGCTGCCATCGCCACCGGCCTCATTGCCCAAGTCTTGCTGAGCAATTAAGCCGGCCATGAAAACAAAAGCCGCGCCCTCTTTCGAGGGCACGGCTTTTTTTTCGTTTCGTTTTCTACCGCCGAATCGCTTATTTCAGTATCGATTCCAGCGCGAACAGCTCGGCCGGATTCTCGCGCCGGCGCACCAGGTGCATCGTTTCTCCGTCGACGATGACCTCCGCTGCGCGGCCGCGCGTGTTGTAGTTCGAGGCCATCGTCATGCCATAGGCACCGGCGCTCATCATCGCCAGCAAATCGCCCGGCTCGACGGCCAATTCCCGCTCCTTCGCCAGCCAGTCGCCGGATTCGCATACCGGACCGACCACGTCGTAGACGGCAGCGACGGCGCCCTCGCGCGGGGCGACGGCTTTCATGTCCATCCAGGCCTGGTACAGGGTCGGGCGCATCATGTCGTTCATGGCGGCGTCGACGATGCAGAAGTTCTTTTCCACGCCCGGCTTCAGGAATTCGACCGTGGTCAGCAGCACGCCGGTATTCGCGACGATCGAGCGGCCCGGCTCGAAGATCACTTTGACCGAACGGCCATCGTGGCGCTCGGCGCGCCAGGCGTCGATGCGCGCGAACAGGCGGCCGAGATAATCGCCCACCGGCACCGGCGGCTTGTCGCCGGGCGCGCCGTAGTCGACGCCCACGCCGCCGCCGATGTCGAGGTGGTGGATGTGGATGCCTTCGCCGTCGAGCTTGTCGATCAGTTCGATCAGTTTATCCAGCGCTTCGAGCAGTGGGGCGTCGTCCAGCAGCTGCGAGCCGATGTGGCAGTCGATGCCGACCACGTCCAGGTGGGGCAGGGCGGCGGCGGTGCGGTAGGTGTCGAGTGCGTCATCAAAAGCCACGCCGAACTTGTTCGCCTTCAGGCCGGTCGCGATGTACGGGTGGGTCTTGGCATCGACGTTCGGGTTCACGCGCAGCGAGACCGGGGCGCGCTTGCCCATGCTGCCGGCCACGGCGTTCAGGCGGTGCAGTTCCGGGATCGACTCGACGTTGAAGCACAGGATGCCCTTCTCGAGCGCCAGGCGCATCTCGGCTTCGGTCTTGCCGACGCCCGAGAAAATGGTCTTGCCCGGGTCGCCGCCGGCCGCGATCACGCGCAGCAGTTCGCCGCCGGAGACGATGTCGAAGCCGGCGCCTTCGCGCGCCAGCAGGTCGAGGATGGCGAGGTTCGAGTTGGCCTTCATCGCATAGCAGACGAGGGCGTCGCGGCCCTGGCAGGCCTCGCTGTAGGCGGCGAAGTTCCCAAGCAGGGCCGCCTTCGAATAGACATAGGTCGGCGTGCCGAATTCGTCGGCAACGCGGGACAATGGAGTGCTCTCGGCGTTCAGGACGCCGTTCTGGTACGAAAAGTGCGACATGGATATTATTGGACGGGGACGGAGGCGGGTTCGGGATTCGGGGTCGTCGGTTTCAGCGGCGTAGCCGGGGCCGGCGTCTGCGCGGCAGGCTTGGCCGGGGGCTTGGGCATGTACAGCGGGCCGGTCTGGCCGCAGCCGGCCAGGCTTGCAGCGAGGCCGGCGACGACGAGCGCGGCAGGGAGAAGCGCGTTAGGTGACTTCACGATTAGAATCACGGTTTGATTAAGACCTTGGAGTGTAGCATGACCGAAACCGAATTTTTGGACCTGGCCGATTTGACCCTCGACCGCATCGAGGCCTGCTTCGATGAGCTTAACGACAAGGACGTGGTCGACGTCGAGTGCAAGCGCAACGGCAACGTGCTGGAGATCGAGTTCATCGACAACGGCTCGAAGATCATCGTCAACAGCCAGGCGCCGCTGCAGGAAATGTGGATGGCGGCGCGCTCGGGCGGTTTCCACTACAAGCGCGTCGGCGACGAATGGCGCAATACGCGCGACGACACGGAGTTCTTTGCCGCGCTGTCGGAGGTGGCGACGCAGCAGGGCGGGGCGCCGGTCAGGCTGGGGTAAGGGCTTTTTTGTAGGGTGGGCACTCCATGCCCACGCGGTACAACGCTTGCGCGATAGCGGCCCGGCTGTATCTTGCGGCGTTTGCCTGTCGAAACGGCGTCAACCGGCGATTTGTTGTCCTTGTTCGGTCCTGGCCGCGTGTTGGATGACCGCACAGCCGCAGGTCAACAGGAAGCGGCCGTAGCGCGTGGGCACGGAGTGCCCACCCTAGGTTAACGCTGCGTCGCGAATGAAAGAATATTTCACGGATGAGCATCGTGCGAAATATTCTTTCATCGTTTAAAACAATTCATTCCTCACCGCATCCTGCGCCTTCTGCTGCGCCGGCGGCGGCGTCGTGCCCACATCGAGCGAGGTCACCCCGGTGCCCGGCGGGTTCTCGGCATAGTAGTACTCGCCATCCATCATGATCAGCCCCGGCGGCACCGTGCGTTCCTCGACCGGTACCGTCTTCAGCACCGTCTGCATGTAGCTGATCCAGATCGGCAGCGCCAGGCCGCCGCCGGTTTCCTTGTTGCCCAGGTTCTTGGGCTGGTCGTAGCCCATCCACGCAATGCCCACCAGCTTCGGCTGGTAGCCCGCGAACCAGGCGTCGATCGAATCGTTGGTGGTGCCGGTTTTGCCCGCGATGTCGTTGCGCTTGAGGATTTGCGAGGCTTTCGCCGCGGTGCCGTAACGCGCCACGTCCTTCAGCATGCTGTCCATCAGGAAGGCGTTGCGGGCGTCGATCACGCGGTTCGCTTCGACGCCGGCGCGTTCCGGACGTGCTTCCGAGAGCACCTTGCCCGAGCTGTCGGTCACCTTCGAGATCAGGTAGGGGCTGACGCGGTAGCCGCCGTTGGCGAACACGGCGTAGGCGCCGGCCATCTGCAGCGGCGTGGTCGCGCCCGCGCCCAGGGCCAGCGTCAGGTAGGGCGGGTTGCGTTCGGCGTCGAAGCCGAAACGGGACGCGTATTCCTGGCCGTAGCGTGCGCCAATGCGGTTCAGGATGCGGATCGAGACCATGTTCTTCGACTTGGTCAGGCCGCGGCGCATCGTCATCGGGCCTTCGTATTTTGCGTCGTAGTTCTTCGGCTCCCAGGCCTGGCCCCCGGTCTGGCCGGCGTCGAACGAGATCGGCGCGTCGTTGACCAGGGTGGCCGGCGACAGGCCGCGTTCCAGCGAGGCCGAATAGATGAACGGTTTGAAGGACGAACCCGGCTGGCGCCACGCTTGCGTCACGTGGTTGAATTTGTTCCGGTTGTAGTCGAAGCCGCCGACCAGCGCCTTGATTGCGCCGTCTTCGGTGCTGGCCGACACGAAGGCCGACTCGACCAGCGGCATCTGCGTGATCTTCCAGTCGGCGCCGGCGTCCTGCATGACGCGGATCAGGGCGCCGCGGCGAATGCGGCGGTTCGGCTGCGCCTTGGCCGACAGCCAGCTCGACGCGAACGACAGGCCCTTTCCGGTGATCTTGATCTCCTCGCCCGACGCCAGCACGGCGGTTACGCTCGACGGCGAGGCGGCAAGCACGATGGCGGCGACGATGTCGTCGCTGTCGGGCTTCTCGGCCAGTTCCGCCTCGATCGCCTCGTCGGCCTCGGTCTTGTCCTTCGGGATGTCGATATACGACTCCGGGCCGCGGTAGGGGTGGCGGCGCTCGTAATCCATCACGCCGCGGCGCACGGCGAGGTAGGCCGCGTCCTGGTCGGCCTTGGTGATGGTGGTGAACACGTTCAGGCCGCGCGTGTAGGTGTCTTCCTTGAACTGCTCGTAGACCAGCTGGCGCGCCATCTCGGCCACGTACTCGGCGTGCACGCCGAAGGCGGTGCTGTCGGTCTTGATGGTCAGTTCCTCATCCTTCGCTTGTGCGTACTGGGCGTCGGTGATGTAGCCGAGCGAATGCATGCGCTGCAGGATGTACTGCTGGCGCGTCTTGGCGCGGGTCGGGTTCACCACCGGGTTGTAGGCGGACGGCGCCTTCGGCAGGCCGGCCAGCATCGCCGCTTCCGCGACGGTGATGTCCCGCAGATCCTTGCCGAAGTAGATCTGGGCTGCCGACTGGAAGCCGAAGGCGCGCTGGCCCAGGTAGATCTGGTTCATGTAGACCTCGAGGATCTGGTCCTTGGTCAGGTTTTTTTCAATTTTCCAGGCCAGCAGCGCCTCGTAGGCCTTCCGCTTGAGGGTTTGTTCGGACGAGAGGAAGAAGTTCCTTGCCACCTGCTGGGTAATGGTCGAGGCGCCCTGGCGCGAGCCGCTGGTGGCGTTGTGCAGCACGGCGCGCAGCACGCCCCAGTAGTCGACGCCACCGTGCTCATAGAAACGGTCGTCCTCGATCGACAGCACCGCCTTTTTCATGACATCCGGGATTTCCTTGAAGCGCACCAGGGTCCGGCGCTCCTCGCCGAACTCGCCGATCAGGACGTTATCGGCCGTGAAGATACGCAACGGCATTTTCGGACGGTAGTCGGTAATCGTGTCGAGCGCCGGCAGGTTCGGGTAGGCCATCGCCAGCGCGAACACGACCAGCAGCACGCCGACCAGTGCCAGGCCGGCCAGCGCCCCGAAGGCCATCAGGACCAGCCGTTTTGGACTGTATTTGTTCGACTTCGGGGATTTCGATGATTGGGATGATTTCATGCTGGAGTTCACTGTGTTGAGCCGCCTCATTATAAGGCACCACATCTGGCTACGGCACGGACTCGCCAGGACACCCTGTTTGTGGCATGGGTGACAAGGGTTGTTACCAAGGGAATATCAGACTGTGGCATCCCCGTCGGATTGTAATGTTACAGTGAAGAAATATCTTGTCGCGGCGCACTATTCTGGCTACGATTTGATGCAGTGCCTAATGGTTGTGCAGTCGGCGCGCGCCAAGCCAAGCATGAGGTTTATCTCAACAAGACATTTCCCCCGCGCGGGCGTTGAAACATTGGTCTGCCAGGCAGACAGCAGCTGAGGGAGTACGCTCGTGATCAATCTAGGTTCCTTGTTCGGGAAGTCGAGCCCCCCGCTGGCCGGCCTCGACATCAGCACGTCGGGCCTGCGCCTGGTCGAGCTGTCCGATGCCGGCAAGGGCGTGCTGCGGCTCGAGCGCCATGCGTTCGAAGCGCTGCCGCGCGGCGCCGTGGTGGACGGCAACATCGAAAACTTCGACCAGGTCGCCGAGGCCGTGCGCCGCATCTGGAAGAAAAGCGGCACCCGTGCCCGCCTGGTCGCGCTCGGCATGCCGCCGGCCGCGGTCATCACCAAGAAAATCATCCTGCCGGCCGGCATGGCCGAAGACCAGCTCGAAGTGCAGGTCGAATCCGAAGCGAGCCAGTACATCCCGTTCGCCCTCGACGAGGTGAGCCTGGACTTCGACGTGGTGGGACCTGCCGCCAATTCGCCGGACGATATGGAGGTGATGCTGGCCGCCGCGCGCCGGGAGAAGGTCGAGGACCGGGTCGCGATCGCCGAGGCCGCGGGCCTCACCGCCACCGTGATGGACATCGAATCGTATGCCGCGCGCGCGGCCTTGATGCGCGCTGCGCCTGCCGATCCTGAAAAAATCGTCGTCCTGTTCCAGATCGGCGCCGGCATGACCCACGTGTCCGTGCTGCAGAACGGCGACGGCATCTACGAGCGCGAGCAGCCGTTCGGCGGCAACACGCTGACCCAGGAGATCGTGCGCGCCTACGGCATGTCCTACGAGGACGCCGAAGCGCGCAAGAAGTCGGGCGACCTGCCGGAAAACTACCACGCCGAGCTGCTCAAACCCTTCCTGGAAAACGCCGCGATGGAAGTGACGCGCGCGATCCAGTTCTTCTTCACCTCGACCCCCTACACCCGCATCGACCAGATCTGGCTGGCCGGCGGCAGCGCCCAGCTGCCCGGGCTGGTCGAGCTGATCGGCGGCCGCACGCGCATCCCGACAGCGAGCGTGGCGCCGTTCGACGGCATGTTATTAGGCCCTGGTCTGCGCGAGGCGCAGCTGCGCCTCGAGGGCCCGTCGTATCTCGTTGCCTGCGGCCTGGCGCTGCGGAGGTTTGGCTGATGATCCGGATTAACCTGCTCCCGCACCGGGAAGCGAAACGCAAACAGAAACAGGCGGCCTTCGTCGCCATGCTGGTGCTCGGCGCTCTGCTCGGCGCGGCCGTGGTGCTGCTGGTCGGCGGCTGGAACGCCAGCCGCATCGCGATCCAGGAAGAGCGCAACGCCGTCCTGAAGGCCGAGAACGGGGAACTCGACAAGAAGATCAAGGACATCGCGACCCTGAAGGAAGAGATCAACGCCTTGAAATCGCGCCAGCAGGCCGTGGAAGACCTGCAGGGCGACCGCAACCAGCCTGTGTACCTGTTCGACGAACTGGTGCGCCAGGCGCCGGAAGGGGTGTACCTGAAGGGCTTCGAGCAGGACGGCCAGCGCGTGCTCCTGAACGGCTATGCCCAGTCGCAGGAGCGCGTGGCCGAGCTGCTGCGCAACCTGTCGGGCAATTCGCCCTGGCTCGAACGCCCCGAGCTGACCGAAGTGAAGGCCGCCACGCTGACCCAGGACAAGATCACGCGCAAGGCGGTCGAGTTCACGCTGGCGGTGGCGATCAAGCGCGCCCGCGATGCCGACGACGCCGAGCGTACGCCAGGAAGCAAGCAGGCCGGCGCCGCAGGCGGAACGCAAACCGGCACGCAAGACGGACAGAAGTCATGAACATCGATCTGAAACAACTGGGCGCCGAGCTGTCGGCGCAATTCCAGGACCTGCAGGGCCGCCCGCCGGGCCTGTGGCCGCTGGCGCCGCGCCTGCTGTGTGCGGCCGGCGCGCTGGCAGCGGTGATCGCGCTCGGCTGGTTCCTGTACTGGAGCGGTCAGTTCGAAACGCAGGAATCGCTGGCCAGCCAGGAGGCGACGCTGCGCGAGGAATACCGCATGAAAGTGGCCCAGGCCGTCAACCTGGAAGCGCTGCAGGCGCAGAAGCTGCAGGTCGACCAATCGGTCGAGCGCCTGGAAAAGCAGTTGCCGAGCAAGGCCGAGATGGCCGCGCTGCTGTCGGACATCAACCAGGCCGGCGTCGGCCGCGGCCTGCAGTTCGAGCTGTTCCGTCCCGACCAGATCGTCGTGCGCGACTACTACGCCGAGCTGCCGATCGCCATCAAGATCAGCGGCAACTACCACGACCTGGGCGCCTTCGCCGCCGACATGGCCCACCTGCCGCGCATCGTCACCCTCAACAACATGAAGCTGAAGGCCGACAAGGACGGCAAACTGACCCTGGACGCGGTCGCCAAGACCTTCCGCTACCTCGACGCCGAAGAACTGGCGACCCAGAAAGCGGCACGCCTGAAGGCGAAGAAGGGCAGCAAGGCCGGGGAGGGCACGCCATGAAGAACGTGAAGATGCGCGCGCTGCCGCTGCTGGCAAGCCTGCTGCTGGCCGGCTGCGGCGACAGCGACGTGCGCGAAGTGCGCACCTGGATGGAAGAAACGAAGGCGCAGACCCGGCCAATGGTGAAACCGCTGCCGGCGCCGAAGGAATTCGTGCCCTATGCCTATCACCAGCAGGAGGCGGTCGATCCCTTCAACCCGGACAAGCTGGCCGGGCCGGGTGCGATCGCCTTGGCGCCGAGCGCGCAGCAGCCGGACCTGAACCGGCCGCGCGAAGTGCTGGAACACTATCCGCTCGACACCATGCGGATGGTCGGTATGATGCAAAAGGAAGGGGTCGGCTTTGCCCTCGTGCAAATCGAGCGCAGCGTCTACCGCGTGCGGGCAGGGCAGCGCCTGGGCCAGAACTTCGGCCAGGTGACGCGCATTACCCCAGGCGCGGTCGAGATTCGGGAAATGGTACAGGACGCAGGCGGCGATTGGGTCGAGCGGATATCGAAGCTGGAATTGCAGGAAAGTAAGGAGATCGGGAAATGACCCCATTCACAAGGAAGTGCGCGGCGCTGCTGCTGGCGCTGGGCGCCGGCATCGGTTCCGCATGGGCGCAGGCGCAGCAGGCTCAGTTGCAAGAGAATGCGATCGAATCGATCACGGCCAACCAGCAGGGCGCCAACGTGGTGGTCAACATCGCGATGAAGAACGCACCGACCAAACTGCCGCTCGGTTTCGCGATCACCAGCCCGGCGCGCATCGCCCTCGACTTCGGCGCCACCAGCAATGCCACCGGCAAGAATGCCCAGGACATCAACCTCGGCGAAGTGCGCAACGTGAACGTGGTGCAGGCCAGCGAGCGCACCCGCCTGGTGATGAACCTGAAGCGCCCGGTGGCCTATGCCACCGCGATCGACGGCAAGTCGGTGGTGGTGACGATCGAAGGAGCCAGTGCCCAGGCGGGCGTCGCGCCCGCCGCCGGCACGGCGGTGTCTTCTTCCCCTGCCGCCACCCCCGCGGCCGCCCCGCGCCAGCAATTGCGCAACCTCGACTTCCGCCGCGGCCTTGATGGCGAAGGCCGCGTCGTGGTAGACCTGCCGAACGGCAACGTCGCGGTCGACGTGCGTCAGCTCGGCAACAAGGTGCAGGTCGATTTCTTCAATACCGGCCTGCCGGAAACGCTGCGCCGCCGCCTCGACGTGACCGATTTCGGCACCCCGGTGTCACGCGTCACCACCAGCGCCAACGGCGCCAACACCCGCATGGTCATCGAAGCCCAGGGCAGCTGGGAGCAGTCGGTGTTCCAGAGCGATACCCAGCTGGTGGTGGCCGTGCGCCCGATCAAGGAAGACCCGAACAAACTGGTCCAGGGCACGCAGGGCTACCGCGGCGAAAAGATCAGCTTCCAGTTCCAGAACATCGAAGTGCGCGCCGCGCTACAGGCGGTGGCCGACATCTCGGGCCTGAACATCATCGCCGCCGACTCGGTCGCCGGCAGCCTGACGCTGCACCTGAAAGACGTGCCGTGGGACCAGGCGCTGGACGTGATCCTGCAGTCGAAGGGCCTGGACATGCGCAAGAACGGCACCGTGATCTGGATCGCGCCGAAAGAGGAACTGCTGACCAAGGAAAAGCTGGAACTGGAGCAGCGCGCCCAGATTTCCGAGCTCGAACCGTTGCGCTCGGAAATCTTCCAGCTGAACTACCAGAAGGCCGAGTCCTTCCGCACCGTGTTCGGCCTGGACGCGACCGGCGGCCCCAGCGCCGACAACCGCAACCGCGTGCTCTCGAAGCGCGGCAGCGCCATCATCGACCCGCGCACGAACCAGCTGTTCGTGACCGACATCGCCTCGAAGATCGAAGACATCCGCCTGCTGATCCAGAAGACCGACGTGGCGTCGAAACAGGTGCTGATCGAAGCGCGCCTGGTCGAAGCGAACGACGGCTTCTCGCGCAACCTGGGCGCGAAGATCGGCTTCAACGACATGCGCGGCCTGCGCGGCGGCGACGCCGGCTACGGCATCGGCGGCAACAACCGCATCGCCATCGGCGGCAACCTGGCCGACGTCGGCACGATCACCGGCCAGACGGGCGAGGGCAGCAACGGTTTCGGCAACACGACGATGGTGAACCTGCCGGCGGCGGCGATCGGCGGCATCTCGCCCTCGAGCCTGGCCTTCTCCCTGTTCTCGTCGGCCGACAACCGCTTCCTGAACCTGGAACTGTCGGCCCTGGAGGCGGACGGCAAGGGCAAGATCATTTCCAGCCCGCGCGTGGTCACCGAAGACAAGATGGTGGCCGTGATCGAGCAGGGCATCGAACTGCCGTACCAGGTCGCCTCGAGCAGCGGCGCCACCTCGATCGAATTCAAGAAGGCCAACCTGCGCCTGGAAGTGACGCCGCAGATCACGCCCGACGGCAACGTGGTACTGGAAGTGGACGTCAGCAAGGATTCGAAGGGCGAGGAAACGCGCGCCGGCTTCGCGATCAATACCCAGCACGTGAAGACCAAGGTCATGGTCGAGAACGGCGGCACGGTGGTGCTGGGCGGTATCTACCAGCAGTCCGAGCGCAACAACGAGACCAAGGTGCCGCTGCTGGGCGACGTCCCGGTGCTCGGCTACCTGTTCAAGACCCAGGGGCGCGAGAATTCGAAGACCGAACTGCTGGTCTTCATCACGCCGAAGATCGTCGCCGACCGCGCGGCGGCCGGGCGCTGAGCCCCACCAGGACGCACCGCAAGGCGCGTCGCTGTGTCGTTTCGGGAGCCACGAAGCATGCCGCGGCAACCCGGTTCCCGTTCAACAGCACGTCGTTCAAGGCGGCCGGGAATGGCGCCTGGGGCCTGAACTACCTGCGCGGGTGGACCGAAATCGTGTTCAGCGGCTCGGACGCGACCCTTCGAAACGACGGTATCGGTGTTGTCGGCCAACAAATTGACGGTAACGGGGGGCTCGCCCGCGGTGCTGGCATCGACCGTCAGCAGGGGCGGCACCATCCACCAGATGGCGGTTACACCGGATGCGGCATGCGCGTCAGGCGATTTCAC
>JBBWZO010000259.1:0-7766 GCA_039649125.1 Massilia sp. | reverse complement strand
GAGTGGGTGCTGGGCGGCGAAGTGCAGCAGGACATCGTCATGCTGATCAACCACTACGGCGGCCAGGCCGTCGGCCTGACCGGCAAGGACGGCGGGCTGATCCGTGCGCGCAAGATGTCGATGCCCGACAAGGACAAGCCGGGCGAGTTCCTCGACATCGGCTTCGTCGGCGAGATCGAGGCGATCAATCCGGCCGTGGTGAAGGCGCTGCAGGACGACGCCTTCATTCCGATCATCTCGCCGATCGGCTTCGGCCAGGACGGCCAGGCCTATAACATCAACGCCGACGTCGTCGCCGGCAAGATCGCGGAAATTTTAAAAGCCGAAAAGCTGATCATGATGACCAACATCGCGGGCGTGCAAGATAAAGCCGGCAACCTGGTCACCGACCTGTCGGCGCGCGAGATCGACGAGATGTTCGCCGACGGTACGATTTCCGGCGGCATGCTGCCGAAGATCTCGTCGGCGCTGGACGCGGCCAAGTCGGGCGTCAATACGGTGCACATCATCGACGGCCGCATCGAGCATTCTTTATTGCTGGAAGTCTTGACCGAACAGGCTTTTGGCACTATGATCCGGTCGCACTAAGATTTAAGCAGCGCCAACGCCGCTTCGTCATGGCGCCAGCCGCCATGACGCATCTTGATGCGACTTCTACCCGCCCTTGTAGCTCAGTGGTAGAGCACTCCCTTGGTAAGGGAGAGGCCACGTGTTCAATCCACGTCAAGGGCACCATTCCCCTCCCCTGTTTTTATCCGCTGCTTGTGCGCAAGCCTGTTTCCTGTCGCGCGAACTATAATCGCCGATTCGATCCCCAATAAAAGCCGCACCGTGCCACAACCTTATAGCAACCTCGTCTGGCTGTTCGACCTCGATAACACCCTGCACGACGCCTCGCACGCAATTTTCCCCGCCATCAGCGCCAACATGAACACGTATATCGCACGCGTGCTCGACGACGGCATCAACCCGGTGACACAGGAGAGAGTCGACGCGGCGCGCCTCGGTTACTGGAAGCGCTACGGCGCCACCCTGCTCGGCATGATGCGCCACCATGGCGTGCACGCCGCCGATTTCCTGCGCGAGACCCACGACATAGGCGACCTGCGCGCCATGATGCGTTCCGAAACGGGCCTGGGCCGCCTGCTGCAGCGCCTCCCGGGAAGAAAAATCCTGCTCACCAATGGCCCGACCGCCTATTCGACGCACGTGATGCGCCACCTCGGCCTGTCGCGCCACTTTGTCCACCACATCGCCATCGAGCAGATGCAGGTGCACGGCCAGCTGCGCCCGAAGCCGTCGAAGCTAATGCTCTCGCGCCTGCTGCGCCGCCATGGCGTAGCCGCGCACAACTGCATCCTGGTCGAAGACACGCTGGCGAACCTGAAAAGCGCGCGGCAGCTGGGGCTGCGCACCGTGTGGGTGACGCAATACCTGCGCATCGGCGAGCGCAGCACGCTGGCGGCGGCGCGGCCGCGCAGGCTGATTCGCCCCAACTACGTCGATGTCAAAGTAAAATCCGTGCGGCAGCTGCCGAGGCAACTGAACCGGCTGCGCTGATCCGGCGCCACTGCTTCGGCTTCACTGCTTCATTAACCGCTTTCATCAACCTTCATTTTCGGGATCCCATGGCAAGCACCAGGCCAGGCCAGCGCAAACTGCAAATCCTCCAGGCCCTGGCGGCCATGCTCGAGCAGCCGAAAGGCGAGAAGATCACCACCGCCGCGCTGGCGGCGCACCTGGCCGTCTCGGAAGCGGCGCTGTACCGCCATTTCGCCAGCAAGGCGCAGATGTACGAAGGGCTGATCGAATTCATCGAATCGAGCGTGTTCGGCGTCATCAACCAGATCGTCGAAAAGGAAGAGCGCGGCATCGACCAGGCCTATGCCATGCTGACCATGCTGCTGAACTTCGCCGCCAACAACCCCGGCATGACGCGGGTGCTGATCGGCGACGCCCTGGTCGGCGAGGACGAGCGCCTGCAGCTGCGCATGAACGCCTTCTATGACAAGGTCGAACTGGCCTGCAAGGGCGCCCTGCGCCTGGCTGTGACCCAGGGCCACGGGATCGAGGACGACGTGCCGGCGCGCGCCAGCCTGCTGGTGAGCTACGTCACCGGGCGCTGGCACCGCTTCGCGAAGAGCGGCTTCCGCCAGAACCCCGCCGAGGGGACAGGCGTACAATTGTCGCTGCTGCTGGCGGCCTGAGGCTTCCATGGACACGGTCTTTGCATTGCTCGACGATGCGAGCGCGGAAGCTCACGCGCAGGCCCTGTCGCGCCTGTACCTGGGGCACGCCGGCACACTGCAGTGCGTTGATGCCGCCGGCTGGGACGGCCTGCTGGACGAGCTGCAGGCAGCGCTCGCCCGCGGCCTGTACGCGGTACCCCTGCTCACCTATGAACTGGGCGCGCACCTGCTCGGCATCCACGCCAGGCCGCAGGAGATACCGCTGGCGCAGGTCCTGCTGTTCGAACGCTGCGAGCGCCTGACGGCCGAACGCGCCGCGGCCTGGGTCGCCACCCGCGCCGCCGGCAACGGTCCAGGCAACAGCGTGGCCGGCGTCGGCGGCATCCACGCGAATGTCGACGAAGCGGGGTTCGTCGAGTCGATCAAGCGGATCCGCGACTACATCGCCGCCGGCGACACCTATCAAGTCAACTACACCTACCGGCTGCGCTTCGAGGCTTTTGGTTCGGTCTTCGCACTGTACCAGCGCCTGCGCGCGCGCCAGCCGGTGCCGTATGGGGCCCTCATTGGCCTGCCCGACGGCAGCGCGGTGCTGTCCTTCTCTCCCGAGCTGTTTGTGCGCCACCGCGCCGGCACCCTGCTAGCGCGCCCGATGAAGGGTACGGCGCCGGCGGCCGAAGACGACACCACGACGGCCAAGCGCGCCGCCGCGCTGGCGCTCGACCCGAAGAACCGTGCCGAGAACCTGATGATCGTCGACCTGCTGCGCAACGACCTCGGACGCGTGGCCGAGACCGGCAGCGTCGCCGTCCCTGAACTGTTCGAGGTGACGCGCTTCGGCGCCGTGCTGCAGATGACCTCCACGGTGCAGGCGCAGCTGCGCGCGGACGCGGGCCTGGCCAAGGTGTTCGGCGCCCTGTACCCCTGCGGCTCGATCACGGGAGCGCCGAAACGGCGCACCATGGAAATCATCGACGAACTCGAAGCCGACCCGCGCGGCATCTATACGGGCGCGATCGGCTGGTTCGACCCGCCCGAAGCTGGCCGTACCGTCGGCGACTTCTGCCTGTCGGTACCGATCCGCACCCTGGCGCTGGGACCGGCGCTGGGACCGGGAACGGGCCTGCGCCGCGGCGAGCTGGGCGTGGGCGCCGGCATCGTCTTCGACAGCGACCCGCTGGCGGAATTTGCCGAATGCCGGTTGAAGGCGCGCTTCCTGACGGGGCTGTCCAACGAATTCGAACTCTTCGAGACCATCAAGGCTTCCTGGGAGGATGGGCCGCGCCACCTGGACGAACATCTGGCGCGCCTGGGGGCATCCTGCAGCTACTTCGGCCGCCCGTTCGATGCGGCGGCCGCGCGCACGCTGGTCATCGATGCCTGCCTCGCCCTGCCCCGGGACGCCAGCCTGCACCGCCTGCGCCTGGCGCTCGGCGCCGATGGCCAGCTGGCCATCACGGCCGCCCCGCTGGCGCCGCTGCACGAACCGGTGCGCCTGCTGCTGGCCCGGGAGACGACGCACTCGGGGGACGTCTTCCTGCGCCATAAAACGGCGCTGCGCAGCCGCTACGACGCCGCCTGGCGCGCCGCCGAAGCGCAAGGGGCCTTCGATGCCCTGTTCTTCAACGAGCGCGGGGAACTGACCGAAGGGGGACGCAGCAATGTATTCGTGCGCATCGACGGCAACTGGTACACGCCGCCGCTTTCGTCTGGCCTGCTGCCCGGCGTGATGCGTGCAATCATGCTGGGCGCCCCGGCCTGGAAGGCGAGCGAGCGCGTCATCACGCGAGCCATGCTGGAACGGGCCGAAGGGATCGTGGTGTGCAACGCGCTGCGCGGCCCGTTGCGCGCCTATCTGTAGCATTGCTCGTGGTAGGGTGGACGGCTCGTCCAGGCCCGAGGACCGAAAGGCGCCCTGATTACATCCCCAGCGCCTGCTCGATCCTGCTGACCAGTTGCGGATCTTCCGGCGCCACCTTGCTCGGGAAGTACTCGACCACTTTACCGTCGCGCCCGATCAGATACTTCGTGAAATTCCACTTCGGTTCCTTGCCGGTCTGCCTGGCCAGCGCCGCGTGCAGCGGATTGGCGTTCGGCCCGCTCACCGGCGACTTCGCGAACATCGGGAATTTTACGCCGTAGGTGTTGTAGCAGAGGTCGGCGATTTCCTTGGCATTGCCCGGCTCCTGGTTGCCGAAATCGTTCGACGGGAAGCCCAGCACCACCAGGCCGCGCGGATTGTATTTCGCGTACAGCCGCTCCAGTCCTTCGTACTGTTTCGTGAAGCCGCAATAGCTGGCGGTATTCACAACCAGCACCACCTTGCCGGCGTACTGGCAAAGGTCTTCCGGCGCTTCGTCCTGCAGACGCTTGAAATTTTGCTTGAGCAGTGCCGGGCAGACGGCGGGCGTGCTGCCCGGCGCCACCACTGGACGGTGGGGCACGAGGCCAGTCGGTTGCGCGCTCGCGCCGGCAGACGCCAGGGCGGCGAACAGGGAAATCGTCAGGGTGGCGGCTTGCAGCATGATGGTTTTTAAACGCTGCGTTCGGCGTCCAGTTTGCGGTGTTCGATCTTCAGGCAATGGTTCATCACCACGTCGAGGCCGGCGGCGCGCGCGAGGTCGGCGGCGGCCTGGTTCTCGATCTCGAGCTGCATCCACAGGCAGCCGGCGCGGATCGCAATCGCGTCGCGCGCCAGCGGCGGGATGTCGTCAGGCTTGCGGAAGCAGTCGACAATGTCGATGCGCTGGCCGCCCGGCGCGAGCGCATCGGCGGCATCCTGCAAGCTCGCGTGCACGCGTTCGCCGAGGATCTCCTGGCCCGCATATTGCGGGTTGACCGGGATGATGCGGTAGCCCTGCCCTTGCAGATATTCGGCGACACCGTAGCTGGCGCGCTCGGGTTTCTTGGACAGGCCGACGACGGCGATGGTTTTGCTGTCTCGCAGGATTTGGGGAATCGTTCTCATGGGCGCGTGGAGTGGTCGGGGATCGGACATAAGCTTAACAGGTTTGCATCGCTGCGCCAGCACGCGCACGCTGCCGGGGTGGGCGCCGGGTTTGCATCCGAGCTGCGACCTGTGGAAAGATGGCGGCTGACTCATCCATGCAACCCGCCACGCACCCCCCATGCATCTCCGCTCCGCTGCGCGCCTGCTCGCGCCCCTCTGCCTCGCGCTGGCCGCCGCCGGCTG
The DNA here is from genome assembly GCA_039649125.1 of Massilia sp. GTDB lineage: Bacteria > Pseudomonadota > Gammaproteobacteria > Burkholderiales > Burkholderiaceae_D > Telluria. The sequence continues at coordinate 2,384 of JBBWZO010000259.1, read as the reverse complement.
CGCCCTGAAACCGGCGGTCGTCGCACCGGCTATCGTCGCCGTCAGCGACTGGGGCGGCACCCCGGCCGATCCGTCCCGCGCGCGCCGCCACAACATCACCCACATCACGCTGCACCACCAGGGCGAACCGTTCAAGCCGGGCACCGACCCGCGCGCCTACCTGCGCAGGCTGCAGGCCTGGTCGCGCGACACCAGGGGCTGGCTCGACATCCCCTACCACTACATCATCGACCTCGAAGGCCGCACCCATGCCGGGCGCGACATCGCCTATGCCGGCGACACGAATACGGAATACGACCCGAGCGGCCACGCTCTGATCGAAGTGGTGGGCAACTTCGAGGAGGTCGAACCGAACCCGCAGCAGCTGGCCGCGGTCGTCGACGTGATGACGATGCTGGCGAAAAAATACAAGGTGCCGGTCGAGAATATCGCCAGCCACCGCGACCATTCGGACAAGACGGTATGCCCGGGCGCGAACCTGTACCGGTATGTGCAGAGCGGCTATTTTCGGGAGCAGGTAGCGACAAGGCTGGCGCAATAAGCCGGCCAGGGGTAGGAGGCTGATTTGCTCGGGAAACTCAGGAATGAGGGACTGCGTGTCATCCTGCACTTAGCGATTCGCAGATTTCGATTTTCTGTATAACCGTGCGGGACATCGACAATAAAAAAGGCAGCCCGAAGGCTGCCTTTATAGAGCGTTACTGCTTGCTGAAGAATTACCGACCGCGCGAACGCAGCTTCTGGATCGCCGCCAGCTGCGCGATTGCCGAGGCCAGTTCGGCCTGGGCTTTCGCGTAGTCGATCTGCGCGTCCTGCGACTGCATCAGCTCTTCGGCCTGCTTCTTGGCCGCTTGCGCTTTCGCTTCATCGAGGTCGCCACCGCGGATCGCGGTGTCGGCCAGGACCGTCACGCCGTTCGGCTGCACCTCGAGGATACCGCCGGCGACGAAAACGAACTCCTCGTTGCCCGCGGTCGTCTGGATGCGCACGGCACCCGGACGGATCCGCGTGATCAGCGGGGTGTGCTTCGGGTAGATACCCAGCTCGCCCGCTTCACCCGGCAACGCGACGAAAGTCGCTTCGCCGGAGAAGATCTGCTCTTCGGCCGAGACCACGTCAACGTGAAAAATGTTTGCCATGTGTGTCCTTCAGGTTGAAGAAGCCGACTTAGGCAGCCAGTTTCTTGGCTTTTTCGATCGCCTCTTCGATGGTGCCGACCATGTAGAACGCCTGCTCCGGCAGGTGGTCCAGTTCGCCCGACGCGATCATCTTGAAGCCCTTGATCGTGTCTTTCAGCGAAACGTACTTGCCTGGCGAACCGGTGAACACTTCAGCGACGTGGAACGGCTGCGACAGGAAACGCTGCATCTTACGGGCGCGAGCGACGACCAGCTTGTCTTCCGGTGCCAGTTCGTCCATGCCCAGAATCGCGATGATGTCGCGCAGTTCCTTGTAGCGCTGCAGGGTGCCCTGCACGGCGCGCGCGGTCTCGTAGTGTTCCTGGCCGACGACCAGCGGGTCCAGCTGGCGCGAGGTCGAGTCCAGCGGGTCGACTGCCGGGTAGATACCCAGCGAGGCGATGTCACGCGACAGAACGACGGTCGAGTCGAGGTGGGCGAAGGTGGTTGCAGGCGACGGGTCGGTCAAGTCATCGGCAGGGACGTAAACGGCCTGGATCGAGGTGATCGAACCGGTCTTGGTCGAGGTAATGCGTTCTTGCAGGCGGCCCATCTCTTCGGCCAGCGTCGGCTGGTAACCCACCGCGGAAGGCATACGGCCGAGCAGTGCCGAGACTTCGGTGCCGGCCAGCGTGAAGCGATAGATGTTATCGACGAAGAACAGCACGTCACGGCCTTCATCGCGGAAGCCTTCAGCGATCGTCAGGCCGGTCAGCGCGACGCGCAGGCGGTTGCCCGGCGGTTCGTTCATTTGGCCGTAGACCATCGCAACCTTGGAATTTTCCGGGTTCTCGAGGTCGACCACTTTGGCTTCAGCCATCTCGTGGTAAAAGTCATTACCCTCACGAGTGCGCTCACCCACGCCGGCGAACACGGACAGGCCGCTGTGCGCCTTGGCGATGTTGTTGATCAGTTCCATCATGTTGACGGTCTTGCCGACGCCGGCGCCGCCGAACAGGCCGACTTTACCGCCCTTGGCGAACGGGCAAACCAGGTCAATCACTTTGATGCCGGTTTCCAGCAGATCCTGCGAAGGCGACAGCTCGTCATAGGCCGGGGCCTTGCGGTGGATCGATGCGGTTTGTTCCGTGCTTACCGGACCGCATTCATCGATCGGATTGCCCAGCACGTCCATGATGCGGCCCAGGGTTGCTGTACCGACCGGCACCGAGATCGGTGCGCCGGTATTCTGGATCATCATGCCGC
>JBBWZO010000252.1:0-4809 GCA_039649125.1 Massilia sp. | reverse complement strand
CAACCATCCCGACTGCACCCTGATCGTGCTGCTGATCGACGAGCGTCCGGAAGAAGTGACCGAGATGCAGCGTTCGGTGCGCGGCGAAGTGGTCGCCTCGACCTTCGACGAGCCGGCGACGCGCCACGTGCAGGTCGCCGAAATGGTGCTCGAGAAGGCCAAGCGCCTGGTCGAGATGAAGAAGGACGTGGTGATCCTGCTCGACTCGATCACCCGCCTGGCGCGCGCCTACAACACCGTGATCCCGGCCTCGGGCAAGGTGCTGACCGGCGGTGTCGACGCCAACGCGCTGCAGCGTCCGAAGCGCTTCTTCGGCGCCGCCCGTAACGTCGAGGAAGGCGGCTCGCTGACCATCGTCGCGACTGCGCTGATCGAAACCGGCTCGCGCATGGACGACGTCATCTACGAAGAATTCAAGGGCACCGGCAACATGGAAGTGCACCTCGAACGCCGCCTGGCCGAGAAGCGCGTCTACCCGGCGATCAACCTGAACAAGTCGGGCACCCGCCGCGAAGAGCTGCTCATCAAGCCGGACCAGCTGCAAAAAATCTGGATCCTGCGCAAGCTGCTGTACTCGATGGACGAGATCGAGGCGATGGAGTTCATCCTCGACAAGATGCGTGCGACGAAGACCAATGTGGAATTCTTCGACATGATGCGCCGCGGCGGTTGACCACCCCAAAAGCATCACAGGAGGGCGGCGCGAGCCGCCCTTTTTTATTTGCCCGCACAATATGCAGCAGGACGTAGGGTGGCGCGGCTATACCGTAAGGGTGGCGTTGACGCGACAGAACCGCCGCCCACGCGTTCAACGCACAGATGCATGTCGCGAGGTATCGGAGCCGGTTGAACGCGTGGGCGGCGCATCGGCCTCGTGCTCATCCACCTCCCGGGTGTAGCCGCACACCCTACGGGTCTGTGCATCCACCAAGGTTGCCACGCCGCTCCACCCGTTTTATAATTGTGGGTTCTGTAGCACCTCAACCCTGGCAAGTGATCGGCAATCGGGTCAAGAAGCAGGACGACCGACGAAGTGCTGTTTGGCTACCAACTTATTGAAAGCAAAACCATGAAGACCGATACCCATCCAGATTACCGCGAAGTCCTGTTCCACGACGTGTCGTGCGACTTCAAGTTCATCACCCGTTCGACCATCGCCACCCGCGAAACCGGCACCTACGAAGGCAAAGAATACCCGCTGATCAAGATCGAAGTCTCGGCTGAATCGCACCCGTTCTACACCGGCAAGCACAAGATCGTCGACACCGCCGGCCGCGTCGAGAAGTTCCGCCAGAAGTTCGGCGCAGTTGGTTCGAAGACCTCGGTCGCCAACGGCTAATCGCAGCTGTCAGCAGTACAGGTCATGTTGCAAGCTTCAAAATGAAGCCTGCAAGGACAAAGAAGAAGCCGGTTTCCGGCTTCTTTTTTTTCGCCCCTATATTCACCGTTATACTACGCGACATTATTCGCATCAGACTCATCGATGAAACCAGTCCGCCTTCCCGCCGCCGCCACGCTCGCCCTGCCGCGCTGGGCCCTGTTCGCACTCGGCCTGCTGTACATCCTGCCGGGGCTGATCGGCCGCGATCCGTGGAAGGACGATGCCGGCAGCTTCGGCATCATGTGGACGATGTCCCGGGGCGGCCTCGACGACTGGCTGTATCCGAACGTGGCCGGCCTGCCGGCCCTGGACGAAGGCCCGCTGGCCTTCTGGCTGGGCGCCCTGTGCATCAAGCTGTTCGGCTGGCTGCTGGGCGACGTACTGGCCGCGCGCATCTCGAACATCGGCATCTTCGTCGGCGGCGCCATGTCGCTCTGGTACACGGCCTTCCACCTGGGACGGCGCCCCGAGGCCCAGCCGCTGCGCCTGGCCTTCGGCGGCCAGCCGGAACCGGACGACTATGGCCGCACCCTGGCCGACACGGCGGTGCTGGTGTATCTCGGCTCGCTCGGCCTGCTGCTGTACAGCCACGAAACCCTGGCCGTCACCCTGCAGGGCTCGCTGCTGGCCTATTTCCTGTACCGCGCGGTGCGCTACATCGAAACCGCCAGCCTGCGCAACGCCGCCCTGGTCGGCCTGTCGCTCGGCGCGCTGACGCTCACCCGCGGGCCGCTCTCGCCCCTTGCCTTGCTGCTGGCCCTGCTCCTGTGCACCCGCTTCTTCCGCATCCCGACGCGCGCCGCGCTGCCCCACCTGCTGCTGGCCGCCGGCGCCGCCGTCCTGTTGACCCTGATCTGGATCCTGCCGGCCACCCTGCTCCAGCCCTACGGCCAGTCGCCGGTGTCCGCCTGGCTCGGCTGGAACATGGAGCAGCTGGCCTTGCCAGGCTGGACCTCGATCAAGGAATTTTTCCGCGTCGGCGTCTGGTTCTTCTGGCCGGCCTGGCCGTTTGCCGGCTGGGCGATCTGGGCCTGGCGGCGCCAGCAGCACATGCTGCACATCGTGCTGCCGCTGACCTTCCTTGGCGCTTTATCCACCCTGATCCTGTGCGATCCGACGCCGGAACACGGCGACCTGCTGAAACTGCTGCCGCCGCTGGCCCTGATGGCCGCGTTCGGCCTGCCGACCATGAAGCGCGGCGCGATCAACGCCATCGACTGGTTCTCGGTGATGGCGCTGACCACCCTGGGCGCCCTGGTCTGGCTGTTCTGGATCGCCAAGCTGACCGGCTGGCCCGCAAAACTGTCGCACAACGCCCTGAAACTGGTGCCGGGCTTTACGCCGGAATTCGGCATCGTCAGCTTCACGGTGGCAGCGGCCGTATCGATCGGCTGGATCTGGCTGGTGCGCTGGCGGGTGTCGCGCCAGCGCACCGTGCTGTGGCGCGCCGTGGTGCTGTCCTCGAGCGGCCTGATCCTGCTGTGGGTGCTCCTGATGACGCTGTTCCTGCCGGACCTGAACTACAGGAGGAGCTACGCCGGCGTGGCCCAGGCGATCGCGGCCAGGCTGCCGCCCGACGCCAACTGCATCGATACGAATGTCGGCGCCGCCCAGCGCGCCTCGTTCGCCTTTTATGGGCGCCTGCCCTTCGCCGGCGTCGAGGGTGGCCAGTGCGACTATGTGCTGTTGCAGGACAGCGTCAAAACCCGGGACGACCGCGACCTGGCCCGTACCTGGCGCACCGGCCGCGCCACGCTGCTGTGGGAAGGCCGGCGCGCCTCCGACCGCGACGAGCGCTTCCGCCTGTACCGCCGCGCACGCTGACGCTGCGCACTCCCTTCAAACCGCCCTCATGGGCGGTTTTTCATTGGTGCCGTGCTGACGTGCCGGCGGCGCCAGAGCAGCGCGCTGCCGGCCAGGCCCGCCAGCAGCATCGCATAGCCGGGCGCTTCCGGCACCGGCGAGACGGCCAGGTCGCCGCCGAAGCCGCCGCCTGCATCCCCCACCACCCGGCCGTCGACGCGCAGCGCGTACGCCCCGACCGGCAGATCGAATGCCGTCAGCGCCCAGTGATCGACCGGGTTGTCCCCGCTGCCGGTGAGGTCGATGCCCGCCACCGCATTGCCGATGACCGCCAGCGTGACCGGGTCGTAGCGATACAGGCTCAGGCCGGTAATGCGCAGGTCCTTGGTGCCGGGCGAATCGAGGAAGGACGAGGTGACGGAGGCGGCGGCATCGAAGGGGATGCCGGAGACGCTAAAGGTGAACAGGTCGGCAAAGCTGCGGCCGCTTTGCGCGGCGGTGAAGTCGCCGCCGAAGTGGGAAGTGAAACCGCCCACCCCATCGGGCGCCACGTCCAGTACCGCCGTGCGTTCGATCGTCTGCGCCCCCGCCCCGGGTGCGCTGCAGAGAAGAGCCGACAGCACGGCTGCCAGTAAGAGCGGTGGTCGTTTCATGGTGTCTCCATCGAACAAATCGAAACCGGTTCAGGTCAAGGTCGGCGCGAACAAATGTTCCCAGTCATGTTCTTTGAGTCACGTCAACTCCGGGGTATAAGCGGAGTCGACAATGGTCGTTAGCGCCACCGCTGGCCCACCTAGAAGGAGACAACATGAAAAGCGTAACGTTCTCGGAAATCGTGCATGCCCAGCGTGGCACCGGTCCCTTGCGCGGCATCTCTCCGCTGGTCGCCTACGGCCTCACGGTGGCGATCGGCATGCCGCTGCTGGTGCTGACCCTGCGCGTGCTCGATCCCGAGGCGCCGCTGGCCGCCATCGTGCTGCCGCTGCTGGCGGGCCTGGCCCTGCCTTTGTGGGCAGGCACCCCGGGCCGGCTCGATGTGAGTACCCGCTTCGACGCCATCCACATGCGCCACACGCTGGCCGCCGCCCTGGCGGAACTGGGCTATGTGGAAGCCACATCCCAGCCTGGCCAGCTGCGCTATGTCAGGCACACCGGCAATCCCTGGCGCGCATGGACGCACGCCGTGCACGTGCGGATCCACGCCCATGCACTCGAAGTCGTCGGGCCGATCCCGACCCTGCGCGCGCTGCAGGGCGCGCTGTCCGGGCCGGGCACGCCGGCACAGCCGGGCCCGGACAGCATGCGCGGCGCCGTCCTGCCGAGCCGGGAAACTGTTGCCGGTGCAATGCAAATCAGCGATAATGCGGAGCGCGTCGCCGGGATGGCGGAATAGGTAGACGCACGGGACTCAAAATCCCGCGCCGCAAGGCGTACCGGTTCGATTCCGGTTCCCGGCACCACGCACGAATACTAAAAACCCGCGTTCTTCCCCGAAGACTGAACTGAACCCCAAAAGTTGGACACCAACTTTTGGGGTTTTTTCATGACGAAGTACAGCGAGCAGTTCAAGCTCGAAGTTGTCCGGGACTATCTGGGCGCAGGATCAGCGGGTTTGCGCGCTGTGG
>JBBWZO010000225.1:0-3009 GCA_039649125.1 Massilia sp. | reverse complement strand
GACCTGCGCCTGGCCGACGCGATCGCCGACGTGGTGGACGAACAGATCGACATCGGGGTGCGCCTGGGCTTCATGCGCGACAACCGCTTCGTCGCGCGCGCCGTCGCCAAGATGTCGTTCGTGATTGCCGCCGCGCCGGCGCTGGTGGCGCGCACCGGGGTTCCGGCCTCGCCCGGGGCGCTGGCGGCGCTGCCGACCACCGGCTACGTCGACGGCGCCAGCGGCAGGGTGTGGCCGTGGTACGTGGCCGACGGCCTCGGCGGCAGCCAGCAGTTCACCCCGACCGCCCCGGCCTTCCTGACCGACGATCCGGAAGCCGAGCGCGACGCCGTGCTGGCCGGCGTCGGCTACGGCCAGCTGCCGCACTACCTGGTCGCCGCCGAGCTGGCCAGCGGCCGCCTGGTCACGGTACTCGACGACTTCGCCCCGCCCGCGTGGGATGTGTTCGTCTATCGCCCGCAACGTGGCCCGGTGCCGCCTCGCATCCGGCGCGTGTTCGACGCAATCGTCGAGGCCCTGTCCGACCCGGCGCGCGCCTGAAGCCCTTTACGCCGGCGCCTGAAGCCGGCGTCTCGAGGCAAATAAAGCCGTGGCGATGCAATCCCCCCGCGCCCGGCAAACTTCCTCGTTCGCGGCGGTCGAACGATTGCAGACGCCAAGTTTTTGGAAACAGCGGCATGCAGCGTTTCCCACGTGGGGACAACCCAGGCTGCGGCCGCGGCAGGCGAGCGCCGGCTGTTCTACCGGCATCGGCTGCCGATTCGCATCATGCACTGGATTAACGTCGTCAGTTTTTTCTTGCTGCTGATGAGCGGACTCGGCATCTTCAACGCCCATCCCGACAATGTGGTCACGCTGCCAACTCGATGGTGGACGCGAGGTGGTCGAAAAGCGGGTAATGTTGAACAGCAAGAGCGATGAGGAAGCACCCGTGGCCCTTACTAGACATAAGGCCCAGGGCAGGTGGCGGGCCGGCTCGCGCTGTGCTGTCTTCAGTTTCTTGGCGAGTACGCAGCTTTACGTTATGTACATACGAACTATCCGACGACCCGAACACTCCAATCTCGAGGGTAGCAGAATAAACCCTAAGTCAGCCGCGCATAACGACCGCGCCTCCGGGCGTAGTGTTGTAGCTCCAAAAGATATAAGCGCCAGCGGCGTCACTCGCGCCACGGCGATGTTCCGCCTGCGTTGTTCGCTGAAAATTGCAGCAAACAGCCACAGGCGGCGTGAAACGAGAATTCCGCTATTGACAGTACACCTCAGTCGCGCTATCCAATGCTATTCCAGACATGTGGATGGCCTCCGCAAGGACGCCATCCCGCTTTTTTGCGCGCCAAACCTCGACCAGGCGAGATCGCCCTGAACATCATACCAACACTTGGTATAAAAAATGACCGGTTGGCAATCAAAAAACGGGGTACTATAGATATCGAACATTAAACGATCCCACCCCTGACAAAGGAGCACCCGGCATGCCGAAGCTGAACGTCAATGGAACATTGCGCGAGTTCGAGGTAGAAGACGATACCCCGCTGTTATGGGTGCTTCGGGAGCAGCTTGGGCTGACCGGCACCAAGTATGGTTGCGGCATCGCGGCCTGCGGCGCCTGCACCGTCCACATCGACGGCGAGCCGACCCGCACCTGCGTGCGCCCAGTCTCGACCGTGACTGCCAGCCAGAAAATCGTCACGATTGAAGGACTGTCGAAAGATGGCTCGCATCCGGTGCAGAAAGCATGGGCTGCTCTCGACGTGCCGCAATGCGGCTTCTGCCAGTCCGGGATGATCATGGCCGCCGCCGCGCTGCTAAAGCAGAAGCCGAAACCTACCGACACCGACATCGACCAGGCGATGACCAACATCTGCCGCTGCGGCACCTACAACCGGGTGCGCGCCGCGATCCACGTCGTTGCCAAGGGCGGCGATCCGAAGACCGCCGGCCTGGCCATCCAGCACGTGAACGGAGCCAAAGCATGAGCCGCGATACCGCCGTCACGCCGCGCTCGCCCTCGCGCCGCGGCTTCCTCAAGAGTGCAACTGCGGGCAGCCTGGTAGTCGCGTTCCACATCCCGTTTGCGCGCGAAGCGGCAGCGCAAGGCGCCACGATGGCTCCGGAGGTGAACGCCTGGGTGGTGGTGAAGCCCGACGACACCATCGTGATCCGCATCGCCCGTTCCGAGATGGGGCAAGGCACCCTGACCGGCCTGGCGCAACTGGTGGCCGAGGAGCTCGATGCCGACTGGAGCCGTGTCACCACCGAATACCCGACCCCGGGCGCCAACCTGGCGCGCAAGCGCGTCTGGGGAAGCTTTTCGACCGGCGGCAGCCGCGGCATGCGCGAGTCGCAGGAGTACGTGCGCAAAGGCGGCGCAAGCGCACGCATGATGCTGGTGCAGGCCGCGGCGGATGAATGGAAAGTGCCGGTGGCCGAATGCCGCGCCGCGAACAGCGTGATCACTCACACCCCATCGGGCCGTACGACGAGCTACGGCAAGGTGTCGGCAGCCGCCGGCAAACTGGCAGTGCCGGCTGACGTCCAGCTCAAGGATCCGAAGGACTGGAAACTGGCCGGCAAACGCCTGGCGCGGCTGGACACGGTCGACAAGACCACCGGCGCGCAAATCTACGGCATGGACCTCAAACTGCCCGGCATGCTCAATGCGGCGATCAAGGATTGCCCGGTATTCGGCGGCAAGGTGGCGAGCTTCGACGCGTCCGCAATCGAAAAGCGCCCCGGCATCAAGAAAGTGGTACAGGTCGGCGACAGCGCCGTCGCGGTAGTGGCAGACACCTGGTGGCGCGCCAAGACGGCGCTCGATGCGCTGCCGATCGTCTGGGACAAGGGACCGAACGCGACGCTGTCAAGTGCCGACATCGCCGCCACGCTGAAGGCGGGCCTCGACGCGAACGACGCCGTGGTCGGCAACCAGAATGGCGATGCGAAGGCAGCGCTCGGCGCGGCCCCGCGCAAGATCGAAGCCATCTATTCGTACCCGTACCAGAACCA